>JAZRXQ010000034.1:0-17644 GCA_045600305.1 Lachnospiraceae bacterium
GTTCAGGAGATTCTTCAGAAATATAAAGAACTTCAGGATATCATCGCAATCCTCGGTATGGATGAGTTATCAGAAGAGGACAAGCTAGTTGTATCCCGTGCGCGTAAGGTACAGAGATTCCTCTCTCAGCCTTTCTTCGTAGCTGGTCAGTTTACAGGTCTCGAAGGAAAATATGTGCCCATAGCTGAGACAATCAGAGGTTTCAAGGAGATTCTCGAAGGCAAGCTTGATGATGTTGCCGAGGGACATTTCCTCAATGCAGGATCTATTGACGAGGTTCGAGCAAGAGTTAAGTAGTCATACAATGGAGAATGATTATGGCAGAGGATAACACACTGTTTACAGTCGAAATAGTTACCCCTGACAGGACTTTTTATACTGGACAGGCATCTTTTTTGGAGATGTCAACAGTAGAGGGAGATATGGGTATTTACAAAAACCACATACCTCTTACAACAGTGCTTAGTCCTGGAATAGTGACTATTACAGAACCTGGTGGAATCAAAAAAGCGGCAATACATTCGGGCTTTGTTGAGATACTGGGTGACAAGGTTACACTTCTTGCGGAGATTGCAGAGTGGCCTGACGAGATCGACGGAAATAGAGCAGAGGCGGCAAAAGCTCGTGCAGAGGAGAGATTGGCTAATAAGCCCACAGATCTCGATGTTAAGCGAGCAGAATTAGCCCTCAAAAAGGCTTTAGTCCGTATTAGTATCAAAGGTTAGTTTTATTATCAAGCGCCCCCGGAAAAGGTATTTCCGGGGAGGCTTGAATTTTTGCGTTTTATACAAAGGTGGAGAATTACTATGAGCGCACTTGACAGATTTCAAAATGTACTCAGAGATATACATATATTAGTAGGTAGAAGCCGTGCTTACGGCAAGGATCAGGTTATTGTTAATAAAGAAGAGCTTTTTGCGATGATAGATTCACTCAATGCCAGCGTTTATGAGCTGACAGAGGAATACGAGTTGACGGCGAGCTCTAGGCAAAAGGCATTACTCGATCAACAGCAGCAGGCTGACAAGATTGTGTGGGATGCCACAAAAAAAGCAGAGGATATATATGCGGCCTCTATTATGTACACAGATGAGACTCTGGGTCGTATGCAGACCCTTATCAATGAGTCACTTGACCTTATGAAGAAATCTCAAGAGGTTATGATTGAGCAGTTTGATCAGGATAGAAAGACTATGAGCAAGAATCAGCTTGAGCTTAAGAGTCAGCTCCAGGAGCTTATGGATTCAGGCACATATATGAGTCTTATCGAGGAGCGTAATAGACAGATTGCCAAGGAAAAAGAGTTAGAGAACAATACACCTCCCGAAGAGAGTCAGTTTGCAAATGTCAAAACTGAGATTAAGATAAATAGGGCTTTCTTTCAGGAGCATGGTTATGCAACTCCAGAACTCGACGAGGATGAAGAAAAGAAGGAAGCAGGTAGCGAGGAATCTAAGGACTCAGAGGAAAAAGCTACCACAGCAGCTCTTGATGATGTGGAGATAGATATTGACCTATCAAAGTTTGACCAGTATAAATATGATCCCAGCTTAGATGATATAAGCGATGAGGAGCTTGCGGCTGCAGAGGCTATAGATGCAGCTAAAGAGGATGAACAGGACAACAAGGGGAATTAATTATATATTATCTGGCACGAAATAGTGCGAATCAAGGAGGTAACAAAATGAAACTTTATGAAGGTGGCGCATATCTTATCAATGAAAAAGAGATAATAGCAGATGGCGCAGATGCAGCTGCAAAGGTGCAGGCAGCAACAGGCAAGACAGCGGATAAGGCTGAGATGACAAAAAATACAATTGCCTACAATATCTTAAAAGCACATAATACAGGAGATAATATGGATGAGCTTAAGGTCAAGTTTGACAAGCTCACCTCTCATGATATTACTTTTGTTGGAATTATTCAGACATGTAGAGCTTCAGGAATTGAGAAATTTCCTGTACCCTATGTGCTTACCAACTGCCACAACTCGCTTTGTGCTGTAGGCGGAACTATTAATGAGGATGACCACATGTTTGGTCTTTCAGCTGCTAAAAAGTATGGCGGAATCTATGTACCCCCTCATCAGGCAGTTATTCACCAGTTTGCAAGAGAAATGCTCGCTGAGTGTGGCGGTATGATTCTTGGCTCTGATTCACACACCAGATATGGTGCCCTTGGAACAATGGCTATTGGAGAGGGTGGTGGAGAGCTTGTTAAGCAGCTTCTCTCACAGACCTACGACGTCAAGAGACCTGGTGTAGTTGGAATATATCTCAAGGGAAATCTTCGTCCTGGAGTAGGACCTCAGGACGTTGCAATTGCACTTATAGGAGCAACCTTTGGAAATGGCTATGTCAAGAATAAGGTAATGGAGTTTGTTGGACCGGGTGTTGCAAACCTAAGCGCAGATACACGTATCGGTATTGATGTCATGACGACAGAGACAACCTGTCTTTCATCAATCTGGAGCACAGACTCTAAAATCAAGGAGTTCTACGACATTCATGGTAGATCAGAAGGCTTTAAGGAGCTTCATCCTGGCGAGGTTGCATACTACGATGGTATGATTGAGGTTGATCTAGACGAGATTGAACCCATGATTGCTATGCCCTTCCATCCTTCCAATGCGTATACAATCAGAGAACTCAATGCAAATCTCATGGATATCTTAGAAGATTGCGAGAAGAGAGCACAGGTAAGCTTTAATGGAGCAGTTGATTTAGACCTCAAGAAGAAGGTTAGAAATGGAAAATTATACGTAGACCAGGGTATCATCGCTGGTTGCGCAGGTGGTGGATTTGAGAATATCTGTGACGCTGCAGATATCTTGGATGGTGCATCAATAGGAGCAGATGAGTTCACACTTTCTGTATACCCTGCATCAATGCCTGTATATATGGAGCTTGTTAAAAATGGTGCAGCTGCCAAGATTATGAGTACAGGTGCTATAATGAAGACAGCCTTCTGTGGACCTTGCTTTGGAGCTGGAGATACACCCGCTAACAACAGCTTCTCAATCAGACATTCAACTCGTAACTTCCCTAACCGTGAGGGATCAAAGGTACAGAATGGTCAGATCGCATCAGTTGCTCTTATGGATGCTCGATCAATTGCAGCTACTGCAGCAAACAAGGGATACCTTACATCAGCACTTGATTTTGATGTTAAATATACAAAGCCCAGATATTTCTTTGACAGCAGTATCTATGCTAATCGTGTATACGATTCAAAGGGCGTTGCACATCCTGAAGAGGAGGTTGTACTTGGACCCAATATCAAGGATTGGCCTGCAATGCAGCCACTTACTGAGAACTTACTCCTCAAGGTTGTATCAGAGATTCATGACCCTGTTACTACAACAGATGAGCTCATCCCTTCGGGAGAGACATCATCATTTAGATCAAATCCTCTTGGACTTGCAGAGTTTACTCTCTCTAGAAAGGATCCTGACTACGTGCCTCGTGCCAAGGCTGTCAAGGTTGCTGAAGATGCAAGAGTAGCTGGAAATCACCCTTGCGCTGAGCTTCCTGAGCTCAAAGAGGTTATGCCAATCATCAAGACTCAGTTTCCTGATGCGAGTCATGAAAACTTTGGAATTGGTAGTACAATTTTTGCAGTTAAGCCTGGTGATGGATCTGCAAGAGAGCAGGCTGCGTCTTGCCAGAAGGTATTAGGCGGTTGGGCAAATATTGCCTTTGAATACGCAACCAAGAGATATCGTTCAAACCTTATCAACTGGGGAATGCTTCCCTTTGTAATTCCCGAGGGAGACCTTCCTTTCACTAATGGAGATTACATCTGGGTGCCTGGAATAAGAGAGGCAGTTGCGAATAAAACAGAAATGATTAAGGCATATGCAGTGCATGAAGGCAAGCTTGTAGAGTTTGCTATGACTCTTGGCGACATGACTGATCACGAAAGAGAGATTATTCTCAAGGGATGTCTCATCAACTATAATAGAAAGTAAATCGATGGAAGAAAACAAGAAGAGTTACGCTGAAACTGAAGAAAAAATCCCGAAGGAAAAACGAGCACATCGTTATTTTGCGATAGGCTTAACCGTCTTTTTGGTATTCTGTGCTTGTGCGCTTATATTCTTTGTGATGTACAGATGGTCATCATTTACTGGGGTGATAGACAAGATATTTACAGCACTTCGCCCTATAATGATAGGAGTTATCCTAGCATATTTGATGAATCCAGTTGAAAAAAAGATTGAAAAAATCTTTGTCAACAGGTACACCATGGCTAAGTCGAAAAAGCCTGCATTACAGCAAAAGGTGGGTCGAATTGTATCAAGTATAATTACAATTCTGATATTTATTGCTTTTTTGGCAGCATTCTTTATGCTGATTATTCCGGCAATAATAGCCAACCTGCAGAATTTTATTGATAGCTTCCCTCGTAGAGCGGAAAGCTTTAACAGATGGTTTTCGGGAATAGTAAACGGGGATGGTCAGCATCCAGAGGTTACAGTTTGGCTAAATCAAGCTACAATAGCAGTACAAAACTGGTTTAACGAAAAGGTTGTCCCCAATATAACTGAATATGTAGCTTCTGTTACCAGCGGAGTTTGGTCGCTTCTTGTGGCACTCAAGGACTTCCTTATTGGACTTATCATAGGTGTGGTTACATTTATAGAGAAGGAAAAGCTTGAGGGTATCGGAAAAAAGATTATTTTTGTACTATGGAAGCCCAAAACTGCTAATGGTGTAGTTGAGGTTATTCACAAGACTCATAAGGTATTTGGAGGATTTATTACAGGAAAAATAGTTGATTCCATAATAATAGGTATACTGACATTTATTATTCTGATAATCTTTAGAATGCCTTATGCGGGAATGCTTGCAGGTATAATTGGTATAACTAATATCATTCCGTTTTTTGGACCGATAATAGGAGCAGTTCCTTGTATGGTTATTCTGCTTTTAGTAGATCCGATTTATGCGTTGTGGTTCCTTATAATGATAATCGCAATCCAAACCTTTGATGGATATGTGTTAGGACCCTGGATACTTGGAGATTCCACAGGACTTTCATCCTTCTGGGTGATTTTTGCAATTATAGTCGGTGGAGGATTATTTGGTGTGCCGGGCATGCTTATATCCGTTCCTACATTTGGAGTGATTTATTTCCTTATCGAGCGCGCCTTTAACAAGAAATTAGAGAAAAAGGGCCTGCCCACAGAGACTCTTGTATATACAACTGTTACAAGTGTAGATACAGAGACCATGGAATTTAATCGCAATGACTGGGATAGAAGTGAAGGCCGAACACCAAATACGGGAATACTTGCAAAGATAAACCGTTTCCTAAGATATAAAAGAAGAAAGAAAATTCTAGAGGAACGTAGAGAAAAGGCCGAAGCTCGTATGGGTGAGGAATACGAGGAAATCAAAAGGAAAAAAACTGCTCTTCAGGAAGAAAGCGAAAAGCTACGACGTCAGAGTGAACAGCTCCAAGAGGAGAGCGAGCGTCTTAGAAGAGAGAGCGAAAAATTAAAATAGTAAAATTATTCTATATATGATAAAATACTGCAGAAAGTGGGTAAATTTACTCAGTATTATGACTTGTAGAGGTTATTTATGGATAGATTTGAACACAAACTTACACTGAACGAAATAGAAGAACTCTATAACAAAGGAGAGTTTCAGGAAGCCAGTGAGCTTTGTGATAAAATGAACTGGAAAAAGACGAAGAATCCTACTTCACTTATGCTGGCAGCAGAGGTTTATAACCAGATGCACAGATATGACCAGTGTAAGGAAGTAATGCTTTTAGCGTATGGAAAATCAGTTCAGGGCAAGAGCAAAAAGATAATGTTCAGGCTTTGTATGATAGCCATTGAATCTGGCATGCTTGATGATGCGCAGGAGTTTTACAACGAATATGCTGCGCTAGCACCTCATGATTCAGGAAGATACGAGCTTCTTTTCTATATGAGCAGGAAGAGAAAGGATCCTATTTCTTCTCAGATTAAGATATTGGAAGCATTGAAGGAACATGATTTCTCGCCCGAATGGATGTATAAGCTGGCATATCTTTATCACGAAGCTGGTATGGTTCGTGAATGTGTGGATGCCTGCAACGAGATGGTTTTATATTTCCAGGATGGAGATTTTGTTATAGAGGCACTTAGGCTAAAGAAACAGTATGAGCCACTTAGCCTTGAACAGGACATTGTGCTTCAGGATCTACTCAAGCGTAAGCAGGGTATTGTAGAGGTAAGACCAGGAGAGAGATATGAGTCTGGCGAGATAGTTACCTCCGTAAAGGACATTCCAGAGGTAAAATACGATCCTACAAAATATAATACTGTTAATCTTCAGGCAGAGCTTGCTAGAGGTATGCAGCAGATTCGTTCTGCATCCTCTAAGGAGCAGGTTGAGGATGCCATGAACACAATTAGACAGACTGTAGAGGGTAACCCCTACGTGGCTGGAAAAATTACAGATCAGCTTCCAAGCGCAGCTGATTATGATAGACAGTATGCATCTGATAGAGAGATAGAAGGTGAACTCAATTCTGTATATAATGAGATTTTAGCTCAGGAGACTCCTGTTCAGCCTACTGGCGATATGAGCGAGATTATGGGTGATTGGGGCAGAACACAAAGAGCTGCTACCATGGCGATGCAGGAGATTGAGACTAGAAAGCTTGAGACAGCGAGGGCTAGAGCTCTACATGAGACTAATGATATGCTCTCACAGCTATATAACGTAGATACTCAGACAGCTCAGGCTGAGGCACAGGAGATTATAAATAGAGCGTATGCTAATCCTACGCCTGAAAACATGGAGGCTGCTACTAGAGCAATGGAGCAGCTTAATCAGCAGATGGAGCAGCAGATAGCGATGATGACTGGAATGCAGCAGCAGATGCAGTCCACTATCACACAGATGACAGCACCGTTACCCGATTTATCTGGAATCACAAATAGAAATGCATTGGGTAATACACAGCAATTAAACGCAGACCCTTATGCACAGAGGGTTTCACAGAACACGGCACCTCAAAGAGATTTCAGAAGCTACAGCGAAGCTTATGTTCAGACACCAGTACCTGAGCCTGAACCGATACCAGAGCCCACTCAGGAGTTTTTAGAGGCGGAGCCTATTCCAGAGCCTAGCCAGATGTTTGATGAGACTGCTGCTAACGAGCCACAGGGCTTTGATGAGATAATTGGCAAGTGGAGCAATTTCAGAGAGGTCGATGCAGAGGCTGATGAGAGAAAAGCTCAGCAGGAAGAAGAGATAATGGAATCTGTTGGCGAGATCAATATCGAAGAAGAAATCGCCGCAGAGATTGAGCAAGAGCTGGAAGAAGAGAAAAAAGATGAATTCTTGCCCGAAATAGACATGAACATTTTTGCCGATGACACTCCTGGTTGGACAGAGCCTGTTAGACAGTCAACGGCAAAGCTTCCCACAATAGATGAGGTGGATGAAGGCGTAGACAATACGCAGCCTGTCCTCTCCGAGAAGGTTGAGGTTCGTCAGGTAGAGCCTGAACCTGTAGTAAATGAACCTTTGACAAATGAGACAAATGAGATAAAAGACGAGCCAGAGCTTGATTTAAGCGCAGCAATCATTGCTGAGACAGCTTCTATGGCAACGGGAAAGCTTCCTGATGTCAAGAAAAAGAAGGTGACTCAGGAGACAGTTAGACTAGACCAGCCCAAGATTAGTCAGCCTACTGGACAGCTTCCTGGCAAGGATATGTCTCTAACACAGACCATTAGACAGAGCACCAAGCCAATGGAGAGACTGGAGAGAAGTAATCTATTGGCAGGCTATCATGGTGGTCATATAGACAGGCTTACACCTGAGCTTGCAGCAGGCTTTTCATATTTTGCCCAGATAGATGGAATGAAGGGACAGATTTGCGTAGCACTTAATGCAATGAGTGATTACGTCACAGGAGCTAAGCCTACTAGCGGGAACCTTGTTATAAGTGGAGATGCTGGTTCAGGACGTTCAAGACTGGCAGAGAATATGATTAGAACTCTTCAGATTCTCACAGGAAAACCTGGTAAGTCTATAGGAAAAACCAAGGGAGATGCTCTCAATAACAAGGATATTGTCAGTCTATTTGACAAGCTGGCGGGAAAGAGCCTTATAATTGAGGATGCATCAAGACTCAGACCAGAGACCTGTTCATATATAGTTCAGTATATGAGGACGAATCCTGGAAATGTTCTCCTTATATTGGAGGATGAAAAAAACAGATTAGATGCCTTGTTTGCAAGTAATGAGAGCTTTATGCATCTGTTTGGAGCAAGTATCAATATACCGGTGTTTACAGACAATGAGCTAGTTGAATTTGCTAAGACCTATGCTCACGAGGCCGGATACGAGATGGATAATATGGCAGAGCTTGCACTCCATAACAGGATTAATATAATCCAAAAGGTAGACCACATTGCGACTATTACACAGGTCAAGGATATTATGGATCAGGCAATTGACAATGCCGAGAGACCTGGTCTTAAGAAATTCTTTGGTATTATCACATCAAAGAGATATACCGATGAAGAAAACTACGTGATTATACACGAAAAAGATTTCGAATAGGGGGACAAAAAATTGGAGAAGAAAGTGAAAATGGATAGTTATTTTACAGATATGGATATGTATCTGTTAGGTCAGGCTACACACTATGATATTTTTAGAAAGCTT
Organism: Lachnospiraceae bacterium; assembly: GCA_045600305.1. Classification (GTDB taxonomy): domain Bacteria; phylum Bacillota; class Clostridia; order Lachnospirales; family Lachnospiraceae; genus JAZRXQ01. The sequence continues at coordinate 8,682 of JAZRXQ010000034.1, forward strand.
GGAGCACATCCTATGACCTGGAAGCGCAAGAAGGGTGTTATGTTTGATGTGCTTGCACCCCACGCACAGGCAGTATATGTAATAGGTGAATTTAATGGCTGGGACGAAAATATCAATCAGATGAAGAGACTCGAGCCTTCAGAGATGGGAATTTATGAGTTATTTATACCTGAAGCACAGGTAGGACAGCTCTACAAGTATTTGATTATCACACAAAAAGGAGAAAAGCTCTACAAAGCTGATCCCTATGCAAATGAGGCAGAGCTTCGTCCCGGAACCGCTTCTCGTATTGCTGATATCACCAATTTCAAGTGGACTGATGATGAGTGGCAGAAAAATAAGACGACAAAGAATCTTTATGAGGAGCCTATGGCAATTCTCGAGGTTCATCCTGGTTCTTGGATGAGACATCCTGGCAGAGATGATGACGGCTTCTATACATACAAGGAATTCGCAAAATCAATTGTTGATTACTGCAAGAAGATGGGTTATACACATGTCGAGCTTATGGGTATTTCAGAGTATCCCTTTGATGGCTCTTGGGGATATCAGGTAACGGGCTATTATGCACCTACCTCCAGATATGGAACTCCTGCAGACTTTGCGTATTTAGTTGACCTGCTACACAAAAACAATATAGGTGTAATCCTTGATTGGGTACCTGCGCATTTCCCTAAGGATGCACACGGACTTGCTAATTTTGACGGATTGGCTGTATATGAATATGCCGATCCCAGAAAAGGTGAGCACCCTGACTGGGGAACTAAGATTTTTGATTTCGGCAAGAGCGAGGTCAAGAATTTCCTTATTGGTAGTGCCATTATGTGGGTTGAACAATACCATATTGATGGACTTAGAGTAGATGCTGTAGCGTCTATGCTTTATCTTGATTATGGCAAGCAGGATGGTCAGTGGATTCCTAACAAATATGGTGAGAACAAAAATCTTGAAGCAATAGAATTTTTCAAGCACTTGAATACATTAATAACTGGTCGCTACAAGGGAACCATGATGATAGCTGAAGAGTCTACTGCATGGCCCAAGGTTACGGGAGATGTTGAGAAGGAGGATGGTCTTGGATTCACGTTTAAGTGGAACATGGGATGGATGCATGATTTCCTCGACTACATGAAGCTTGATCCTTATTTCAGAAAAGACAATCATTACGCTATGACATTTGCATCAAGCTACAATGAGAGTGAAAAATACATTCTTGTACTCTCTCATGACGAGGTAGTTCACCTCAAGTGCTCGATGATTAACAAGATGCCCGGTCTTGGAATAGATAAATTCAAAAATCTCAAGGCGGGCTATACCTACTATATGACACACCCCGGCAAAAAGCTCTTATTTATGGGTCAGGACTTTGCTCAGTTAAGAGAGTGGTCAGAGGAGCGTGAATTAGATTGGTTCCTTTTGGAGGATCCTGATCATAAGAGTGTACAGACATATATGGCAGAGCTTCTCAAGCTGTATAAAAAATATCCTTCACTTTATGAACTCGACCATAAATGGGATGGCTTTGAGTGGATTAATGCGGACGATAACACAAGAAGTATTTACAGCTATATCCGCAAGTCAAAGGATGGCAAGAAGTGCCTGGTATGTGTTATGAACTTTACTCCAATGGAGAGAAGTGATTACAAGGTGGGAGTGCCTGTAAGTGGAAGCTACAAGCTTGTCCTAAATAGTGAGGAAGAGAGATTCGGTGGTAAGGTGCCTGATAAGGGTGGCAAGAAGTCCTTTAAGGCTAAAAAGGGAGAATGTGATAATCAGCCCTACTACGTTGAATATCCCTTGGCTCCTTATGGATGTGCAATTTTTGAATTTAGTTACAAATAAGAGGATTTATGGCGGTCGGGATAGAAACCGACCGCTTCTTATAAGATGATTAAGTTACCGAATGACGTAAAATACATAATAGAAAAGCTGGAATCCGCAGGGTTTGAGGGCTATGCTGTCGGTGGGTGCGTAAGAGACAGTCTCTTGGGGAGAGAACCCAAGGATTGGGATGTCACAACTAATGCAACGCCTATAGAGGTAAAGTCGTTATTTAGGAGAACTGTCGATACTGGAATTGAGCATGGTACTGTGACTGTAATGCTCGGGAGCATTGGCTATGAGGTCACAACCTATCGAATTGATGGCAAGTATGATGATGGCAGACACCCTAATACGGTGACATTTACCCCCAATCTCAAGGAAGATCTTTTGAGGCGCGATTTTACTATTAATGCAATGGCCTATAGTGATAGCACAGGGTTGGTGGATATGTACGACGGTCAGCGCGACTTAGAAAATAAGATTATAAGGTGTGTAGGAGATGCCAGGCAGAGATTTTCAGAGGACGCATTACGTATGATGAGAGCGGTCAGGTTTTCTGCTCAGCTAGGCTTTGATATAGAAGCTGAAACCTATGCTGCAATAAAAATACTGGCACCTGATCTGAAAAAAATTAGTGCAGAGCGAATATATGCAGAGATGATAAAAACGCTAACTTCTCCTAATCCTATGCATTTTGCCAGGTTTTATGAAACGGGTATGAGCAAGGTCTTTTTACCCGAGTTTGATAAAATTATGGAGTGTGAGCAGAATAATCCTCATCATTGTTACACGGTAGGTGGGCATACGCTGCACGGGATAAATGAGGTTAAGCCTGATGCTAGCTTGCGCTTGGCAGCACTTTTTCATGATATTGCAAAGCCTGAGTGCAAGACAACGGATGACGAGGGAGTAGACCATTTTAAGAAGCATCCAGAGGTGGGAGCTCGCATGTCGTCAGAGATTTTAAAAAGGTTAAAATCCGATAATAATACTATTGATTTAGTTAAGAGACTAGTAAAATGGCATGATGTAAGACCCGTTGAAGATATAAAGTCTGTAAGACGAGTGGTTGCTAAGGTTGGTGCAGAGCATTTTGAAGCACTGCTTGAATTGCAAGAAGCAGATATTTACGGGCAAAGTGACTTTCAAAGGACTGAGAAGCTGAACAGAATTAATTATTGCAAAAGATTCTATTCTCAAATTGTGGCGGAGAATCAGTGCCTAAAGCTCAAGGATATGGCTATTAAGGGCGCAGATTTGATTGCCATAGGGGTGGAAAAAGGACCTCGAATGGGAGATATATTAAACGCTTGCTTGGAGCACGTTATAGAGGACCCCACATGTAATACTAGAGAGTATCTCATAGGATATGTTCAAGAATTATTAGCAGATGATAGGAAGAGTTTATGAAATATAAGACAGGAGCATTATTCATAAGTTTAATATTGGTTATGGCAGCTTTGACAGGGTGCGGTAATAATGGGAGCAGTGGATCAGTAGATATGTCACATTATGCAGGACAGAACGACGTATCAAATGGTACTCAGACAGGAACACCTAGCATAGAGGAAATTGAGGCTGCAATGAAAACAGATGAAGCTCTTTATGTTGTGATATCCAAGGATGAGCTAGCAAAAACAATTAAGCTTGGACTTCAGGGCTCTTATAAGATTATTCAGTATTCATATGGAGAGTTGACTGATTTTTATGACCGCTACGGAAGCTATACTACTGTCGAAAAGATGATTCCAGGAACTGTGGTGACAATTGGAAAGACAAACAACGAAGGTGACCTTACAAGCATTAGTGTGTCAGACCAGGCCTGGTATCAAAGTGACGTCACAAAATACGACATAAATACTGAGCTTGGAATGTTGACTATAGGTTCAACAAAGTACGTAGTGGATGAGTATTCGAGGATTTTTTCAGCCGGAAATGAGATACGTCTTGAGCAAATAGATAAGGATGATGTCATTGATGTACAAGGAGTAGACAAGAATGTTTTATCTATTGTAGTGACAAGAGGACATGGGACGATAGCACTTACAAATACAGAGATTTTTGAGGGAGGCTGGTTGTGCCTTGGTACCAAGATATACACTATTATAGAGCCTGATATGACAATGGTAGTACCCGAGGGAAAGTACGAGTTTTCTGTTGCTAATGATGGATACGGCGATAAAAAAACCATAAGAGTACGTCGCGATAAAATAACTGTTGTAGATTTGAATGAATATATGGGCGATGGGCCTTCTATGTGTGAGCTGACATTTGAAGTAAATATAGAAGGTGCAGAGTTATATATAGATGGGGAAAAGGTCGATTATTCTGAGCCAATGCAGGTAAGGTATGGTGTTCACGATCTTGTGGTTATTGCCAAGGGCTATGATGATTGGCAGCAGAAGCTGGCAGTTGGATCCAAGAAAGCGACTATTCAGATTGGTGAAAAGGATCTCAAGGAGAATCCTAACAAGAAGGACGATAAAGAAGAAAATTCTAAATCAGAGGGTAATACAAATAATACGACGGAAAATACCACAAACGACACAACTGATAACAACGAAGATAGAACGGATAACACTACTAATTCTGATACAGAAAATAATAATGAGGATGAAGATGTCAGCCCTGTAAAGGGTGATAATAGCGGCTCTGAAACGGATTATACCCAGTATATAGATACGTTAAACAATTTAATAGACTCATTAACCAATGATGCAAACCGTCAAAATGCCTAAAAGTGTAGATTTTATAAGAAAAAATGGCATTTTATCTTGACATTCAAAAGAAATATGGTTATAAATAAACAGTAGTTTTGTCGTAAACCGATAAAATAAAGAATTCTATAGGAGGAATATATCAATGAACAAGACAGAGTTAATAGCTGCAATCGCAGAGAAGGCTGGACTTACAAAGAAGGATGCTGAGGCAGCAGTTAAGGCTTTCACAGAGGTTATCGCTGAGGAACTTAAGAAGGGTGAGAAGGTTACTATGGTAGGCTTCGGAACATTCGAGGTTTCAGAGAGAGCAGCTAGAAGCGGACGTAACCCTAGAACTGGTGAGACAATGGAGATCAAGGCTTCTAAGGCTCCTAAGTTCAAGGCTGGAAAGGCTCTTAAGGACGCTATCAACTAATCTGATTATTTGATATTAGTTAGCCCTGAAGTATTTTTGCTTCAGGGCTTTATTTGTAATTTTCCAATTATAAGAGGACAGATGTATCCTGTGAAAAAGGAGTAGTATATGAGACTTGATAAATTCCTTAAGGTATCGCGACTTATTAAGCGTCGCACGATCGCAAACGAGGCGTGTGATGCAGGTCGTGTGATGGTTAATGATAAGATAGCCAAGGCATCTACTGATGTCAAGGTTGGTGATGTGATAGAAATTGCATTTGGAAATAAGCCGGTTAGGGCTAAGGTAGTAAATATTTTGCAGACCACAAAAAAGGATGAGGCTGCGGATTTAATAGAATATCTATAGAGTTAGGACGGAACAAGACAAATTAAGAGGTAAACTATGCGTGAGGAATTGAGAAAAGGATATACATGGGGATTTTTTTCTGGTGAAGGTGTGTGGATGACACCGGAGGCGGAAAAATCAATGGAGAGGCTTGCCTCTAATAATCTGAACTGGATATGTCTTGCTGTAAATTGCTTTCAAGAGACATTTTATTCAAGAAATATATTTCCCATGTTTGGAAGAACACAGACTGATGAGGAAGTTATATTTGCTATAAAAAAGGCAAAGAGCCTTGGTCTTAAGGTATGCTTAAAGCCTATGGTAGACTGTCTTGACCGTTCGTGGAGAGCAAGAATCAATTTCCCGGAGCAGACTACAGAATACTGGGATAAATGGTTTGATAGCTACAATGCTTTCATGCTTCACTATGCTGGGATCGCAGAAAAATATGGCTGTGAGATGCTTTGCACTGGCTGTGAGATGGCGGGAATGGACTCTCAGGCTGAGAGATGTAAGGACATGATTGCAAGGGTACGCAAGGTATATCATGGTTCAATAATGCACAATATCAACCATGGAGACGAGTTTAGGTTTACCTGGTTAGATGCTGTGGATGTAATTGGAATTTCAGCCTATTACCCTGTCAGTACGCCAGATGACCACTCAAAGGAACAGATGATGAAGGTTTGGACTGATAGACGAGAGGATTGCAGGGCTTGCTTTGATAAATATAAGAAGCCTATCATGTTCGCTGAAATCGGAGTTCGTAATGAGCAAGGCTGCACAGAGTATCCCTGGGATTTCCATGACAGGCTGGACAGACCTATAGACGATGACGAGCAGGCACTATTTTACGAGACCGCCATGGAGACAATGTGGGATGAAGATTATTTTGGAGGCTTTTTCTGGTGGGACTGGAAGGCAAAGCTTACTCCAGAGGATGAGATAAAAACGAATAGAGATTTTACAATCTACGGAAAGAAAGCTGAAAAGGTTCTCGCCGAGTGGTACGCTAAGGACAGATAGGATTTAGGATTTTATGAATGTTTTTAAGATAATTGGCAATGGAATAGCATCTGGTATCAGCAGATTTGCTTTTTATGGGGTATGGAATCTTGCAGGAAGGATAGCCTATGCACCCAAGGTGAGATATTTGACGGCGGAAGTCAAAAAAAAGATGAACAAGCCTTGCATATATATAGCAAATCATACCAATCATAGAGATGGTTCTTTTTTGCCACAGCTTTTTGCAGGTAAAAAAATGACAGTACTTGTCATGAGCAAGTGGTTTGATAAAAAGGGATTAAATATATTCTTCACACATTTGCCCTATATCCGAATAGACTTAAATGATATGGATACGCAGTGGATGGAGGATGTAAAGGCGGTACTAAAAAAAGGACGCTCTGTGCTTATTTTTCCAGAGGGAAAGCTGGAACGAGAGGATCACTTAGAGCCATTCCAGCCAGGATTTCTAATGGTTGCTAGGCAAACAGATGTGCCCATTATACCGATTGCTGTTAAGGGGAAGTATAAGAAATTCCACAGAAGTGAAATTATTGTCTCTGACGAAATAGATTTTGATGTACATAAGAAGGGACGCCCTTCACAGATTTTAAAGGAAGGGGCAGCTCTTTATCAGCAGAGAATACAAGAAATGTTAGATATGTAAGTGGATGCATCTTGTATGGGAAAACTTGACAAAAACAGGTTAATGAAGTAAAAACTATAAATAAGTAGAAAAGTTCATTTTCAGTTAATAATAGTATGTTAAAATTGCACCGCTATTATTGAGAATAGGCGAATGTTTACCCTCTTGGGTTTACATATATTTTTATGACAGAAGGAGATACTAGAATGAACGAGCAGCAGATTGCAGACAAGATTAAGGAATTACTTATCGATAGACTCGGTCTCGATGCAGACGAGCTCACCAATGACGTAGCACTCTTTGGAGACGACGGACTTGGTCTTGATTCAATTGATTCATTAGAGATGATTGCAGCAATTGATGAGGAGTTTGGTGTATCAATGACTGGTGTTGCTAAGGAGAATTTCTACAATGTAGATAGCCTTACAAAGTATGTAGTTGAGCATCAGTAGGATGTAGAGTAGCTGTGGGAATAGTCACGATTTGACAATCGTGACAAGGCTCACAGCTTTTTCTCGTATAATGAGTATATACCTTCAGGAGTAAGAGGAGAGAAAAATGACAGATAATAAAAACAGATGCGTAGTCACAGGATTAGGAATGATTTGCGCAATTGGAAATAATGTAGAAGAGACATGGAATAATGCCATGGCTGGCAAGTCAGGTATAGCAAATACCACTTCTGTTGATACAACAGATTGCTATGCGACACTTGCTGCAGAGGTTAATGACGATACATTGGACAACTGTCCTCATGCTGATGAGATGGATAGAGTATCAAAGCTTTGTGTTAAGGCTGCAGATGAGGCAATCAAGGATGCAGCGCTTACAATTGCAGATGATGAGAGAACAAGAGTATCTGTTATCATGGGTAGCTGTGTAGGTGGAGTTGTCAGTGTTGAGAATTACTACAGAGGAGACAAGTCAGCTAGCGACGTTACCAAGATGACCATCTCAGCAATTGCAAATGAGATAGCTTATGTATATGGTGCAGATGGTGTAGTTATGAATATTGCCAATGCATGTGCAGCAGGTACCATTTCAATTGCATACGCCTGTGACCTTATCAGAGCAGGTAAGTGTGATATAGCTATAGCTGGTGGTGCGGATGCATTTGCAGCTGTTCCCTATGCTGGATTTTTAGCACTTCATGCACTTGATGAAAAGGGCTGCTCTCCTTTTAACAGATGTCAGGGTATTACACTTGGAGAGGGTTCAGGTGTAGTTATCGTAGAGTCCTATGAGCATGCTATGAAGCGTAATGCTAAGATGTACTGTGAGGTACTCGGTTCAGGTGTTTCTTCGGATGCTCATCATATTACAGCACCCAGAGAAGACGGCGAGGGACAGATGAATGCTATTCGTCGAGGAATCGCAAGCTCAGGTCTCACAGAGGATGCTGTTGGATATATCAATGCACACGGAACAGGAACAGCTAAAAATGATATGGCAGAGTTCCTTTCACTTCATACAATTTTTGATGGCAAAAATGACAACCTTTCAGTTTCATCTACCAAGGCCATGGTTGGTCACTGCTTGGGAGCAGCTGGCGCAATTGAGGCTGTATTTGCAATCAAGGCGCTTACAGAAAATAAGATTCCTCCTACACTTGGATATACAGAAGAGAATCTAGAGGTGTTAGCTGAGAGAGCAGGCAAGATTGATTTCATGCCTAATGTAGCTAAGGATAAGGAATTAAATACAGTAGTTTCAAACTCATTCGCATTTGGTGGTAACAATGCATCAATTGTATTTTCAAAGGATGCAGGAGATGTCAAGGATGTAGACACCAAGAAGGATGTATATATTACAGGACTTGGCGTAGTATCCTCTTGTGGTAACGGATTAGAGAATTACGTTGAGAAGGTTAATGGTGATGTAGCTCCTGAGTCGGCTTCTGTTGCTTCAGTAGTTGATAAGCCTGATTTTGAGGCAGTGGGTCTCAAGAGCTCATTCTACAGAAAGCTTGACAAATTCTCTAAGATTCAGGCTGTATCAGGTATGGCAGCTATTCAGAATGCCGACC
>JAZRXQ010000035.1:0-20123 GCA_045600305.1 Lachnospiraceae bacterium
GAGGAGTTGCAGTTAGCTCAAAGATAGCATCATATTTTGATGATCATCTTCTCTCGTGTGGACTTACATATAGTGGACATCCTCTTGCCTGTGCAGCTGGTGTGGCTTGTGTTAACTACTATCAAAAGGCAAACATATTAGAAAATGTAAATAAGGTTGGTGCAGTGCTTAAGAGCACATTGGAAGATATGATGTCTAAGCATGCATCAGTAGGAGATGTTAGAAGCATTGGATTATTCTCATGCGTAGAACTAGTAAAGGATAAGACTACAAAGGAGGCTTTAGTACCCTATGGAATGGATCCTGAAGGAATTATGCCTAAGATTATCGGAATGCTCAAGGAGAGAAAGTTTATGACATATTCTCACGAGAATATGATATTCATTTGTCCTCCACTCATCATTACTGAGGAGCAGTTACTAGAGGAGCTTGCTAAGCTTGATGAAGTACTAGGTATCGTGGATTCTACAATGATTTAATCTCTGATTGGAGGTGTGATATGTCACAGTTTTTAGTCCCTAAAAGTGTATACATAGGTAGAAATGCTCTTGAAGAGAGTGAAGTAGCATTAAAGACATGTGGTAGCAAGGCATTGATTGTCACAGGCAAGCATGTGGGCAAATCTCCTATGATGACTGAGCTTAAAAAGACGTTGGATAAAATAGGGTGTCTATACATTGTATTTGATGACATCACAGGGGAACCCACGGATGTGATGATAAAAGAAGGAGTAGCGGCTTATACAAATAATGCTTGTGATTTTTTAATTGGAATAGGTGGAGGAAGTCCTCTAGATTCTGCCAAAGCAATTGCAGCTATGGCAGTTAATGAGGGAGAAATTGCTGATTTTATGGGCAAGGAAATCTCTGGAGAAATCCCTCCCATAGTTGCGATTCCCACGACTTCAGGAACAGGTTCAGAGGCAACAAAATTTACCGTAATTACTGATGTGACATCGGGAATAAAGATGTTACTTAGAGGAGAAAAGCTTATTCCTAAGGTTGCTATTGTAAATCCAGATTTCACCATGGATATGCCAAAGAGTGTAACGTCGTCTACAGGACTTGATGCTCTCACACATGCCATAGAAGCATTTACTTCAAAGAAGGCCTTTGCACTTACTGATGCGTATGCAATTGATGCAATCAAGAAAATAATGAAGTATTTGCCAATAAGCTACACTCATGGGTTTGATGAGTATGCAAAGGAGCAGATGGCTATAGCTGCATTTGAAGCAGGAATATGTATTAACAATTCAAGTGTAACTCTGGTTCATGGAATGAGTAGACCAATAGGCGCAAATTTTCACGTACCACATGGGCTTAGTAATGCAATGCTTTTAACAGAGTGTTTAAGCTTTGCTATGGATGGAGCAATAGAAAAATTTGCCAGATTAGGTAGAGAGATAGAGGTTTGCGATAGCTCTGTGAGCGATCAGGTGGCTGCCGGGGCATTTATTGATGCAGTAGGTAATCTTGTTGCTACCTGTGAGGTTCCTACCCTTAGTGAATATGGCATAGGAAAAGAGGAGTTTTTAGCAGTAATAGATAAGATGGCAAGCGACGCGGTCGCGTCAGGAAGTCCAGCAAATACAGTCAAGGTAGTCACCAAAGATGACTGTGTGATGCTTTATAAAAAGATATATGGAATCTAGTTGTGCTACAGCACATTAGATATTGGGCTTTGATATATAGAATATACAAATGATAAAGCGTATAGTCACATTATCAACGTAATCCGTGTATACGGGATAGCACAGCAAAGGCGCTGAAAAAGTGTCTTGCTGTGCTTTTTCTTATCACGATTTTTAATCGTGATAGCCGCGCGGCTTTGAACGCATAAAAGTTTCGCCGAAGGTGAAACTTCATATTGGGTAGAAAGGGGAATAAGCCATGGAAAATAGAGAAGTACAGATCAAAATCAAGGATTTAGAGGTTATCTTCAAGGATAATGCAGGAAAAGACATGCAGGCTCTTGAGAAGATAAATTTAGATATATATAAGGGTGAGTTTATTGCATTACTTGGTCCTTCTGGATGTGGTAAGACAACACTCCTACGAAGCATCTGTGATTTGCAGGAGCCCACAGAGGGAACAGTTAGAATTGATGGCATGACACCCAAGGAAATCAGACAGATGAGAAAGTTTGGTTTTGTATTTCAGCAGCCTGTTCTCTTCGACTGGAGAACCATCAAGAAAAACGTGGAGCTTCCACTCGAGGTTATGGGATTTAAGAAGGAAGAGAGATCAAAGAGAGCTGATGAGATGCTGGAGATGGTTGGTTTAACAAACTTTAAGAATCATTTCCCCAAGCAGCTTTCAGGTGGAATGCAGCAAAGAGTAAACATCGCAAGAGCATTTAGCCTCAAGCCGGAGATACTTTTGATGGATGAGCCGTTTTCAGCCCTTGATGAGTTTACCAAGGAAAAGCTTCATGAGGATTTGCTAAGACTCTGGAGACAGACTAGACAGACAGTTATTTTCGTAACTCATAACATTCAAGAGGCAGTTTTTCTATCAGACAGAATCTGTGTTTTATCACCTCATCCTGGAAGATTATCTGCTGTAGTGGATGTGGATTTTGACAGACCAAGAACCTTAGATATGAAGGATACACCACATTTTACAGAACTTGTTACCAAGGTAAGAAATAGTTTTGAGGGTGGTAGCGTATAAAATTGCGTTTTGTTTCATGAAAAGGGAGGTCGATTTTATATGAAAAGATTTCTTAGTAAAAAATGGGTTTCAGTTGTCTTTTGGACCCTGATTGTAATTGCGGTCTGGGAGATAGGAGCTTTTACAATAGCAGGAATTAAGAGAACACCAGAGAATATTTTACCACATCTTTTCCAGATAATTCAGGCGGGAATCTCACCCGAGCCTGTTGCAAATGGAATGAGTGCCATGATGGTAGTTCTCACCAGTGCACAGATGACGCTTCTTAGAGCTCTCCTTGGATTTGCAATCGGAGCAGCAGCGGGATATATACTGGCACTAGCTATGAAGCTTTCAGGAATAGTGGAAAAGGTTATATTTCCCTATCTGATGCTTATACAGCTGATACCAGTTTTAGGATTAGCGCCTATTATTTTCGCTATAACTGGAGACATTGATCAGAGCCGAGTGATAATAGCTGCAATCCTAAGCTTTTATCCAGTAGCAACCAATACACTGGCAGGCTTTAAGGCCGTGGACAAGGATAAAAACGATTTGATGTACATTTTCTCAGCCAGTAAGGTTGATATGTACACCAAGGTATATATACCTTCATCAGTGCCTTATTTTTTCACAGGACTAAAAATTGCTGCACCTATGGCAATAACAGCTTCAATTCTGGTAGATACCTTGCAGGGTGATGGTGGATTAGGCTGTATGCTCTCACAATCACTTAAGCATGCGATGTCAATATATGTTTTCTGGTTAATAGTTTTCTTTAGTGCTTTTGTTGGAATTATGAGTACTAATATCATCACATGGATTCAAAATCTTGTGACACCAGAAATCAGAGCAGTGAACAGACAAAAAAGACTTGCAAGAAAGGGTAGGTGATAGTTATGGCAAAGATAAAAAGACAACCTACACTTTGGCAGAAAATTCAGAGAAGTAAGCCTGCACAAAGAGCACTTGCAGTGATTCTACCATTGCTCTTTGGAGTAGTAATCATTGCTTTGTGGGAGACGGGAGTACTACACATCATATTTAATACAGATACATTTACACTACCTCTTCCCAGTAGAATAATACAGATTTTTGGCGAGAATTTTCCCAAGATTTGGGAAAATACATTGTCTACCCTGGAGGTTGCAGGTATTGGACTTGTTGGAGGTAGCCTAATAGGTTATTTAGCGGCTGTTATCGCATCTATGATACCAGGACTAGGTAAGGGCGGTTTGGTAGTCGTAGGAGCTTTTGCATCGGTTCCAATAGTAGCGATGGCACCAGTTATATCAAACTGGACTAAGGATATCAGCAAGGATGCTTCAGTTAGAAGTATGGTAGCAAAAATAATTGTGGTTGCAGTTATTGCAGCGGCTGATATGGGACTAAATGCCTACCGGGGATTAACAGAAATTAAATTGTATTCTGATGATTTGATGAAAACCTATGCGGCAGGTCCTGTTAGAACATTTACTAAGCTTCGTTTACCTAATTCGGTTCCATATATATTTGTGGCACTTAAGGTATCAGTTCCAGCGAGTGTTATGACAGCAATAGTTAGTGAGTATTTTGCGGAGTACATAACAGGCGTTGGTAGACAGATTAGAGAGAATATTGTGTTGGCACAGTATTCAACTGCATGGGCATATATATTTACGGCATGTCTAATTGGATTAGCATTCTACGGACTGCTCATGCTATTACAGTCAATTCTGTTGAAGAGATATAACTAACTCTTTGACAAGGAATATATTTTCAGGAGGTACAAAATATGAAAAAGAAAATTTTTGCAATGGTGATGGTCGCTGCTATGTCAGCTACACTTCTAGTAGGCTGTGGTGGTGCACAGACAGAAACAACAGGAGCAACAGAGTCAGCAGGTGCTGGATCAGTTATGGCCGAGTCAGACATTATTGTTAAGGCCGCAACTGAAGGCAAGGTAGGTAACTGGGGTCTAGGAAATGAGTATGAGATTCTTGCGCTTTTAGCAAAGTATGGTCAGCCTACAGAATATCTTAGCCAGGATTTTACAATGGATGGCTTTGATGATGATTCGATTACACTTGCATCTGCTATGACCTTTAACGAGCTTGGTCTTGTAAAGAATGATTACGATGGTGGATATGCATACGCTGATACAGTTGATTATGTTGATATGAACGATGAAGGTGTAGCGATGCTCGAGGATAATATTTTCTGTACTAAGGCTTTCGCAGCAGAGAATCCCGAGACAGTAAAGGCTTTCCTCTTTGCTTCACTCAAGGGTTGGGAATATGCAATCGCTAATCCCGAAGAGGCTGCTGAGATCGTTTATAACTATGGTTCATCAGTTTCACCTGAGCATCAGGCATATATGGCAAAAGAGGTTGCTAAGCTTGTTAATACAGATATGAATGGCAACTCAGTTTCAGAGGTTGGTAAGATTGATGATGCGGCTGTAACACAGACACTTGATATCGCAAAGCAGTATGTGAAGCTTGATGATTCTTCAGCAGCTGAGAAGTTTGCAGCAACAACACTTGATGATGTAAGAGATACTTCATTCTACGAGGCAGTTAAGGCAAGTGATGGAACATTTGCAGTAGAAAAATCAGAGGTTTCAATCCAGTTAAAGTGGCTCCCTCAGGCACAGTTCATGGGATATTATGTAGCACTCGACAAGGGCTATTATGATGAGGTTGGTCTTACAGTTAATATTGTTTCTGGTGGTGGAGATATCGCTGAGACAACTGCTGTAAACAATGGAACAGTTGACTTTGGAGTAACATGGCTTACAAACCTTGCAGTTGCAGATGCAGGTGGAATGGATCTTGTAGAGATTGCACAGGTATATCAGAGATCAGGACTTGTACTTGTTTATAAGTATGACAATTTTCAGGAGTAAGTAACACATTATAAAATAATACGCAAAGAGGTACGTCCGGGTTGAAACTCAATTGAGTTGGCTGAGAATCGCTCCAAGTCTAAAGACTTGTCACTACCCCCATTCGTAAACTCATGGGGATAAATCCACAAAACTCGTTTTAGTTGCGGAGTACCTCTTTTGCTTAGTTGATAAAAATAGCAAGGAGAACATGTTATGGCAGTTGATATGATCGTTAAAGGCGCTACAGTTGTTACAGCTACTGAGATGTATGATGCTGATGTGGCTGTTAAGGATGGCAAGATAGTTGCTATTGGTAAGGATTTGGATTGTGAGGCAGAAAAGACAGTTGATGCGACAGGTAAGCTTCTTCTTCCTGGTGCGATTGACGCACATACGCATCTTCAGATGCCTTTTGGTGGAACAGTATCGGCAGATAGCTATCTGTCAGGAACAAGGGCAGCAGTTTGTGGTGGAGTAACTACAATTTTTGACTATCCTGTTCAGCATAAGGGGGAGACAATTTTAGGTCTTGTTGGTTCTAAAAAAGAGATTTTAGAGAAGGATGCATGTTGTGATTATGCATTCCATTGCTGTATTACTAATCTCAATGATGGACAGATTTTAGAGGAATTAGAAGAGGCAGTTGAAAAGGGAATTACAAGCTTTAAGTGCTTTTTAGTTTATAAAAAAGAAGGAATGATGGTTGATGACGGAGTGCTTGCAACACTTCTCATGAAGGCTAAGGAATTAGGTGCAATGATTAATGTGCATGCAGAAAATCCTGACCTAATTGACCTTAGAATTGCTGAGTATCTCAAGGAAGGTAAGACTAGTGCATGGTATCATTACATGAGCCGTCCTGAGTTTGTTGAGGCTGAGGCTGATAAGAGAGTAGTTCATTGGGCTACACATCTCGATGCTCCTGTATATATTGTGCATATGGCTGACAAGGAAGGATTAGAGGCTTGTATCAAGGCTAAGGAAGAGGGCTATGAGGTATTAGTTGAGACTTGTCCTCAGTACCTTGAATTTACAAATGAGGTTTACAAGCGTGAGGATGGTCGTAACTTTGTATGTTCACCTCCCATGAAGGGTGAAGAGAGTAAAGAGGCTCTTTGGAAGGCTCTAAAAGCAGGCTTTATTGATACAGTTGCAACAGACCATTGTCCTTTCCAGAGCTATGAAAAGGATTGGGGCAAGGATGATTTTACAAAGATTCCTAACGGATGTGCAGGTGTAGAAAACCTATATCCCTATATGCTTGATGCAGCAAATGCAGGTGAAATCTCATTCTCTAAGGCTGTTGAGGTTTGCTCTACAAATGTTGCAAAGATTTTTGGTTGTGATAACAAGGGTGCTATCGCTGTTGGAAAAGATGCAGACCTAGTAATCTATGATAAGGATAAGGACTTTACAATTAGCGTAGATAATATGCATTCTGATTACGACCACACAATCTGGGAGGGTAAGAAGCTTCATGGATACCCCGTGCAGACTTATCTTAGAGGTAAGCTCGTATATGATAACGGCGAGTATGTTGGAACTCCTGGTGATGGTGAGTATATCAAGCGCAGCGCAAGGAAGTAAGATTTTAGAGATTTTCGAGATATCACAGAACGATTATAAGAAAAACAAAAAGGATAGGTGATTGTTATGTATAAGTGCAGTTTAGATAGAATGACAGATAAAATTAAGACCTTTTCACAGTTTGGTGATGCAGGACATGGTGGAATCACAAGATATTCACTTTCTCCTGAAGCAATTTTGGCGAGAAACGAGTTTAGAAAGAGAATGGAAGCTATCGGTGCCATAATAGAGGTAGATGATGTTGCTAATATGTATGCTACTATTCCTGGTTCTGACCCCGATGCAAAGAGAATCGTAATGGGTTCTCACTGTGATTCAGTTAAGAATGGTGGTAACTATGACGGTATTTTAGGAGTTATGTCAGCTATGGAGGTTCTTGAGACAGTAGTAGCTGAAAACATTCCTCACAAGCATCCACTTACAGCAATGATTTGGACCAACGAGGAAGGTTCCCTTTATCCCCCTGCAATGATGTCATCAGGAATTATTTGTTACGACTATTTGCCCGAGGATATCAGTCACAAGTTCAAGTTTGAGGATATGATGAATTCAAAGAGTATCTTAGACAGCAGTGATACTTTTGGGGCAGCACTTGATAGATCAGGCTTTAAGGGAGATAAGAAATATCGTCTCAGCCCTGATAAGTACATGTATATGTTTGAGACTCATATCGAGCAGGGACCTATCTTAGAGGATGCTGGAAATGAGATTGGTATTGTAGACTGTGTACTTGGAATGTTCAACTACAGAATCAAGTTCTACGGACAGACCACACACGCTGGTACATTCCCCATGCCTAAGAGAAAAGATGCATTTTTTGCAGCATCACAGGCGCTTTGCTATCTTCACGAGGAGATTGATAAGCTAGGCTTTTCTGATCTTGTCTATACAACTGGGGAGATTGTATGTCACCCCTGTGTGCATACCTGTGTGCCTGATTTTATTGATTTTTCTTTTGACGCCAGACATGAGAAGCCTGAGGTACTTGAGAAGGTATTAGCTATCGTTAAGAGTCTTGCAGACAAGACCTGGGCTGGCTGTACCTGTGAGGTAGAAAAGGCTTGGAACAGAGATACTGTTTACTGGGATAAGAAGCTCGTTAGCTACGCTAAGGCAGCAGCAGAGGAGCTTGGTGTATCTCATCAGTATATCCACTCAGGAGCAGGACATGATGCGCAGTTCGCAGCATATATGCTTCCTACAACAATGATATTTGTTCAGTCAAAGGATGGACTTTCTCATTGTGAGCCTGAGTATTCATCTCCTGAGCACTGTACAGATGGTGCATCCGTAATGCTTGGTGCAGTTTTAAGAGCAGACGAAGACTAATTTCATAATCAGATAGCATATATAGAAAAAATGGTACGAGTTAAATTGAAATTCGTGCCAATTAGCAAGGGGGATAAGGCAATGGATAATTATGTAATTACTATAGCCAGAGGCTTTGGTAGTGGTGGAAAAGAGATTGCCACCAGACTAGGAGAGAGACTGGGAATTCCAGTTTATGAGCGTCAGTTACTGACAATGGCCTCTGACAAGAGTGGAATAGATGAAAGTCTATTTGTTGAAACAGATGAAAAACTTAGAGGTAAGAAGATGGCAGCCTTTTTAAAAGAGCTGCCACCTACAACCCTAGAGCCTCATGAAAAGGCATTTGTTTCTGACATTAATCTTTTCAATATTCAGGCAGATATAATAAGGTCGCTGGCAAAATCAGAAAGCTGTATTATTGTCGGAAAATGTGCTGATTATCTGCTCAAGGAATTTGACAATGTAGCTAGCTTTTACATAGAGGCTCCAAGAGCGGCCTGTGTAAAATCCATTATGAGTAAGATGTACATTTCAGAGGAAAAAGCACATAAGCTTATTCAAAAGACTGATAAGTACAGAGCAGATTATTACAGCTATTACACCAAGGGCAATTATTGGACGAACCCAGTAAATTATGACCTCACGCTTAACAGTGATAGGGTCGGAAGAGACAAGTGTGTAGATGTAATAGAAGATTACATCAAAATCAAGTTTGGTATTTAGAGAGAGGTAAGAGCATGGCATTTGAGAAAATACTTGTAAAAAAAGAAGTAACTGCCTGTCTCTTATGCCATGAGGCTGCCTGTAATAAGGCATGCCCCAAAGGCTTAGAGATAGATAGTATTATTAGAAGTCTTAGATTTGAAAATCCTGCTGGAGCCTCAACCAAGGTGCCTGTAGCTGGTATCTGTGAGAACTGTGACGCACCCTGCATACAGGCATGTAACAGGGCAAAAATGGGCGATGCAATTGATATCAAAAAAATCGTTTCAACGGTTGAGCCCATGGAAAAGAAGGCTAAAGCGGATTTATCAATCGACTTTTTGGGTGTACACTGCGAGAATCCATATTTCCTTTCATCTTCAGTAGTTGGAAGTAATTATGAGATGGTGGCAAAGGCATATGAAATGGGCTGGGCAGGTGTGTGCTTTAAGACTATAGGATTATTTACTCCTAATGAGGTATCACCAAGATTTGCTACTCTTGAAAAAGAGGATAATCCTTTTGTAGGATTTAAAAATATTGAGCAGATATCAGACCATACGCTTGAGGAAAATATTGATTTCTTAAAGAGACTTAAGAAGGATTATCCCAGCAAGATTATTATCGCATCTATTATGGGATCTACTGAGGATGAGTGGACCAAGTTAGCTGGGCTAATGGAAGAGGCGGGAGCTGATATTATTGAGTGTAATTTCTCTTGCCCTCAGATGGTTGGAGAGGGACTTGGAAGTGATGTTGGAACCAACATGGAGTTGGTGAGAGCATATACTGCTGCAACGAGACGTGGAACTAAGCTTCCTATTCTTGCAAAGATGACACCTAATATTACTGATATGACTGAACCTGCCAAGGTTGCTATGGAGGCTGGTGCAGATGGAATAGCGGCGATAAATACGATTAAAAGTATTATGAATGTCAATTTGTCAACCTTTGTCTCAGCACCAGAGGTTGATGGCAAGTCTTGCGTTGGTGGCTATTCTGGAAAAGCAGTTAAGCCTATAGCACTTAGATTTATTAGTGATATGGCTAATTGTGATGAGCTTAAAAATGTTCCTATAAGTGGAATGGGTGGTATCGAGACATGGAAGGATGCCATAGAGTTTATTGCACTGGGATGTGGGACTGTTCAGATAACAACTGCTGTTATGCAGTATGGATATCGAATTATTGATGATCTCATAGACGGTTTATCAGATTACATGTCTTCCAATGATATCGCACATGTTCAGGATATTGTTGGCGTGGCATTAGATACTATTGTGTCTCCTGATGATGTAGATAGAGATACTATAGAGTATCCTAAGTTTTTGCGTGATAAGTGTGTGGGATGTGGAAGATGCTATATCTCTTGCTACGATGGAGGACATCAGGCACTTAAAATGGTAGATGGACATCCTATGATGGATCCTAATAAGTGTGTAGGTTGTCAGCTATGTAGATTTGTATGCCCTACCGAGGGAATTATTGCAGGAACAAGAGTTCCCAAGAAAAAGGCATAAATATGAGGTCATAATGTAGGCAAGACCTATATTATATATTCCCCTTTACCCGGTCTGCTTCTGGCCGGGTTTTTATGTTGTTGTAGGGGTACTAGCTGTGTTCTATATGACGCAACCATTTATGTCGCACTATGGGGCGCACTGGTTTTTAAACAGGTTTCACGCTGTGCATCCCCATAGCTGCCGACATATTGGTTGCTGTCAACGTAGCGAGCCTTGATATACACTTGATAGTACCCCTAGCACAGAATCACCCCTTTTATCAGACTCATTTGAGCCCAACAAAAGGGGATTTATATTATCTTGCAATCCATTCATCTACAGTTCTTGTTTCACTGGAGATATTTACGCCAATCTTATGCAATTTGCGGACATCAGATAGATACGGTAAGGCATATTGTTTTTCCTCTATCTGTGCTAGAGCCTCCTCTGCCGAACCATCCAGCTTGAATTCAAATATAAATATATCATTTACACTCTCTATAATCACATCAGCTCGTCCTTTACTATTTTGCTTCTCAATAAGAGTGGTATAGCATCCCAATAGTCGATTTATGATATAGAATGTATATGAAAAATGAGTTTCAAAATCCTTAGCACGTTCATCTTTATTAGCCTCATAAGGTATTGAAGCAAGGAAAGATGTAAAGGCATCTCTTACACCGTCAAGATTACACTCTCTCAACATATCATCAATACCGATAATCCAGTTAAGACTGTCAGATGACGTTTTCTTAAAATAATTATTTGAAATAAGGGTCACAAATCCCAGCCTTACCTCGTCATTAGGAAAGTCTAGTTTATATAGCCTGTGTCTTTCATCAAAATTCTTAATAGTTAAATACCCACTCTGATAAAGCATCGCGAGAGGATTTTCAACATCCGCACGATAATCCACAAAATAATCTGACGAATAACTTTTTTCAATTAGTTCTTGGATATTAATATTACGTCCCTCGAGGAGCTTCACTAGATATGTCGGAGTTCCACTTCTGTACCAGTAGTTGTCTATTCTATCCATATCAAATGCATTAATCACGCTAAAAGGATTATAGATATCAGTCATTTTTTCGCTAAAATGATATCCGTCATACTGTTTTTTTAGCATCGTTTTTATTTCATCTACAGAGCAATTTCTATTATCAGCCATCCTCTCTATAGGCTCGGCAAAATACTGATATAGTTCCATTTCAGTAATCCCACATAATGCGTCATACTTACTGTCCATGCTAATATCTTTAGGTTGGTTAAACCCTGAAAATACAGATATTTGACTGAACTTTGTAACCCCGGTGAGAAGAACAAAACGTAAATGAGAGTCTGCCGCTTTGAATGTACTGTAAAAACCCTTAAGAATGTTTCTATTTGTCTCTTCTAGTTCTGTTCCGATTGCATCAAGCATAGGTTTATCATACTCATCAATGAGAACAACTACATTATTTCCGGTTTTTTTATGGACTGCTTCAATAATGTTTAAGAACCTTAAACCTAGATCTTCACGGATATTATTTACTTCATATTCAGCCTCCCATTTTGAAAGCTTATCATCTAAAACTTCATTCAATGTATTTGCTTGTGTGTAGTCACCAACTGCAAAATCAATTCTTAATATAGGATGCTCTTTCCAATTATTTTCAAGATTTTCTATCTTTAAACCATGAAACAACTCTTTTTTGCCACTAAAATAAGCATCTAGTGTACTTATCAATAGGGATTTTCCAAATCTTCGAGGTCGAGATAAAAAGCATACATGCTCCTGGGCAAGTTCGTAAACCAAAGATGTTTTATCGACATATGCTAAATTACGATCTATAATAGTTTCAAAAGACTGTACACTTATCGGATATCGCATATATAACCTCCTGATTATTTTAACCAATTCATATGCCACATTTCTATAAATTCTACCACAGCTTTATATTTGTAGCAACTCAAATGCGTTATAGTTCCTACTTCCTACTTCCTTCATGTGATTTCCATAATTACCTCTCATTATATGAACGAACAATTCGCCCGCCTTCAAAAAACTCCTCAACATATCCGTTATCGTAGACGATTTCTTTATCTTCTTCTGGAATAATCTTATGCCAGCATTTTTCATTGTTTTCTGTCTCTATAACAGGACTTTGATAGATTACATATCTTTCATCATTAAGGGAATCAACAGATAACTCTTTTTTTAGAATGACCTTCCTAGCGCAGGTAAGCTTACCAAAACACTCTGTGTTGGTATTAACTCTGGCATCATTCCAGTTTTCTCCCCAACCCATCATAAGATGCGACTTCGCATCGTGAATCTCGGAATCTGTATTAAAGCTAACCATGGCATAATTATCCGGTCCATTATCTAATAAATCATCTCTAAACTTTTGTGTGGGCACAAAGGTTTTTCCATCAAAATCACCTACAAAATATGGCATGATATGGCTCTCACTACCATCATTATTAAAGACAATTAGGCTCATACTTAAGACTGTTTTTTTGTCATCATCTGCATCAAATATCATCAAGTCGGGACACTCACAAAGTCCGCCAACTCCATATTTAGAAGGCTCAAACAATCCTGTGTATTCCCATTTCAAAAAGTTATCACTGTGAAAAAACTCGATGTGGTCGCCAACCGCCAAAACCATGGTATATCCACCAAGTACAGTATTCTTAAAAACCTTAGGGTCTCTAAAATCCTTCTTGTATGTTGGTATGTCAATCTTATTTGAAATAATAGGATTTCCCTCATATTTCCTAAACTCTATAAAAGGTTCAGAGGCGTACGCCAAGCCCTGTTGCTGTTCACCAGTTTTGGGGTTATGCATAGTGTAGAATAAAAGTAATACGCGGTTTTCATCAGGCGATAATCCAGAGATATTATCCTCGTCCATAATTGCTGAACCTGAGAAAATATATTCATCCTCGGTAGGGAAAAGAGCTATAGGAAGATGCGTCCAATTAGTCAAATCTGAGCTCACTGCGTGTCCCCAGTGCATAGGTCCCCACTTGGTATCATCGGGATAATGCTGATAAAAAATGTGGTAGTGTCCATCTATATATATCAACCCATTTGGATCATTCATCCAGCCTTTTTCTGGCGTGAAATGTGCATCAAATCTTGTATCGTTTTTCACTTGATTCACCTCAGATTTTGAAATATGTATACATTATAGTTGTATCTTATCAAATCTACAATTATAAATTAAAGCTTTGATATTACTTTTCAAATAATATATTCACGTGATATAATCAGTCATGCGTTTTTATATCAAAAAAGTGAGCATTAAATGAACAGCTAACAGAAAGTGAGAATAAAATGAACATAAGAAAAGCAGAAATAAAGGATTCTGATAGAATTTTAGAACTACTAGTACAGGTCAACAACGTGCATAGCAAGAATCGTCCGGACCTCTTTATTATGGATAAAACCAAATACACGAAGGACGAATTGATAACATTACTATCAGATGAAAGCAAACCTATTTTTGTTGGCGTTGACGAAAATGATTATGTATTAGGATATGCTTTTTGCGTCTTCCAATCACATATTGAGGATAATAATTTTCCGGATATCATCACGCTCTATGTTGATGATATCTGCGTGGATGAGAAGGAGCGCGGCAAGCATGTTGCTACCCAGATATACGAATATGTAAAGTCTTTTGCCAAGGAAAAAGGCTGCTATAATGTTACCCTAAATGTATGGGATAAAAATGATGCAGCTATTGCCTTTTACAACAAGTGTGGATTTAAAATCCAAAAATATGGGATGGAGGTTATTCTCTAGTACCCCTATCTAACAGCGTGAAAACCCATCAGAACGCGTGAAATTCAGTTGAAAGACCTAGTAATACTTACTATAATACTTGGTGAACAATTAACTAACTAGAAAAGGATAAATTATGGAGAAGAAAAAAATTAATGTATTAAAAAAGAGTGGAATTATTGCATTACTTCTTGCGCTAGTAGTAAGCACATTATCTGGATGTGGTCTGTTTGACGACGATGAGCCTGAAAAAAAGTCCATAGAAGTTGGTACAACCTACGAGCGTGATGCGGTAGCAACCAAAAGCTTAAAAGCTGCTTTCGGCGACAATGTAGTTAGAGATAAAAGGACTAAGCTCAAGGGTGATGGCAAAGATAAAGTCACAATTCTCTTATATGTCAACGGCTCTAACCTAGAATCAGAGGACGGAGAGGCAACCACTGACCTTTCAGAAATAGTAGCTGCAGGCAGTTCAAAAAAAGTCAAGATAGTTGCTCAGACTATGGGCACAAAAAAGTGGGATAAAAAGTATGGAATAGCGGCAGATCATACCCAAAGATTTGAAGTAAACAAAAAGGGCTTAAAGCTTGTTGACGATTCCTTAGGACAGCTTGACTGCACCAAGTCAAAAACCCTTAGCGACTTCATAAAATGGGGTGTAAAAAAATATCCTGCTGACAGATATATGTTAGTATTCTGGGATCATGGCGGTGGTCCTGTATATGGATTTGGCTATGATGAATGGAATAAGGACGAGAGTGCTTGTCTTACTGTTGCAGAGATGAGAGAGGCACTTTCAACAGCAGGAGTTTACTTCGACTTCATAGGAATGGACTGCTGTATTATGTCATGCTTGGAGACAGGATTAGCATTCTACGATTACTGTGACTATGCTGTACTATCAGAAGAGTTTGAGTCTGGACTGGGCTGGAGTTATACAGGCTGGGTAAAGATGCTTATGAAAAATAGCTCTACCCCCACAGAAGACCTCGGGAAAAAGATAATAGAAGATACAGTAAATGCAAATATAGGTAACGATGAGTGGGGCGATTCCGCTGCTATGGCTATGCTGGATGAGTCAATGATGAAGGTTTTATACACAGCATGGACTGATTTTGCGTATGCAAACGAGAGCACATTACTAGGCACTAATTATAGTCGTAAGCTAACAAGAAGTCGAAGAGCTCTTCCAGCATTTAGAATGACTTCCAAAGCAAAAGATACATTTGCTGAAATAGGTGACTATTACGACTATGAGAACGAGACATATTCATTGTCAGAGTACTATATTACAGACATGCTATCTGTTGCTGAAAATATTCAGTCAGATGAATCAGAAGCCCTCAGTCAGGCTGTGTCTCAGGCTATAGTATATTCAATGACCACATCTGATGATGCGGATATGTGTGGAATTGCGGTTACACTCCCTTATGGCAGTAGTGATTTTTACAGCTCCATGAAAAAGGTGTTTAAGTCACTAGGAATGGACAGTGACTACATAAGCTGGCTGAAAAAATTTACAGAGGTCAGTGGTAATACCGATAATTATAGCTATGACGATTACGATGGCTGGGATGATTACAGCTGTGATGGTGACTATGATTGGTCAGACTGGGATTACTATGACGATGATGATTACTGGGGAGATGATTCCTGGGACGACACAGGCTGGTGTGATTCGCAGGATGGCTACTGCTATGACGGCTCATGCTATAACGAAGACTACTGGGACGATGAAGATTTCTGGAGCGACGAGTTCTGGGATGAGTACTATAGTGATTATTACTATGATGATTACTACGATGACGATTATTATGATGACTACTATGACGATTGGGACTGGTAGAATTAAAAGTCTGCTGCGGAGGGGTGACTGATTATGACAGAGACAAGTCATGATGAAATAGATTATGAAGAGCGAAAAGCGCAGATAGAGCTTAGTATTAGAAAGAAATTTAAGAAAGATATTTTTTCAAAATTTGCAAAAGCAATAAATGAATATGAGCTGCTGCAAGAAAATGACCATGTGGCAGTATGTATTTCAGGTGGAAAAGACTCTATGCTTTTAGCAAAGCTTTTTCAGGAATTAAAGAGACATAGAAAATTCGAATTTGAGCTTACATTTTTAGTAATGGATCCAGGATATAATCCTGAAAACAGAAAAATGATAGAGTATAATGCCAAGCTCATGGACATTCCAATTACTATCTTTGAGTCAGAGATTTTTGACGCAGTAGATACTATAGAAAAAAATCCCTGCTATTTATGTGCGAGAATGCGAAGGGGATATTTATACAGCAAAGCCAAGGAATTAGGATGTAATAAAATCGCTCTTGGACACCATTATGATGATGTGATTGAGACTATATTAATGGGTATGTTATATGGTGCTCAGGTTCAGACCATGATGCCTAAGCTTCATAGTACCAATTTCGAGGGTATGGAGCTAATTAGGCCACTCTATTTGGTGAGAGAAGATGATATCAAGCACTGGAGAGACTATAATGATTTGCACTTTTTACAGTGTGCGTGTCATTTTACTGAGACATGCTCAACTATAAGAGATGATGGTACTAGCGAGTCAAAAAGACAGGAGATAAAAAAACTAATTAAGGATTTGTCAAAAACAAATCCATATGTTGAGGGCAATATTTTTAAGAGTGTAGAAAATGTGAATTTGAGCACGATTATCGCCTACAAGGAAAATGGAATGAAGCATCATTTTCTAGATAGATATGACGAGAGTAAGGGCGAGTCTGAAGAATAAAATCAAATATAATATAATTCGTGAAAATGCGTTTTACGACGTGAAAATAACTTGAACCCTTATTTTTGCAATATTATAATAATTTCAAATGAAAAATACAATAAAAGAAAGGGTTATTAGTTATGGCATTCGGAATTAAAATTAAAAAGGTTGAACTTAGCAAGGAGTATACTTTAGACGAGCTCTTTGAGGCAATGAAAGCAAAGACAGACTGGTCAGCAGGTGAGCCTGGAAAGACAAAGCACGGATTTGCTGAGGTTATTTATTTCCCTCCTATAGATCGTCAGAATCAGGTTTGGGTACAGCTTTCTAAGCCTAAGGCTAGCAACAAGGTTCAGGTTACATTAAGCCACGATATCGCTGGAGATTACGGTAACATGGCCAAGAATATGGCACTCGATGCTCTTACTGATGGATGGTCTTCAATAGGCGCAATGTTTGGCAAGAGCGCTAAGGCAGGAGAGGCTGCTGTAGATAAGGTAATCGAAGAGCTCAGTGCAATGGGACTTTAATATTTTGCTAATATAGTATAGAATAGACTCAGTCATGTATGTGACTGAGTTTTTATATGTGAAGATACAAGAGATTTATATTTTTGAAAAAACAAGGAGGATATTATGGGGGCTAAAATGAAGGTGGCGATTTTAGGTGCAGGAAATATTGCGAGAGCTATGGCAACAGCACTAGCTGGGATTAAGGATGAAGTAGAGCTCTATGCTGTAGCATCCAGGTCAATTGAAAAAGCTAAAGCATTTGCAGATGAGTGGGGCTTTGCCAAGGCTTATGGCTCATATGAGGAATTAGCAAAAGACGAAAACGTTGATTTAGTGTATGTGGCAACACCTCATTCTGAGCATTATAAAAATACCATGCTTTGTCTGAAAAATGGCAGAAACTGTCTAGTAGAAAAAACTTTTTGTGGTAATCAAAAACAAGCCAAGGAACTGATTGATTACGCAAGAGAGCATAAGATTTATCTAGCAGAGGCTATGTGGACCAGATATCAGCCTTCTGGAGACATTATTAAGGGCTTGATTAGCGATGGGAAGATAGGAGAAGTTCACTATGTAGAGTCAGATTTTTCAGTACCTATTAAGGGCGTTGAGAGACTTACTAATCCCTCTCTTGCAGGTGGCTCACTTCTTGATCTTGGAATATATTCACTGACGGTGCCCGCTATGTATCTTGGCAGCGATATTAAAGAGATTAAGATTGATGTAGAAAAATATGAGACAGGCGTTGATGCTACCACTGTAGTTTTTCTCACATATAAAAATGGAACTATGGCTAGAGCAAAGTGCTCTTTTGTAGAACCCGATTCTAATTATGCAAAAATCGTGGGAGACAAGGGCTATATCAAATTTGGACCCATCAACGTACCTACCTATATTGAGATTTATGACGTGGATGGAAATCTTCTTGAGAAAATCACACCCCCTATTCAGGTCAATGGTTACGAATATCAGGTTCTCGAGGCGAAAAAACAGATAGAAGCTGGCGAGATAGAACCTATATCTCTGCCTCACGATGAGACACTAAGGCTCATGGGCTGGATGGATTCAATTAGAAATCATGTGGATATAGTTTATCCCTTCGAGACCAAGGCAGATATAGATATTGATGTGGAAAAAATTTGGGGAGACGGAGCGATAATCTCTGATGAGAATCCTTGGGATAGGAATAATACCCGTTCCTTTTTAGAGATATATGATACTGAGACTAAGACAAGAGAAGTAATTGCTACCTTTGAGGATGTAATCGAGGCACCTAACTGGTCTCATAATGGAGAGTTTTTAACCTACAACTCTGATGGTAGAATATATAAATTTGACCTGGCGACCAAGACTAGTACGGTGGTGGATAGCAAGAATATAATTAAGTGTAATAACGATCATGTACTATCAACGGATGATACAGAGATAGCAGTAAGTGATGAGTCCTCAGCAGACGGCAAATCCAGAATCTATCGTATACCGTTAGGTGGAGGAGAACCTATTCTAGTTACAAAAAATGCACCGAGCTACTTACATGGCTGGTCCAATGATATGAAGACTATGTGTTACTGTGCCGAGAGAAATGGCGAGTACGATGTCTACGAGATAACTAAGGATGGAGAAAATGAGACTAGACTTACTACAGCACCTTGCTTAAATGATGGTTGCGAGTATGACAGTGCAGACGAGTATATTTACTTTAACAGTGTGCGTGCTGGTCTGATGCAGGCATTCTGTATGAAAAAGGATGGCAGTGAACAGACTCAGCTAACCTTTGACAACGACTTTAACACCTGGTTCCCTCACATATCGCCTGACAGAACTAAGATAGTTATGGTGTCATATCACAAGGGAGATCTCTGGCCTGGAGACCACGTGCCCAATAGAAACGTGGCACTTCGCATGATGAATGCAGATGGAACTAATTTAGAGACAATTATGGAGATATTTGGTGGTCAGGGAACTATCAATGTCAATTCCTGGTCACCTGACAGCAAAAGGTTTGCATTTGTAAGCTACGAGAGAAAATAAAACAGGTGTATATTTAAGCCTCTCATTCTGTGGAATGGGAGGCTTTCTTAGTTTGCGCGCCATGGGCGCGCTCTAACGGATGAAAGTTCCGAACATGCCCAGATAGTGGGAAATGTATAGCCGAACAGCAAGGGTGTGCCTGGCGAGGTGGAATCTGAAGGAAGCTGTAAGCAAATCTCTGGTCCGACGGACAGAAATCACATACAAGGCTAGGCTATACACAAGGCGAAGAATAGCCTATGTCTGCAACAAAGGTGCCATAAATGTCGCAATAAACAACAAAAGACTAGCCACATTTGGACTAGTCTCTATGTTAGATTACTACACCGAAAGGTGTGTTACTTGTTAAGTTGATTGAACCGCCGTGTACCGAACGGTACGCACGGTGGTGTGAGAGGTCGGGAAAATTTATCAAATTTTCCCTCCTACTCGAT
>JAZRXQ010000036.1:0-29619 GCA_045600305.1 Lachnospiraceae bacterium
TATTGCTAGATTCTCTGGTACAACACTCTTCACCTTGTTTTTAACTGAATAGAGAATTAAAAACACCAGATATCCCAAAGAAACCAAGAACAGTGCTGGCACATTACTAACTCCATCCACTCCCCATACTGTAAAGCATAACACATTAAGCGTTGTCATCACAGCCGCATGGATTAAGGTAAACATATATGTAAACATTCTCTGTCTTTTATTCATCATAGCCATTTACCTACTTTAAGAATCCGTTTACAATCTGATTCTCTGCTTCTTCCTCTGTGAGTCCTAGAGTCATGAGCTTGATAATCTGCTCACCTGCTATCTTACCGATTGCAGCCTCATGTACAAGAGAAGCATCGAGATGTGTTGCATCAAGAGAAGGAGTTGCAATAACATGTCCCTTATCCATCATGATACCATCACATTCTGAGTGACCATAGCACTTGTTATTTCCAGCTATCTTGGAATTAAAAATCTGCACAGACTCACCCTTAGCAACAGAACGAGAAACTACATCTGTTGAACAATCCTCACCGTTTAATTCAACCTCAAAATTAGTCTCTGCCTTTTGTGTACCATGAGTCATTATTTTCTCTCTGATGATGAGCTTGGCCTTGTCTCCAAGTACCGCCTTGGTATCTCTGACAGTTGAATCTACACCCTTAATCTGGGTAGACTCCATCTCCATATAACCACCCTCATCAATATCAATAATGGTGGTAGGATTTAATATCCTGCTGCCCTTTCCATCGCCCTCGCCGTAATGCTTCTCAACATATTTAAGCTTGGCATTTTTTCCTATATGGAAAGCATGGATTCCGTCATGCTCTGTGGTGTCATCTCCTCCGCAGTGGATTCCACATCCGGCTACAATTGTGACATCACTTCCCTCGCCTACATAAAAATCATTGTAGACCAAATCCTTAAGTCCTGTCTGACTTAGGATAACAGGGATATGTACACTCTCATTTACTGTTCCTGGCTTGATGATGATATCTATTCCTGGCTTGTCATCCTTGGTCACGATGTCAATATTGGCTGTAGTATTACGCCCAATTGACTTACCATTATCTCTTATATTGTAGGCTCCCTCGGGTACCTCGTGAAGGTCTGAGATTACCTCTAGCATATGCTTTTGTAATGCGTCCATTCTTATACCTCTAAAAAATATCTCTTTTATACAAGCTTTTCTGTCAGCATATCACAGGCTGCTGCTGTGGCACTAAGTAACTCAGGAAGTATTTCTTCCTTAGTTCCAACCTTCTTAACCTCACCTGCTGCTAGTAACACGATCTTGTCAGCAATATTTAAGATTCTCTCCTGATGAGAAATAATGAGAATCGAACCATTGATAGTATTTCTCATATTCTCAAATACACGAATCAGATTGTTAAAGCTCCAAAGATCTATTCCTGCCTCGGGCTCATCAAATATTGATAAATCTGTTCCTCTTGCAGTAATCATTGCAATCTCAATTCGCTTTAATTCTCCACCTGAGAGAGACGAATTAAGCTCTCTGTTGATGTACTCTTTAGCACATAATCCAACCTCTGAAAGATACTTGCATGCCTCGTCCATCTTAAGTGGAGTGCCATGTGCCATATTTATAAGATCATGTACTGTAAGTCCCTTAAACTTAACTGGATTTTGAAAAGCAAAGCTGATACCTTTATTGGCTCTCTCTGTTATATTAAGTGCTGTAATATCCTCACCATTAAAAATTATCTGTCCTTGAGTGGGAGTATTGATTCCAGCTATAATCTTAGCAAGTGTAGACTTACCACTTCCATTGGGTCCTGTGATAGCCACAAAGCTATCTTCTATTTTAAGATTTACATTTTTTAAGATATCTCTCTTTTCTCCAGTATTCTCATCCTCAACTGTAAACCATATATTCTTTAGTTCTAGCATTTTACTACTCCTAGTTTATTTTCTATATAGGCGACGCATCTAGACCTCGCTCATACTCAAACAGGTTGTGCTTTCGCCTATTTCATCCTCTGTCTCACAATCTCATAAGCAAGTACACCACATGCAACAGATGCATTGAGGGAGTCGATATCACCCTTCATGGGAATAGAAGCAATCATATCGCAATTTTCTCTAACAAGCCTTGAAACTCCACTTCCCTCGTTACCGATAACAAGTCCAATAGGTCCTGTGAGGTTAAGGTCGTACATCTTAGTTCCACCCATATCCGCACACACAAACCACATACCCTTTTCCTTGAGGTCATTGATGGTATCTTTGATATTGACCACCTTGGCAACTGGAGTATAGTTAATTGCTCCAGCAGATGCCTTGGCAACTGTAGCTGTAAGACCCACTGATCGGTGCTTGCCTATGACAACTCCATGTGCTCCCGCCAGGTTTGCGGTTCTAATTATTGCTCCAAGGTTATGCGGATCCTCTAACTCATCCAAAATGATTATAAAAGGAGGTTCTCCCTTTTTCTTGGCGTTCTCCAAAATATCCTCAACTGTGGCGTAGTCATACGAGGCACATCTAGCAATAACCCCCTGATGATGACCAGTCTCAGACATCGCATCTAGTCTCTCCTTAGATACAAAGGTTACGATGCAGTCATACTTTTTAGACTCTCTAAGTATCGACTGTATAGGACCATCCTTACTACCTGAGAGCACATATAATTTATCTACAGTCCTGCCAGAACGAAACGCCTCAAGAACTGCATTACGTCCTTCAACTAGGGATATATTTTCATCTTTATTTTCCATTTAGTTCTCCCACCCTGATGTATTATGCGCCTCTGTTCCCTCATTTTCATTGGGAGTGTACGCATCAATACCGATTTTTGCCAATTCCAAAAGTCTCTCATTTTGCCCTGTGATATATAGATACCCCATCACAGCTTCAAATCCCGTGGCACGACGATATGCACCAATGGACGAATTCTTGGCAGAGGCACTGGTCTTGGCATTGCGACCGCGATGGTATATAGATAGCTCATCCTCTGTTAACATCGGCTCTAATACCTTCATCATCTCTGACTGTGCATCAGCCTTGACATATCTGGTTGTCATACGGTGAAGACTACCAGGCTTTACATGATGCGCAGTTGTATTGATACTTCTCACAATTAAATCAAATATAGAATCACCAATATAGGCTAGGCTAAGGGGATTCACCTGTCTCGCATCAGTAATTCTTTCAAGCCCAAATTTTTCACAAATATTAGAGATTAAACTCTCTTCCATTTAACGCCCTCTCTTGTATCCTCTAACACAATGCCCTTGGCAAGAAGCTCATCACGAATTGCATCTGCTCTAGCAAAATCCTTGGCTTGTTTGGATTGAGTACGCTCTGCAATAAGAGCCTCTATATCCTCGTCAATTGACTCTTCCTTGGCGTCAAGAATAATTCCAAGTACATCTGCAAGGGTAATCATCCTATCAAGAAGTGCCTGTAAATACTCCTTTGAATTAGCAGAAGTTGCATTAGTATTGATATATTTTACTAAATCAAAAATTGCTGTAACAGCATCAGCTGTATTGACATCATCTTCCATCGCATTTTCAAAATTAGAAACGTATTCTAAAGTCTTATCAAATGCCAACCTTTCCTCATCAGTAATCGAATCTACTGAAGAATTACCCATAAGGTGTCTAAGATTATCAGCACAGTTTGTTATACGTGTAAGTCCAGCCTTGGCACTCTCCATGAGCTCTGCGCTGAAGTTAAGAGGCATACGATAATGCGCACTAAGCATAAAGAATCTAAGCACCTGAAGGTCATATTTTTCAGCTATATCTCTAACTGTAAAGAAATTGCCAAGAGACTTTGACATCTTCTGGTTATCAATATTTAAGAAACCATTATGCATCCAGTATTTTGAAAATTCACATCCATTTGCAGCCTCAGACTGAGCAATCTCGTTCTCGTGATGAGGGAATATAAGGTCCTCTCCACCTGCATGGATATCGATTGAATCTCCAAGATATTTTTTTGACATAACAGAACACTCGATATGCCATCCAGGACGTCCATCGCACCAGGGTGAAGGCCACGAGGGCTCGCCCTCTTTTTTAGGCTTCCAGAGAACAAAATCCAGTGAATCCTCTTTCAAATCACCTGTAACCTTAATATCTCTATGTCCTGACTGGAGGTCATCAATATTTTTATGAGAAAGCTTGCCGTATTCGTCAAACTTACGGGTACGATAATATACCGTTCCATCAGCCGCGGGATATGCATAACCCTTGTCAATAAGAGTCTGAATCATATCTATCATGCCTGAAATCTCATTAGTCGCAAGAGGATGTGTAGTGGCAGGCTTGATATTCATTCCTTCCATATCCTTCTTGCACTCTTCAATATATCTAACTGAGATAACAGATGCATCAACGCCCTCTTCATTGGCTTTTTTAATAATCTTGTCATCTACATCTGTAAAGTTAGAAACATAGTTTACTTCATAGCCCTTGTACTCTAAGTATCTTCTAAAGGTATCGAATACTATCATGGGTCTGGCATTACCAATATGGATGAGATTGTATACAGTAGGTCCGCATACATACATACGCACCTTGCCAGGCTCTATAGTCTCTAACTCCTCTTTTCTTCTTGTCATTGTGTTAAAAATCTTCATTGTTTTACTCCCACTTACGCGTTTAACGCGCATAATTTCATCTAAACTGCTCTACTCAACTTCCTCAAGTAGCACTACTGCCTGCGCGCTAATACCTTCCTCTCGTCCAGTAAAGCCCATTTTCTCTTCTGTTGTAGCCTTAACGCTAACCTGTTCAGGATATATTCCTAGAACCTCTGCAATATTGGTTCTCATAAAATCAATGTATTCCCTCATCTTGGGCTTTTGCGCAATAATTGTTGAGTCGATATTACCCACAATGTATCCAGCCTTTGCTATCTCTAAGGAAACTAGTCTAAGAAGCATCATACTGTCTATTCCAAGATATTCAGGATCATCATCTGGGAAGAGCACACCTATATCTCCAAGGGCTGCTGCACCTAGCATAGCGTCCATAATTGCATGAATCAAAACATCCGCATCAGAGTGTCCATCCAGTCCCTTTTCGTGAGGAATCTCTACTCCTCCTATAATCAATTTTCTCCCCTCCACCAATCGGTGAACATCATAGCCTATACCAACTCTCATAGCGTCCCCTCCATTGTAAGACCTTTAACTATACTAATAGTCTCTCCTCAAGTGTTTAAGCACCGCCATAGCGGTCTTTAACTTCATTGCGTCACCGAAAAGTCTAATATCAACCCCTAGCTTTTTACTTATCTGCTCAAGCCTATAGACCAACGTATTTCTGTGTAAATACAACTCCCTCGCTGTTTCTGATATGTTTAAATTGTTATCATAAAAAGCATCTAAGGTTGCTGTATCCTCTTCATCAAGGTCATCAAGCGTTATTACCTCTCCAAATACTTCCTTTAGATATCTTCTACACGAACATTCTGGAAGCTCATACACAAGGCCTGCTATCCCCATTTTATCATAGTGAGTCACTTTTGCCTTTTCAGAGATAAGCCCCATAACCCTAAGAGCTGTAACTGACTCCTCATACCCCTGCTTTAATTCACCAATACTGTCCTTGATAGATGAAATACCACAGCTCGTAGTTACAAAGGCTTCTGTCTCTATTGTAGAAATCCCCATCAGGGCAAACTCCTCAATATCTTCCTCTGATACGTCTGCACCTATGCTATGTATGGCACACAGATGAAGCTCATCTATCCTACAGAAAAAATCTTCCTCTGATTCTGTAAAAACCGATGACAACACGTCCACCACCTGCGGGTCGGTAATTCGATTAGCTAGTTCAAAAAGATACACTACTCTTCTGCTATCAGTAATACCTAACGTGCTAGCAAGCTTGTAGGTCTCACTCTCGTCAATCTCTCCCTTAATGAGTGCAGTTGCAAAAGAATGTCTGTCTGTTGACCTGACAAAGCTCTCTAAAGCATGACCAAGATCAGCTTCTCTTAAGCTTCCCCCTATAATCTCGCCATTTCCAGCAACAAGTGCTACTCCTGAGCCATATATTTTTTCTATTTCATTAACTAGGTCTGTTAATTTATTTTCAACCATTTTTCACCTGATTATTTAACCTTAGCTGCTTCAAACTCCTTGATAATTGATTTATCAGGAGCCTTGGTTAATAGACTTACAACGATTATAAGTACCAGTGAAACCAAGAATGCAGGAAGCAATTCATATATTCCCCAAACTCCGCCAAGAGGCTTAATCGCAAATTTCCAAATGAATACCATAGCAGCTCCGCCAAGCATACCTGCAAGTGCTCCCCACTTGTTGGTTCTCTTCCAGAAAAGCGCACACAGTACTAATGCTCCAAAAGCTCCACCAAATCCTGCCCATGCAAACGATACAATCTGGAATACTGAAGAATCAGGGTCACGAGCTAAGAATACAGCAATAATTGCTACTGCAACAATTGTAATTCTCGCAATAAGAAGACTCTTTTTCTTTGAAAGCTTTGCTCCAAAAGTACCCTGTACGATATTCTCAGAAACAGATGATGCCGCTGCTAACATCTGAGAATCTGCTGTTGACATTGTAGAAGCAAGGATACCTGCTAAAATAAGACCTCCAACTAATGCTGCAAAGAAACCATTTTGACTAATAAGTCCCGCAATGTTGATTATTACTTTCTCGCTATCACTAGCAGAAGCAGTAAGGTCAGCAAGTGTACCGTTTTTAGTCATACCAAATCCAACAATACCGATGAAAAGAGCAACTCCCATTGCAATTATTACCCAAACAGATGCAACTCTACGTGAGGTCTTAAGCTTGTTTTCATCCTTAATTGCCATAAATCTAAGAAGAATATGGGGCATTCCAAAATATCCTAATCCCCATGCTGCTGTGGAAATTATAGTAAGTGCCCCGTAAGGTGTTGAACCGCCAGATGCCATATCATGCATCTCTGTTAATGATAAATATCCAGGAAGTGCCTTGGCATTATCTATAACAGCTTGCATACCACCTGCCTGCACAACGCCGTAGCATAATACAATTCCGAGAGCAATTGTCATAACAATACTCTGGATAAAATCTGTAGTTGAAACCGCACCAAAACCACCAAGGATTGTGTATCCTACGATTACCGATGCTGAAATTATCATTACAATAAAATAATCCGCTCCAAAAAGAGTACTAAAAAGCTTTCCACACGCTGCAAAACCTGATGCGGTGTAAGGAACAAAGAATACTATGATTGCAAGTGCTGCAATTGTCGATAATATATTGTTTTTATCATGAAATCTCTTAGAGAAAAACTCAGGAACTGTTATTGCTCCAAGGTTAGCTGAGTATCTTCTAAGTCTCTTAGATACAAAATACCAGTTGAGCCATGTTCCAACCGCAAGTCCAATTGCTGTCCATGCCGCATCAGCCATACCTGAAAGATACGCAACACCAGGAAGTCCCATAAGTAACCAGCTACTCATATCACTTGCCTCTGCACTCATAGCTGTAACAAGGGGTCCCATTTTACGACCACCTAAGTAGAAATCCTCAGATGTAGATGTCTTTTTACTAAACATGATTCCGATAACAATCATTCCTATGAGATAGATTGCTATGGTTGCAATAATAATTATCTGATTTGAATCCATCTTGTACATTCTCCTTCTTCTATATAATCGCACAAAAAATCACCCTATATCTTACAATAAATAGGGTGATTTCGCAAGTTTTTTATTATGTTATCTACGTCTCTGTGCAAATATAATTAAGAGTATTATTGACACCACTAAAGCTCCTACACCAACTATTAGCATATTAGCCCCAGTATTAGCTATCCATTTTGCAAGACCAACCTTGGTCTCAACCAGCGTAAATATATTGAGTGCCATATGACCTGCACAGGTGAAAATTATATTGTCCTTTTTCTCCATTATGATGCCAAGGATAATTCCCATCAAAAAACCATATATTCCTTGCACCAGATTAAAGTGGAGCAATCCAAATATAGCAGCTGAGATAAAAATCGCCACAGGAGCCGTACCAATTACTCTAAGTCTCCTATATAGGACTCCTCTGTACATGAGTTCCTCTCCCATCGGAACAATTATTCCAAGCACCAATATCTGTATCCAGAAATCAGCACCATAATAAGTATCTCTTATGGTCGTATAACTGACATCATAATTAGAATACCCGAGCTTTGAAATAATATAATTAAGTCCTGTTCCTGCGAGAAGCACAATAAATATTGCCATAAGTATAAACCCAAAATGCAGATTCTTCTTATTGGCATACATATTGTTTTTTCTTGTAAAGAAGATATTAAGAACTATAATTAAAACAATATATGTAAGTCCCTGAACTACCACATCTATACTGTTAGGAATAATACCTGTAAGAGGTGTTGCCTTAATTCCTAAAAAAATCAGCCAATGCACCACTCCCATAACAACGATAAATAGTATAATAGGGAACAGACAGTTCCATATATCCTTAAAGCCTATTTTTCTGCTCATTATAAATACTCCAATACTTCATTCAGTGTATCAAAAATTGCTACTGCTCCAGCTTTTTCTAAATCCTCTCTTGTACCAAAGCCATAGGTAATACCTATACAATCCATGCCAACTGACCTAGCACCCTCTACATCAAATCTAGTATCACCAATTAAAACACATTCAGATGCATCTATCTCCATACGATCAAGTGCCTCTATTAAAACCTTTTCCTTGGTCCTGCGCTCAGGTCCTACAGTCGCACCTACACAAAAGTCAAGCATGTCCAGTATCTCAAAGGAATCTAATAGCTTTATGCACATATCCTCAGGTTTAGATGAGCCCAAGGACAACTTATATCCTTTTTCTTTAAGTCCTGCGACAAATTCTCTTACTCCCGGATAGAGCTCGGATTCGTATAAGCCAATAGGTACATACCGCTCTCTATATTTAGCAATGAGGTGCTCTGTCGTCTCAGCGTCTAGTCCATAAAATGTCTTAAAGGAATACTCTAAAGGAGGTCCTATAAATCTCCTTAAATTATCCTCTGGCTCATTAAATATTCCAACGTCGTCTAGCGCATACTGAACACTCTTAAATATACCCTCAGAGGTATTTACCAAAGTACCATCCAAATCAAGAATTACACATTTTTTCTTCATCGTTTTACACCCTTTGTATCGCGGTTTGCAATGTGCAGTCTATTTAATACTACTTTGCCGTCAGTTCCTGTAAGACCTGAATCAGTATTTGAATCTATATAATGAACCGCCCTTAATAAATCTCCCGGTGTAAGCTTCATGCCTC
Organism: Lachnospiraceae bacterium; assembly: GCA_045600305.1. Lineage (GTDB taxonomy): Bacteria > Bacillota > Clostridia > Lachnospirales > Lachnospiraceae > JAZRXQ01. Next base: position 9,277 of record JAZRXQ010000036.1, read on the forward strand.
TGACACCAATAGCAACCTTTGTCTTTTCAGGAATAGACGCAGCATCTATCCTAAGGTAAATTCTCTTATCTGATTCCATAACAATGGTTGAGCCATCTTCAGTTAGCACATTAACCATAAGTAGCTCGTCACCATCAGCTAGCTTGGTAGCAGCTGTGGTACGCTTGCTTACATCAAAAAGTGCACCATCTACCAGCTTAATCATCGCGGTTTTGCTGGCAAATATCAGCTTCTTTCCTACTATATCAGCAAGACTCAATATGGCAATGGCATTTTCCTTGCTAGAGTCATAATTACAGAGGTTATCAATGGGCTTACCCTTGTCCTTGGCTTTGGTCTGGGGTACCTTTAATACACTAAGAAGGTGCTGATTTCCTGTGTTTGTAAATATGAGAATCGTGCCTGTATTCTTGCATCTTATAATGGTCTTATTCTCTGTCTCTAAAAACTCTTTATTCCTCTCAAATGTAGCCACATCGACAGTCTTGGCATAACCAAATCTATCCATTAAAAATACGACATCCGTCTCCACAATCTGAGGCTTTTCGAGAACGATTTCTTCCATCTGCTCTATTGCAGTTCTCCTGGGTCTATCGTACTCCTTCTTAAACTCATCTAACTCCTTGATGATAACCTTGGCCATAGCAGCTCTAGAGCTTAAAATTTCTTCATATTTAGCAATCTTAGCAACGGTATCCTCGTGTTCCTTGAGAAGTGCCTCTAATTCTAGACCAATGAGCTTTTGTAATCTCATCTCTAAAATTGCACTGGTCTGACGTTCAGTAAATCTAAGTGCTTTAGCTAGTGCCTCCGATGCCTTAGACTTAAATTTGATGCCAGTAGTATCTCCTTCTGTTAGACAGGCTCTTGCCTGCTTGACATCCTTAGAGCCTCTAAGTATCTCTATTATCAAGTCAATTACATCACAAGCCTTGATTAAGCCTTCCTGTATCTCTTTTTTATCTTTTTCTTTTGCTAAGAGAGTGGTGTATTTTCTAGTTGCAAGACTATACTGAAAATTCACATGATGTCTGATAATAGGAACCAAACCTAATGTCTCAGGCTTGCCATCTGCTACTGCAAGCATATTAACACCAAAGGTATCCTCTAGCTTGGTCTTTTTATATAAGAGATTGAGTATCTTCTCAGGGTCTGCACCCTTTCTTAGCTCAATTACAATTCTTATTCCTTCTTTTGATGACTGGTTAGAGATATCCGAAATATCCTGTGTCTTTTTGGTCTCAACAAGGGCATATACATCATTCAAGAACTTGCCTATATTGGCACCAATCATTGTGTAGGGAATCTCTGTTATGACAATACATTCCTTGCCACCCTTCATCTTCTCTACAGAAGCTTTTCCTCTGACCTTGATTTTTCCCTGTCCTGTAGAATAGATGCTTAAGAGTTCATCCTTATTAGTCACTATGCCACCTGTAGGGAAATCAGGACCCTTGACATACTCCATCATCTGCGCGGTGTTGATATCAGGGTTTTTCATATATGCCTTGACGCCATCAATAATCTCTCCAAAATTGTGTGGAGGAATTGACGTGACCATACCAACTGCAATACCCTCTGTCCCGTTAATAAGAAGATTGGGAACCTTAACAGGAAGTACTTCCGGCTCTTTTTCTGTCTCATCGAAATTGGGAACAAAATCTACAACATCTTTATCTAAATCTCCTAAAAATGCCTCTTGTGTAACCTTGTGAAGTCTGGCCTCTGTGTAACGCATAGCAGCGGCGCCATCACCCTCTATCGAGCCAAAGTTACCATGACCATCTACCAGGGGCAATCCCTTCTTAAAATCCTGAGACATAACAACAAGCGCATCGTAGATTGAACTGTCACCGTGGGGGTGATATTTACCCATCGTGTCTCCTACAATACGTGCCGATTTACGATATGGCTTGTCGAATCTGATTCCAAGCTCATACATATCATAAAGTGTTCGTCTCTGAACTGGCTTGAGTCCGTCGCGCACATCGGGAAGTGCTCGAGAAATAATTACGCTCATGGCGTAGTCAATATAGGACTTTTGCATTACTTCGGAGTATTCGGTTCGAATTATTCTATCTGTTGTATCCATATGTATACCTTTCCTGAGGCAGCCACTGAAAATCCTTAATACGAGACATTGTATGCGCGAAACTCAGACAGGTTGTCAGCTTCGGACACGCTCACTTCGTTCGGTCCTCGCTGCAAAACTCGTTTCGCTAGCACACTAATGTCTCTTTATTAAGTATATTCCCAGTGTCTGCCATCTTAACTGCTAGTACGCTGAAGAAAATCTATATCATACTAGGCGTCTACCACTGCATCGTTAGCATGCTCGTAAATAAATGCCTTGCGGGGCGGCACGTCGTTGCCCATGAGTAGTGCTGTCATATCGCTTGCCATACGACCATCTTCGATCTCGACTTGTTTTAATAAGCGGCGTTCGGGGTCTAGAGTTGTCTCCCATAGCTGTTCTGCATCCATCTCTCCAAGTCCCTTATAACGTTGGAGTGTGAAGTCGCCTTTGTGTGTTTTACGATATTTTTCGAGTGCCACGTCATCGTAGAGATATTCTTCTTCACCCTTTTTAGGCATAGCCTTATATAGGGGTGGCATAGCAATATATACATGTCCCTCTATGATGAGTTCTGGCATAAATCTATAAAATAGCGTCAGTAGCAATGTAGAGATATGAGCACCATCCACATCCGCATCTGCCATGATTATTATCTTGTCATAGCGGAGCTTACTTATATCAAAATCATTACCATAGCCTTCTGAAAAACCACAGCCAAATGCATTTATCATGGCTTTAATCTCTGCGTTAGCTAATACCTTATCTATAGATGCTTTTTCTACATTTAGTATCTTACCTCGTATAGGCATAATAGCCTGATACATACGGTTTCTCGCCATCTTGGCTGAACCGCCCGCAGAATCTCCCTCGACTATAAATATCTCGCACTTGCTAGCATCTCGCGACTCGCAGTTTGCAAGCTTTCCATTGGAATCAAAAGCGAACTTCTGAGGCTTTAAAAGGTTTGTCTTTGCTCTCTCCTCTGTATGTCGAATCTTTGCTGCTCGCTCTGCACAGCTAATAACATTTTTTAATGTTTCCAGATTTTTATCAAAGAATAAAATAATCTCGTCACTTGTAATCTTTGCAGCAATTTTCGCAGCGTCCTGATTATCAAGCTTGGTCTTGGTCTGTCCCTCAAATCTGGGGTCCGGATGCTTGATTGATACGACTGCTGTCATACCATTACGTACGTCTGTACCTGTGAAATTTTGATCCTTTTCCTTGAGTATGCCTAACTCTCTTGCATATTGATTGATAACAGTTGTAAAGCTCTGCTTGAATCCAGTTATATGAGTACCACCCTCAGAGTTATAAATGTTGTTACAGAATCCAAGTATATTTTCGTGAAACTCATTAGTGTACTGGAAAGCACACTCTAGCTCGATATTTTCCATCATCCCCTTGAAATATATGATATCGTGAAGAGTCTCTATATTGGTATTGAGGTCTCTGACAAAGCCTATTATACCTTCGGGTTCGTGAAATTCTATATGTTCAACCTCTGCTCCACGCTTATCCTCATAAATAATAGTCAGTCTAGGATTGAGATAAGCAGTCTCATGCATCCTGCTCTTGACCTCATCCTCTTTGAAATTAGTTTTTTCGAAAATGGTAGGGTCAGGAAGAAAGTTGATTTTTGTACCTGTCTTTCTAGTCTTGCCAAGTGTAGGTAGCAGCCCATTTTCCAGCTTAATCACAGGATTACCCTGTTCGTATCTATCGTGATGTATCTCTCCATCTCTACAAATCTGAACATCCATATATGTAGAAAGTGCATTAACTACGGATGAACCTACACCATGAAGACCTCCAGAGGTCTTGTATGCGTCGTTATCGAACTTGCCTCCTGCATGTAGTGTAGTAAATACTACTCTGGCTGCTGAAACGCCCTTGGCGTGCATACCAACAGGTATTCCTCGACCGTCATCCTCTACTGTACATGAGCCATCCTTTTCAAGTGTCACATGAATAGTATCACAGAACCCGGCCAGATGCTCATCCACCGAATTGTCTACAATCTCGTATATAAGATGATTAAGTCCTTTTCTAGTAACCGAACCTATATACATACCTGGTCTCATACGAACTGCCTCTAGTCCCTCTAAGACGGTAATATTTTGTTCTGTATAAGTATCTCTCTTTGCCATAAATAATCCTCTGTTAAGCCAATATTTTGTGATACTTTTTGACTATAACACAACGTATTGTGGCATGTAAAGACCTTTTTGTACTATTTTCGAACATTTTTTCTTCTGTTATGATAATTCTCTCTTACTTTAATGTAGTAATGCACTAATATAAATAGGTTGAAATACGGCATTTTTCTTGACTAAAACCGCTTTTCTAGTGTATATTCAACTATATATAAGCAATTATGTATATTAGTTAGCATAGAGACTGGTGATAGGGTGATTATATGATTATAAATGGTTGTAATATGGCGATGGAAGCCATTAATTTTATAGTGGTCTGTATCTTTATCGTTTTGATGTTATATACAAGACCTCGTAATACATACAATTTTAAACTCAATCTGCATGGTATGATTCTTTCTGCAATTCATATTCTATTGCATTTTGGGCTTATTTATTCTATGACAGTCACAGGCTTTGCTAATACTCCTGGCTTCTATGTACTAAATATAGCTTACTTTATCGTCTACTACATTATCCTTACACTTTTATTTGCATATATAGATCAGCTTGCGTATTCACAACGCAATACACTTACCCGTGTATCCGTACTTTCAAGGCTAGGTTTAGGCTTCATTGGATACATTGCACTAATTTGCTTTTTACTCTTTTCAGGAATGATGTATAGAATTGATAATAGTGGTGTACATTTCACACCATTCTTTGGAGTACATCTATTTTTCGGTGCAGCATGTGCTACTATTATTTTCATCCAGAGACTTCGTCGCGGCTATATGATTGCTAAAATCATGAAAAATGCAATCGTACTAACCGTTCCCATTGATATTGGAATATTGGCATTGCAATTTATTTTCAACAATATTTCATTTGTTGGTTTGACATATGTTGTACCCTTTATGTTGTTCTATCTTCTAATGCACTCTACCCCCTTCGATGAAATGAGTGGAGCCCAGAACAGATTCTCTTTCGAAGCTCATTATTCATCTAGAAAAAATGGCTTAGAAAATTGTCTTGTTGGTATAATAACCATTCCACAGCTAGAGGCATTAGGTGTTTCTGACATTGATGCAAAAGCTGGTACTACCATTGCTTCTATATGCAGATACATAGAGACCCTTGCCTATGACATGAGAATATACAATTTGGACAAGAGTTCCTATGCATTTATTACTAATACCACCAAACAGACCTCTATCGTTCATATCGAGTCTATGATTCGCGAGATTCTAAGTGCACCTGTCACAATTGATGGTATTCAAAAGCATTATGACTACAAATGCATAATGTTCCATGAGATTACTGGCTTGACTGGTTATGAGCAGTTCTATTCATTTTCTAACTATATGTTTGATAAGGTCAAAGACTACACTAGGAGCCTTACCTATCATGCTACCCAGAAGGATTTTGAGGACTTTAATAACGCTGAATTTATAGAAAAAAATCTGTTAGATATTTATAGCAAGAGAGATCTCGATGATCCTAGAGTTATATGCTATGTACAGCCGATTTATGATGTCAACACCAATACCTTTAGAACTGGCGAAGCTCTTATGCGTCTTTGTATCGATGACAAGCTAATCTTCCCTGATCAATTCATACCAATTGCTGAAAAGAATGGATATATCCACACTCTTACATGCATCATCCTTAATAAGGTATGTAAAAAAATATATTCACTAAATTCTAAATACTCCTTCGATGCGATTAGTATCAATTGCTCAACTATTGAGTTCATGGACCCCAATCTCCATGACGAATTGCTAGGTATCATGTACGATAATCATGTGCCCTGCTCTAAGATTCGCCTAGAGCTCACAGAGAGTGCTTCAGTCAGCAACTATGAGACTGTTCGTCACAATATGGATGTCCTTAGTAAGGCAGGCATCAAATTCTATCTTGATGATTTTGGAACAGGCTATTCAAATCTTTCAAGGATTATGTCATTGCCCTTCCATACTGTTAAGTTTGACAAATCACTGCTTTACAAATCTATTGAAAATGAGCACATCGATCATCTCTTTGGTAGTATGGCTGAGACCTTTAAGAACTCTGGACTCCTACTACTTGTTGAGGGTGTCGAGGATGATTCGCAAAGTGATTACGTTATTGGTTATAAGTTCGATTACATCCAAGGCTACAAATATGCTAGACCTCAGGACATTGAGAAGTTTGCAGACTTCTTAACACCAATTGAAATAGCTTCAAAAAAAGCTGAATAATCTAAAAAGGCAGTCAAACGACTGCCTTCTTTAATCCTATAACTCATCTATCAACTCCAATAGACTATTTCTTATCATTATACTCTTTTCTCTCATCTCATCATCTGCCGGTAGCATGTCTGGAACCATTATAGCCTTCATACCCGCTGCATTCGCTGAACGTATTCCATTATAGGAATCCTCAATTGCATATGCCTTCTCTGGCTTTACCTGAATTTTCTCACAAGCCATCAAGTATATATCAGGTGCTGGTTTCGATTTTTCTAGCATATCTCCACCAACGACCTCATCAAAATAATGAAGCAATCCAGCATGCTCTAATTGTTTTGTCACAAGAGCAATTCTAGTCGACGACGCAACCGCAAGCTTATAATTTTTTGCCTTAAGATAATCTAAAAGCTCTACTACTCCGACTTTTTTAGGAAGACTGTGCTTTTCCTCATATTCATGAAAAAGAGTCGACATCTCTCCCTCATATTTCTTAAAGTCAAAATCCTTTCCATAATGCTCTGTGACAATTTTAGTCGTCATTATCTTATTAGTTCCAATGCACTTAAATATAACCTCATCTATATCAGGGATATTATACTTTTCAGCCACAACATGCCAGCACTTCATGCATAGCCTCTCCGAGTCAAAAATGACCCCATCCATGTCAAATATTACTGCTTCCATTTCCATCTTATTAATCCTCATTAAAAAGTGCTTCTATTACAGTCATATCAGTCGAAGAAACAGGCTTGAAATTTGCACTATCTACATATGTCACTAGGCTATTGTATAAATGTATTAGATGCTCTCTTTCCTTCATGATTTCTGGTAAATCAGCCATGCACACTAAGAGCTTACCATTACCAACACACAGCTCATATATAAGTCCTAAGTTGTGGTTTCTTTCAATGTTATCTATCATCTCCACTATAGGTTTAATCGGATCATTTTTTATACCATCTAAAATGGACAGACTCTTGCCTTGTACCACCTCATACCACTGAGGTGTTGTATAGTCTCTCGTGGCGAATCCCCTTAATGCCATATGCTTATCGTCAATGAGAAGCCCCATTGTTCCATTGGCTACAGGCTTATTTACACTCTCTGATATCTGTCTAAACATTGTATAGCACCAGAAATCACTACAATAATCTCCTTTTATTGAATGACCACTGCTTGGTCTTGTAGGGAAATAAAGTACATTCCTTCCCTCTTCAAGAGCCGATGACATCTCTTCATAATCCTTAGTTACAACAGCTCTAGTCTCCATAACAGGCTCAACAGGCTCATAGACAAAGAACTCGTAACCATTTGAAATATCTGTATTTTTTATCCTTATTACTAATGAAAATAATTCGTTATTCTCTACCTTGGGCACATCGAGCGCAATTTCACCTATTTCAAACAAACCTCTTTTATCCACTTTGGTTCCAAGGTCAAAAGTCTGCATGTTGACGTTTTTTAGAGGATTATTCTTAGATAACCAAGTTGCCGTCAATATTATTTTTTCAATTTTTTCTGATCTATAATAGCGAAGCTTAATAGGAATATTCATCCTTTGTCCGCCTTTAATTACAAAATCCTTTATTTCAGGAAGAAGCACCGCATCACAATTGAAGGTCTTAATCTCTGCCTGCGACATGATTCCCTTTGAATCCAAAAAGGGGTCCATCATTCCAACAAGAGCAGTTCCCTGCCCAGTAAAATCCTTAAAATCAAGTATCTGATATCCGCTTAAGTTCTTTGACCTATGGGCAGCCTCCAGTTCTCTCTTATAGCAATCAAACGCAAGCTTAGCAGAAGCCTTGAAAAACGCATCTGCTCTGGGAAGCAATCCACATAGCCTAAGTCTCTCCTGGAACGCATTGAGATTTTCTGGCGATAATACACCTGTGTATTTTTTAATAGTAGAAAAATCTGGCATCATCTCGTACTGACCAACCTCATGAGAGATCACAGGTACGTTGGGGATAAATACCTCTCCCACAGAATCTGCTATTACCTCTTTGGTACCAGTACCATACTGTATAGTAATGGTTGCTGTTTCTTCCGTTTTTTCTGTAGACTCTAATGCCGTTTTGGGTACAATAATATCATCATAATCTACACATGCGTCAGGTCTTGTAGTCTGAACAAATCCAAGTGGTGCATCACACATCGCATATGAACCCCTAAAAAGTCTATCTCTATCAAATCTTACATTTGAAAAGAAATCATCATGCTCCTGAATCGAAGGTACAAACTGATGATTATTACTTCCCTGCGTATAAAAATGTCTATTATCGTATTCCTTGTAGCCTGCAACAAAAGCATCTATTCTCTCTTTTGAGCCCCATAGCTCATTACCCATGCTCATTGCAAAAAACGACGGTGCATCACCAAAAGAATCAAGAATCCTATAGCCTTCCGCTCTAATATAGGAATCTTCCTTTTCGTTGAAATTTTCATCATCCTCGTCGTAAATAGAACCCCATAAAGGTAATTCTGGCTGAAGATATATACCTAAATAATCTGCCGCCTCAAAGGCAGCCTTAGGTGGCACACAGGTATGATATCTGTAATGATTAAATCCATAATCCTTAGAAATACCATATGTCCTAATCCAGGAATCTAAGTCCATGGGAGCATAACCAGTAAGTGGATAGATTAATCCATCATGCGTTCCCCTTAAGAAAATCTCCTCATCATTGCATTTGAGTGTCAGCTTTTCATGAGAGAAGCTTCTATATCCAAAACGAACACTTGAACTAACTAGTACATCTTTATTTTTCTTTATTGTATAATCAGCAATATAGACATAAGGATTATATTCATCCCACAGCCTCATTTCCTCTGGCAATTCAAACGAGATGCTATAAAAATCCTGCATTTCCTTTAACGATTTTTGAAGCTTAATTCCCCTTATGTCTCTGATGTGTCCCACAGTCTCTATCTCGTAGCTACTAGAATCCTTAAACTTCATTTTTGTGCATCTAAGCCTTATATCCGCTGTTAAATCAGGCAAGCTAAACCTCTCATTACGCCTGCTGATTTCATCCAGAAATTCTCCGCACAGCTCAATCTCAATATCGGCCGATTTATCTTCGATATTGGGATATGTCTTTTCACTCAAAAGATAGTAATCTTTTGTATATTCAATACTGATTTCGCCCAAAATTCCATTCCAGTTTGTCTGTGTATCAGGACTCGTCATATGACCACCGCTTATAGCATAATGCTCCTTGCAGTTGTCTACTAAAATAACTAATCTATGTGTGCCTGCATTCATGCGACCAAGCATATAATAATGTGGTGCGCATATACTGTCGGCATTTTTTGAATTGACATCTGTAATCTCTACTTCATCAAGCCACACACTGGTATATCTAGTTCTCTCTAATGTTAGCTTTGCAAGCTGTAAAGACTCTGCTTCATCTACTTCAAAATCTAATGCGTACCAGGCATATCCCTCAAAGCTATAATGATCAGTTAAGAAGCCTAAATTCTTCTCATTATTAATATCACCCTTTTTTGCCTCTGAGGTTGTGGTTGGCAATTCGATCTCGTCATCAAAAAAAGGCGCACTAAAGTACGCCTCTTTGATTCCAATCATTTCTTTATCGAGCTTAAACTGCCATTTACCAGAAATAATTTTTTTCATCTTCTACTCCGTTTATCTCGTGGTTAATTATCCTCTCGCACTGATAATCCAGGGAGCAGGCTCTGTTGTAAATGTGTTCTTTGATGAAAGCTTATTCACTGATACCTGAATGACCTCCACCTCTTTCATCCCAAGTTCTGATAACATATCGGGAAGAGTTGCCGCACTTCTAAAATCAAGTGTATATATAACAACCTCCATCTTAGGATTTAGCTTAAGTAAGCATGTCAGCTCTTTTTCTGTACTTGCGGAAGCAACTAGCATCGTCATACTGGGAACAGGCTGATCCTTCATAGTATTATCATCTACTCTATCTATGATAGAAATATTGTTGATAGCAAATCTATCTATATTCTCAATGAGGGTGTTTCTGTCATTCTCATTGTATTCTACAGCTGTAATATGTCCTTCACTCGCCAAAAGACCTGCCTCAATTGCAATACTCTCCCCACCTATAATACAAAGATCATCAGCAGCATCTACGTGCATTTTGTTGAGAATAATTGAGCGAATCTCCGAGCCAACATAGTGCACCGAGCCCTTTGAAAAGCTGGAATTAGCCATTCCCACCTTTATAGTACTAACTGCGTTGGGATTGTGAATGAGCATCGCAGCAGAAGCATTGATTCCTCTATCAATCATATCCTTAACCTGGCTATGAAGTATCTCTCCCTCAGGCTTGTCGCCAACATTGTACCATACATCACATTCGCCGAGACCAGCTTCCCACATACGATAGAAAATATCCTCATGTCCAGCCTCTGTGAAAACAAGAACATCCTTATGTGATTCTACAGCAGGTATGAGATTTTTATTTTTTCTTGTTATATCAAGAATCTTGACCTTTCCTAAATCAATGATTGTAGTGTCAGCATAATATTTAAGCCACTCTAGCATCTGCACATTGTTGAAAATCTGATTATCCATTAATATGTCCTCCTATGTCACTATATTAGTTAAATAGTGCCTCTACGAATTCTTTTGAATTGAATTTCTGTAAATCATCTATCTTTTCACCCACACCTATATATTTTACAGGTATGTGTAGCTCTGACTGAATCGCTACCGCTATTCCACCCTTGGCAGTTCCATCCATCTTGGTGAGCACTACACCTGTGATATTAGTAACCTCTGAAAATTCTCTTGCCTGAACTAAAGCGTTTTGACCTGTTGTAGCATCAAGAACAAGCAATGTCTCTCTATGACTATCAGGATACTCTCTATCTATAATACGGTTAATTTTGCCGAGCTCATCCATGAGATTTTTCTTGTTATGAAGACGCCCAGCAGTATCACAAAATACAACATCTACATTTCTAGCTTTTGCAGCTGAAACAGCGTCATATACAACTGACCCTGGGTCTGCGCCCTCGCCTGCAGAAATCATCTCAACTCCCGCTCTATTTGCCCATTCCTGTAGCTGTTCAGTAGCTGCAGCTCTAAAGGTATCTGCTGCTGCTATGAGCGTCCTTCTACCCATTTTTACAGATTTGCTTGTAAGCTTTCCAATTGTAGTAGTCTTTCCTACACCATTGACACCTATTACCATTACGACTGATTTTTTATTCTCGAATTCATAGGCGTTATCTCCAATATCCATCTGCTCTATTATAGAGTTCATAAGGAGTTCCTTACAGTCCTCTGGTTCCTTAATATGATTCTTTTTTACCTGCACCTTTAGATCATCAATTATTGCCTCTGTGGCAAGAACACCAATATCGCCCATTATAAGCGTCTCTTCAAGCTCTTCGTAAAACTCCTCGTCGATAGAAGAAAAAGCCTTGAATACATTATCAAGCCCTTTTACAATGTTGTCTCTTGTCTTAGTAAGTCCACCTACGAGCTTTGCAAAAAAACCCTTCTTTTCCTCTGCAGATGCCTCTGCCTCTAAAGCCTCTGCCTCAGCGATAATCTCCTCATTGGACTTGGCTACAAGATACGGATCAATCTCTATTGGTGCAGCCTCATCAACCTTTTCTAGTGCTTCATCATCTAAAGCTTGTGGAGCTTCTTTCGCTTCTTCAGTCTCCTCAAAGCCTTGAGCTTCTACCTCTTCTAAAGGTTCTTCTATGTTATTTTTTTTCTTAAAAATATCAAATATTCCCATACAAATTCCCGTCTAACCTTAACTTAAATCTGACTCTATAAGATTAACTGATACCAATGTGGAGATACCCTTTTCTTGCATTGTTATACCATAAAGTCTATCCGCAGCGTTCATAGTTCCACGTCTATGTGTGATAATAATAAACTGAGTGTGCTTGGTTAACTTTCCTAGATATTTTGCAAACCTGTCTACATTATTATCATCAAGAGCCGCCTCTATCTCATCTAATAAGCAGAAGGGCGAAGGCTTCATATTTTGAATTGCAAAAAGAAGTGCAATTGCTGTAAGTGCTTTTTCTCCGCCAGATAAAAGTACCATGTTCTGCAGCTTCTTTCCAGGTGGCTGTGCAATGATTCGAATGCCACATTCTAGAATATCCTTGTCCTCATCCTCTTCATCTAAAGCAAGCTCAAGCGTTCCCTTACCGCCTCCAAATAACTCCTTAAATGCTATATCAAACTCTTTTTGAATGACTGCAAACTGCTCCGTGAACTGTTTTCTCATTCCATCATCCAGCTCTTCTATGATTGCGCACAGAGTCTTTTCTGCTTCAATCAAATCATCATGCTGACCCTTTAGGAAATTATATCTCTCGCTTACAGCCTTGTATTCCTCAATAGCATTGACATTGACATCGCCAAGTGCTCTAATCTGATCCTTAAGTGAACTAGCCTGTCTCTTTATCTCAGACAGATTAGTAAGACCTTCATCTCTAAAGCTCATAGCATTGTGGTAAGTAAGCTCGTATTCTGTCCAAATATGATTATTCTGATACTCCTTAGACTCATCAAGCTTTTGTCTTCCCGTCTCAAGTCTATATATTTCTTTTTCAAGGTCTGTTATTTGCTGATTAATCTCGTCATTCCTCTTATAGAAATCCTGATTTTCACTATTAAGCTTGGTCTTATCAGCAAGCTTAACCTCAAGCTCCTTTTTTAGCTCATCAATCTTATTATCTGAGGCTTCTATAGTCTTTTTAATCTCTTCTATATCGAGTATCTTCTTCTCTGAATCAGCCTTTGATGAATTCATCTGCTCACTAAGACTATTCTTCTCCTCTGTAGCCTCTGCTAAATCCCCAACTATACGTTCAAGATTCTCCATCGTAAAGTCAATTCTCTGCTGAAGAGAATTTTCTGCAAGCTGAGCTTCAGAAAGAGTATTTCTAGCATCCTCTTCTCTTATTGCAGCTGCTTCAATAGAAGCTCCAAGCTTCTCATTTAAATCCTCTATCTCTGTCTGTCTACGGTTGAGTTCTAACGCCTCATTTTGGATTTTTTCTTTTTCATTAGCGAGCTCTTTTAGCTGATTATCGAGACTCTCTGCCTCTTTTCCAAGCTCCTCAAATACCTTATGGCTCTCTTTTTGGTCCTCAAGAGCCCTCTCGTAGCTAAGCTTAGCAGTGTTGACACCCAAGTAGCTTTTCTGGAGTTCATCACGCATCTCAACAAGCTCTTGACTAATAAGCTCCTTGGCTGTCGTTATCTCTTCGACACGTTTTTGTCCTTCAGCCATATCGGCACTAAGCTTTTTAATCTTGTTTTCTAATTCTGATATCTCTCTATTTCGTCCTAAGAGATTAGAATTGTTCTTAAATGCTCCACCAGCAATCGAGCCACCAGGAGCAAGATATTCTCCCTCTAAGGTAACAATATGAAGTGAATACTTAAACTCGCTAGCCAGATTTAGGGCATCATCAATGTGGTCACACACTACTACTCTTCCAAGCAGGTAGCTAACAATATCTAGATATTTATTGTCACAGTCTACTAGTGTGTTAGCCATACCTATAACACCAGGCTTGCCTAATGCCTTTTCATACTTAGAGGTATCTCCACCCTTAACAGTTGTAATGGGTAAAAACGTAACTCTACCACCCTTGGTTTCCTTAAGATACGAAATCAAAGATTTGGCTGTAGCTTCATCTGATGTTACTACATTCTGAATATTGCCACCTAGTGCTGTCTCTATTGCAGTCTCATACCTCTTGTCAACTGAAATAATATCTGCAACAGTTCCATGAACCTTTTTATCTCCATGGGAATGCTCTAATACACGCTTGATACTGCCACCATAGCCCTCATAACGTTCAGCGAGGTTGACAAGCGATTCAAGCCTTGACTTGGCCTGATGATAGGATGCCATAGCTGCCTCTGATTCTTTTCTAAGTGCAACTAGCTTGTCATCCCAATCCTTAATCTTTTTTTCTTCTGCCTCTATGGCTGAGATTTTGCTGTCAAGCTCATTCTGTAATGAATCAAGCTCATCCTTCCTCTTGTTCATCTCCTCAGACAGCGCATTTTCCTCTGTTTTTCTCTCTAGCTGTCTTTTGGTAAGAGTTGCTTTTTGAATGTTAATCTGTTCTGTAGTAGTCTCTACTCTCTGAGCTCTTGTTCTATTTGTGATACGTGTATTTAAAATATCACTTATTTCAATAGCGTTTTTCTCGAGTACATCATTGTCCTTGGCAATCTGTGTTCTGATTTCCTCAAGTGAAGCAGAAAGAACCTTTGTCTTAGCTACTGCTTCCTTTAATTCCTCATCAATCGCTTCCTTTGCAGTCTCATAGGCTTTTTTCTCTTCTGACAGCTTTGTAATTCTTTCAGCAACAGAATCTATTCTAGCCTGAAACCGCTCGTCAAAATTCTTGGCGGACTCTATTTGCTGAGATATAAGTGTAATCTGACTCTCTAGCTTTTCTCTCGTAAGTGACGACTCAGAGATTTCGTTTCTTAGTCTCTCTATTCCCTCATCAATCTTACTTAGGTTTTCCTGAAGGTCCCCATAGCTACTCTCATTCTTCGTCTTGTCATTTTGAGCCTGCTCTAGATTATCCTTTGCAATATTATATTTGTTGTTTAAATCAGACAGTTCTCCTTCGATTCTCTCCATATCAAGTAAAAACGAATTAATCTCTAAGGTTTTTAATTCTTCTTTTTTCTTGAGATAGTCTTTGGCCTTACTAGCCTGTAGCTCTAAAGGTCCTACACGACCCTCTAGCTCACCCAGAATATCCTTGATACGAGTGAGATTGTCTCTTTCATTTTCAAGCTTTTTTATTGTAGTAGCCTTACGTCTCTTAAATTTTACGATACCGCATGCTTCATCAAAAAGCTCTCTTCTCTCTTCCGGCTTACCACTTAGAATCTTATCTATCTGACCCTGCCCAATAATAGAATATCCCTCTTTACCGATACCAGTATCATAAAAAAGCTCATTGACATCCTTAAGTCTACAGGGACTTCCATTCAAAAGATACTCACTCTCGCCAGAACGATATACACGTCTTGCAACAGTAACCTCCACATAATCTACAGGAAGCTCATGATCAGAATTGTCCATTGTAATAGCAACATATGCATAGCTCAAGGGTTTTCTGGCTTCCGTACCAGAAAAGATGACATCTTGCATACTGCTGCCTCGTAGCTGTTTTGCAGATTGTTCTCCTAAAACCCATCTAACCGCATCTGCTACATTACTCTTTCCACTACCATTAGGTCCAACAATACCTGTTATTCCATTGTGAAAATCAAATACAAGCTTATTTGCAAATGATTTAAATCCGTGAATCTCTATACTCTTAAGATACATTCAGTACTCCCATTTCCTTGAGTCGCATTAGGGCAGAATATGCTGCCGCCTGTTCTGCTGCCTTTTTGGTAGAGCCATCTCCTCTGCCCATTTCCTTGTCACCAATAAATACAGCAACCTCAAAATGCTTGTTGTGATCAGGTCCATCCTCAGAAACAAGCTTGTAGCTATGCTTCACATTGGTATTGCCCTGTACATACTCCTGAAGGATAGTCTTGCTATCATAAAAGAAGCGCTTGTTATCTATATCAGATAATACAAATCTATAAATAAACTCTTTTGCACTAGCAAAACCACCATCTAAATATATAGCTCCTATGACAGCCTCGAAAGCATCAGACAAAACTGATTTACGTGTTCTGCCCCCAGTTTGATCCTCACCCTTTCCTAAAATCAACTGTTCTCCTAAGGCTATCTCCACCGCAGCAGCAGCTAGAGCCTGTTCACAGACAAGGCTTGCACGAAGCTTGGTGAGTGCCCCCTCTGGCTTTTCTGGATATTTCCCATAGAGAAACTCCGACGAAATCATCTCTAATACCGCATCGCCTAAAAACTCCAACCTCTCATTATCTGAGTGATTTTTCATGTGATGCTCATTGGCATAACTGGAGTGGGTAAGCGCATGGATAAGTCCCTTTTCATTTTTGAAGCTATAACCTATTTTCTTTTGTAAATCTTTTATACTTGCCATTCTTAAAACCCAAATCGCACTAAATGCGGGCAAATCCTGCCCGCACCAAAACCTGTTAATTCGCAGCCTTCTTAATTTGTTCAACAGCATCTCCTACTGTCACAATCTTTTCAGCTATTTCAACTGGAATTTCAAATCCAAATTCCTCTTCAATTCCCATGATTATCTGATAGATATCCAAGGAATCTGCCCCTAAATCATTTACAAAAGTTGTATCTTCTGTAATGCTATCAGGGTCAACATTGATAACACCTGTGATAATCTCTTTAATCTTTTCAAATTCCATCTTGTTCCCTCCTATTCTTCCTTTTCCTTCTTAGGAACTACTATCATCGGGATATCCTCAACAATTTTGGCAATAGCACCGTTGACATCCTCTCTGATAAAGGTTTCGCATTGTAACAACGTATTTTTTATCTCCTTGGCATTAGAAGATCCGTGAGATTTGATAACTAAACCCTTAAGTCCTAATAGAGGTGCTCCACCATATTCGCTGGAATCAAATACACCTATTGTTTTTTTAAGAGCAGGCTTAACCAGTAACGCGCCTATTTTTGTCTTAAGATTAGCCATAAGACCTGTCTTAATCATACCAAGCACTGTCTTTCCCATGCCCTCTATAGTCTTTAATATGACATTTCCTGTAAAGGCCTCACATACAATTACATCACAGTCACCATTAAGTATATCCCTTGCCTCGCAGCTACCTATGAAGTTGATATCCTTGCATTCCTTAAGAAGTGGGAAGGTCTCCTTGACCAAAGCATTTCCCTTTTCCTCTTCAGCTCCAATGTTGACAATACCAACCTTGGGATTAGTTATACCCATTGCTTTGTTCATGTAAATAGAACCCATCTGAGCAAACTGAACGAGACAGCTAGGCCTAGCATCTACGTTAGCACCACCATCTACTAATAGGGCAACTCCCTTAGCAGTAGGAATAATAACACCTAGAGGAGGTCTCTCTATTCCCTTGATACGACCAACAAGTAGCTGTCCACCTGCGAGAATAGCACCAGTAGAGCCTGCGGATACAAAAGCATCTGCTTCCTTATTTTTTACAAGATTCATACCAACTACAATAGATGAATCCTTTTTAGCCCTTATTGCGACAACCGGCTTTTCAGACATCTCAATAACCTCTGTAGTATGTCTTATTAGCACTCGTTCTTCAGGATAGCTATATTTTGCTAATTCCGCCTTGATCTTAGACTCATCACCTAACAATGTGACCTTTATTTTGTCTGTAAGCACTAGTGCATCCATCGCTCCCTTTACGATTTCGCCAGGAGCATTATCTCCTCCCATCGCATCAAGTGCTATATTAATTAAATCTGCCATTTCTCTCCATTCCCCATTAAAAATATATGAATAAAAATACTCTGCTAATGTACCATATTTTTGGCAAAAAATCAACTTGTTTGGATATTATTGAATAGTTTTAAAAAAATGTATTGACAAGCCACCCTTAGTCCTATATTATATTCGAGTATGTGTGCATCTTGACTGTCCGTGTCCGGCTTCGATGCCACCAGAAAAAACTAGACTTTTATAGGAGGTGTTAGAGTTGGCAAATATTAAATCAGCTAAGAAGCGTATTCTTGTTACTGAGAAGAAGGCAGCTAGAAACAAGTCTATCCGTTCTAAGGTTAAGACTTCTATCAAGAAGGTTGATGCAGCTATCGCGGCAAATGATAAGGCTGCTGCACAGACCGCACTTGTTAATGCTACTTCAGAGCTCGCTAAGGCTACCAGCAAGGGTGTATATCACAAGAACACATCCTCACGCAAGGTATCTCGTTTAGCTCAGGCAGTAAATAAGCTTGCATAATTAATTTAATTTATTAATAAAAAACTTCCGGATTCACCCCCGGAAGTTTTTTTATTATATCTATTATCTTTCCTTGCAGCATTCATTGATAAGAAGCTCCACTGCATAATTATCAGCAAGCTTTCCCATTTTTACCCTGGTATCATAATCTACTGCTCTTTCAACTATTTTTCTAATAGTCGGTGCATCTAGTCCTTGGGCTTGTTTTAAGTTTTTTGAGATGATATACGAGCTAAGACCCACAACTGGTGCCATTGCATCAGCATTATATCCAATTGCCTGCATCTCCTTAAGCTGCAATAGAATATTATACTGTCTTGTAATCATATAAAGTATTCTTGCAGCGGGCTCCTTTAATGCAAGCATATCATAATACAAGCCTAGTGCACTCCTCTTATCTCTCCTTACAAGTGCATCTACGAGGGAAAATATCTTAGAGCTGAGCTGCTCGGTACAAATTGCCCTTACATGTTCTGGAGTAATAGCGTACTCTTCTCCCATATAAAAAACTAGCTTTTCTAGCTCCTTATCCATATTACCCATATCGGCACCAGTGAATTCCTTAAATAAAGAAAGTGCCTCATTAGTTATATTTTTACCAGCGTTATTTAGCCTGCTAGCAATCCACTTATTGATAGTTGAATCATTAGGCATCACAAATTCAATATCACTGCCAATATCCTTTGCTGCCTTATAAAGCTTGCTGCGCTTGTCAACTTCCTCCTCTACAAAGATTATAACAGCTGTTGAAGGAATATTAGAAAGATAATCACCAAGCTTTTCAGGAGTAGACTTTCCAAAGCCCGAGCCATTAATATATATAACTCTGTAGTCGGCAAAAAAAGGCATCGTTTCCGCAAAATCAATAATAGCAGAGGGATTAATATCCTTGCCTTCAAAATGACAATAATTCATATTGTCATCACTCGCAGAAAGTGCCTTAAGTAATTTATTCTTGTATTGCAGGAGGAGATATCTCTCCTCCCCATACAAGAGATATAGATTTTTAATTGTACCTGATTTAATATCTTGATCTATACGATACATTATTTATTAAAGGGTGCTCTACCTATTCCCATAAAAGAAAGTGCTAGTGTACCAGGACCTGCATGTGCTCCAATGACAGGACCCAAAATCTCTATAACAAAATTCTTGATACCGAAGGCATCTACTATCATATTTTTGAGAAGAATTGCATCCTCCTCACAATCGCCATGAGCAATTGTTACGATATAGTTGTCATCAAAAACCTGACCCTCAGTATGCTCAGCCATGTAGTCAACGAGTGCCTTAATTGATTTTTTTCTACCCATTGCCTTGCCAAATGCAAGAAGCTTGCCTTCATCATCCACATACATAGTAGGCTTGATACTAACGAGTGTACCAACAAAGGCTGTTGCCTTAGACACACGACCTCCTCTATGAAGATGATATAAATCATCTACTGTAAAGCAAGTAACTATATGCTTCTTGTTTTCCTCTAACCAATTAGCAGTCTCTTCTAAGCTAGCACCGTTGTCTCTCATCTGACAAACCTTGATAACCTCAAGTCCTTCGCCTAGAGTAGCTGCCACGGAATCAACTACCTTTATAGTTACATCAGGATGCTCTTCCATATATTCATTAGCTGCTAAAAATATATTATTGCAGGTTCCACTTAATCCCGAAGAAAATGCAACATATAGAATCTCTTTTGAGCCAGGCTCCTCTTTTATTATTCTATCAAAAAAGTCAATCGCCTCATCTGGATTAACCTGAGAGGTTGTAGGGAGCTTGCCCTCTCTCATTGCAGCATAGGTATCCTTTGCTGAGATTTCTCTCTCCTTACCATAGACAACGCCGTCTATAATAGTACTCAAATTACATATCTTAATATTATTTTTTTCAACATAATCCACAGGTAAATCTGCCGTAGAATCAGTAGCAATTATAAACATTTATATTCCTCCCTCATGTTATCATCACTTCTCGTATTCAATGATTCAAAAAAAAAAATTGATTATTCAAGAAAAACTTGTTATAATGATCGGCTAAATTTAC
>JAZRXQ010000037.1:0-8987 GCA_045600305.1 Lachnospiraceae bacterium
AAGAGATGGATTGGGTGTCTATAAGAGTACCCGTGGCTGATGGAGCAGAGGTTCCTTCAGTGACCAATATTTATCCTGCAGCTTTCCTTTATGAGAATGAGATTAAGGAGTTGTTTGGAGTAGATATTAGATTAATTGAGCCTGATTACAAGGACAGACTATATAGAATCAAGGCTACTACACCTATGAAGAAGGAGGTAAAGGAAGATGGCAAGTAAATTATCAGTTGTGCCTTTTGGTCCTCAGCATCCTGTTTTACCTGAGCCTATTCATTTAGATTTAGTTCTTGATGATGAGAAGGTAGTAGAGGCTATTCCTTCAATTGGATTTGTTCACAGAGGATTAGAGTCTTTAGTTGATAAAAAAGATTTTAAAGAGATGGTATATGTAGTTGAGAGAACATGTGGTATTTGTTCTTTCAAACATGGTATGAGTTACTGTATGGCGATTGAGGATATTATGGATCTTCAGGTTCCCGACAGAGCCAAGTATCTCCGTACTATTTGGGGTGAGATGAGTAGACTTCACTCACATATGCTCTGGCTTGGACTTCTCGCTGATGGATTTGGATTTGAGTCATTATTCTATCAGTGCTGGAGAATTAGAGAGCAGATTCTCGATATGTTTGAGATTTCTACAGGTGGACGTGTTATATTCTCAGTTAATACACCTGGTGGAGTATTAAAGGATATGCCTGCAGATATGCTTGCTGATTTTAAGCAGCGTTTGGATAAGTTTGAGGAGCAGATTAAGACTATTTACGATACATTCCTCTTAGATAGAACTGTTCTTGATCGTCTCAAGGGTGTAGGTATCCTTACTCCTGAAAAGGCAGATATTCTCGGTGCCTGCGGACCTCTTATGAGAGCAAGTGGTATAGAGAGAGACATTAGAAAGACTGGTTACTGTGCATACGGTGATCTTGATTTTGATATAATTACATCAAAGGATTGCGATTCTTACGCTAGATGTGAGGTTCGTATGATGGAGATGTTCCAGTCAATCAATATTATTAGACAGGCAATCGACAAGATTCCTGCAGGTGACATCGCTGTTCCTGTTAAGGGGATGCCAAGTGGTGAGGCATTTGTTAGAGTCGAGCAGCCTAGAGGGGAGGCAGTATATTATGCTAAAGCAGATGGTTCTAAATTCTTGGAGAGATTCAGAATTAGAACTCCTACCTTTGCAAATATACCTGCTTTATTAGAGACACTTAAGGGTTGTCAGTTCGCTGATGTTCCCCTTTTAGTACTTACAATTGATCCTTGTATCAGTTGTACAGAGAGATAGGAGGGGGAGAGATATGTCAAAATTTATGGCGTTTACTGGTACAGTAATGAAAAACCTTTTTTCAAAGCCTGTTACCACACAGTATCCTGCAGTACCTGCTGAGTATCCTGAGAGATCCAGAGGACATGTGGAAAATAATATGGACGAGTGCATTCTTTGCGGATTATGTATGCGAAGCTGCCCTCCTAGAGCAATCAATGTAGATAAAGCTACTTATAAGTGGGAAATCAATAGATTTGACTGTGTACAGTGCGGCTATTGTGTCACCATTTGTCCTAAAAAGAGCTTATCAATTCTTCCTGGTTATCAGACTCCTGGACCTAAGAAGGAAGTAGCTAGCTATGAGAAGCCCCATACAGATGAGCATTCGGCACCTGCACCTGCTGCGGGTAGCAAGCCTGTACCTGATTTAGATACTTGTGTATATTGTACACTTTGTGCTAAAAAGTGTCCTCAGGGCGCTATCAATGTTGATAGAACAGAAAAGAAGTGGGAGCTTAATGGAGAGGCATGTATATCATGTGGTCTTTGTGCAAGCAACTGCCCTAAGAAATGTATTACAATGAAATAATACTTGGTTGCGAATAACAGGACGTGTATCATAGTTTCTTTGGTACACGTCCTCAATTTATCATTTAAGAGGTGACGTATGTGTGTTGCTTTGCCTGGTAAGGTAATAGAAGTTAGAGACGGTGCTGCAAAAATAGATTTTAGTGGAAATATTGTAAATGCAATGGCTGGTTTAGTTGAGTTACAGCCTGGAGACTATGCTTTGGTTCATGCAGGATGTGTAATTCAAAAGATGTCAGAGGCTGAGGCCAAGGATATGGAAGATATTTTTGCATTGGCAAATGGGAATTTATAGATGAGTGATGATAGATTTATAGATGAGATAAGAGAGTATTTGTCTGGTTATGATGGAGATGACATATATCTGATGGAGGTATGTGGCAGTCATACCCAGGCTATTTCTAAATATGGGATAAGTGAGCTTTTATCAGAAAAAATACATCTGTTAAGTGGACCAGGCTGTCCTGTGTGTGTAACACCCAGTGCTTATATTGACAAGCTAATAGAGCTAGCCAAAACAAATGAAACTAAGGTTTTATGCTTTGGAGACATGATGCGTGTACCTGGCTCAAGGTCTAGTCTTTCTGCTTCAAGAGCGGAGGGTGGAGACGTAGAGTTTGTGTATTCGCCAATGGAAATTATTAATAGGGCAGAGAATGAGCCTGAAAAGAAGTTTGTATTTGCTGCAGTTGGCTTTGAGACAACAGCTCCTGTATACGCTTTATTAATTGATATGCTTATAAAAAAAGATATAAAAAATGTAAGGCTACTAACGGCTCTAAAGACTATGCCATCTGTTATTTCATATCTTCTTGATAATGGAGCAAAAATAGATGGCTTTATTGCTCCTGGACATGTTGCAGCTGTGACTGGAAGTGAGCTTTTTGTACCCTTATCTCAAAAATATGAGATACCATTTGCTGTAGCTGGATTCGAAGCTTTAGAACTTCTAGTAGCAGTTTATGGATTAGTAAAGGAAGTAGTTAGCTTAAGAAAAAAAAGATGCTTAGGCGGTGAAACTGATATCCAAGGTCTAACTAAGAATTACTACACTTCTGTTGTTACAGAAAAAGGAAATCCTAAAGCTAAGGCTTTAGTTAATAAATATTTTACAGAAGGAAGTGCAACCTGGCGAGGCATGGGAGAGATTAATGGCTCAGGATTATATTTAAGGAAAGAGTATATTGATAGATTTGATGCAGGTAGTTTAGGGCTATCAGAGGACATTAAATTAAATGATGGATGTCAATGTGCCAGAGTGCTTATGGGGAAAATATTGCCTATAGATTGTCCTCTTTTTGGCAAGGTGTGTAGCCCAGCTGATCCAAAGGGGGCATGTATGGTGAGCTCAGAGGGTGCATGTGCACAGTATTTTACATATAAGAGAACCAGATAGTATGAAGCTTTCAAAAAATCAGAGTGAAGCGGTTAGTATAGACTCAGGTCCCGCATTAATTTTAGCTGGTCCTGGAAGTGGCAAGACCACTGTCCTAACCGCAAGAATACAATATTTAATTGAAAAATGTAATGTAAATCCGAGCAGTATTCTCGTCATTACCTTTACAAGAGATGCAGCTAATGAAATGAAAAGAAGATTTTTAGCTAGATGTGGAGCTGATAGAACTACAGTCAGCTTTGGAACGTTTCACAGCATCTTTTTTGGAATACTTAAAAATGCGTATAATCTTAATTCCTCCCAGATAATAACACCGGGATTTAGATATGCATTTATAAGAGAGCTGATTAGTGGTTTCCATATAACTCCCTCTGGAAATGAAGAGGATTTTATCGAGAATCTCCTATCAGAAATATCCGCTGTAAAGAATAATAGAATAGGGATAGATACATATTATTCTAAGAACTGTGGTGCTGAGGAGTTTAGGGTTTTATACAAAGAATATGTAAAGAAGCTTAAGAATAACAGGCTTATTGATTTCGATGATATGCTTCTTATGACCTATGAGCTTTTTTCGTCAAGAGATGATTATCTAGGAGCTTGGCAGAACAAGTATAAATATATTCTTGTTGATGAAGCACAGGATATGAACAGCTTGCAGTATGATGTTACTAAAATGCTTGCCCTGCCAGAAAAAAATTTATTTATTGTTGGAGATGATGACCAGAGTATTTACGGTTTTAGAGGTGCAATGCCGGGGATATTGAGGCAATTTACAGAGGATTTTGTTGATTGCAAACGAGTTTTACTTGATGAAAACTATAGGTGTGATGGAGTAATCGTAGAGTATTCATCAAAGCTTATTTCCCACAATGAGAATCGTTTTG
This sequence comes from Lachnospiraceae bacterium, assembly GCA_045600305.1. Lineage (GTDB taxonomy): Bacteria > Bacillota > Clostridia > Lachnospirales > Lachnospiraceae > JAZRXQ01. Next base: position 4,144 of record JAZRXQ010000037.1, read on the forward strand.
AAAAGCAGCTACACTCAATATTTAAAGGGAATGGAAGGGTTTTTATCAGCGAATATGAAAGTATTTCAGATGAGAATAAAGCAATTATTGATACCATGCTTGATTATAGAAGTGCAGGGATAGCATTTAGTGACATGGCTGTTTTGTATAGGACAAATAGGCAGAGTACTCTATTAATGGAGATGCTTATGCGGGCAGGAATCCCATTTGTTTCCAAGGAAAAGGTGCCTATAATATACGATAGTGCAATTGCAAGGGATATTTTGGCATACCTTAGGATGTGCTACGGCAAAATAAGCAGAAGCGATATGCTGCTTGTAATGAATAAGCCATTAAGGTATCTAAGTAGAGATTATTTAGATAAAGCAGAGGTTGATTTAGAAGACTGGGCAGATAGCTATTATGATAAGCCCTGGATGGCTGAAAGAGTAAGAGAATTAGCAGATGATTTAGAGTTTATGGCAACTGTCAGCCCCTATGCGGCAATTACTTATCTAAGAAAGCACGTGGGCTATGACGAGTATCTCAGACAGATGGTTAGGGAAAAAGGCTTTGATTTTGATGAGAGCTTTGGTATTTTAGAAGAAATAACGGATGCGGCTAAAGGCTTTAATACTTTTGAACAATTTACAGCTCATATAGAAGAATTCAGAGAGCGACAAAAAGAAAGTATTGATAAGAATAATGCTCCTGCTGATGAAAAAAATGCAGTGAGAATTATGACACTACATGGGTCTAAGGGTTTGGAGTTTGATGCTGTGTTTATACCGCAGATTAATGAAAATATCTTGCCTTATAAAAAGGCTGTACTTCCTGAGCAGCTTGAGGAGGAGAGAAGATTACTATATGTTGGAATGACTAGAGCAAGGATGTATTTAAGGCTTTCCAGTGATAAAAGTATGTATAAAAAGGTATCTAAACCCTCATATTTTTTAGATGAAATAAAAGGCTAGGGATATTGGTCCCTAGCCTTAATAGTGCAATTAATCTTCCTGATTAAGCATCTCTTGAAGCTGCCAGTCATCCTGAAGCTCGTCGAAGTAGTCTGCAACCTTGTCAAATTCTTCCTCTGATTCGATGTTTGCAATCTCAGGATTGCCATCCTCATCTTCAAAGTAACGATATACGAAGGGCTCTGCGTCGTCAATCATCTCATCGTTCTCATCAACAGGAACTAATACAATGTAGTCCTGACCATCCATTTCAAAAATGGTGTGAATAGCACATTCAACCTCACCATCCTCTAATTCGATTGTTACTCGGATGTCATCTAACTCATCGTCCGTTTCGGGCATAGAAAAATTATCACTCATTTTATATCTCCTTTATTTGTTAATTATTATCATAAAGTATATATTTTTTTTTTTCATAATTCAAGTAAAAGGCACTAGATTTGACAATAACTTGCAAAAGGAGTAATTTATAGAGAGCTACTTTTATAAATTTTTACTGTGTTAGTTAATGTAAGAGGTTAAATATGCTAGATAGATTGAATAGAAAATTCAAAAATGTCGGTATTCCACATTTGATTATTCCCATTTTAGCGTGCTATGTTTTAGGTTATATACTTAGCCTTATTCCTTCGCTAAATTTTATATTAGAGTATTTACAGATGGATCCCTATCTTATCACAAGAGGACAGATTTGGAGGCTCGTAACCTGGATAATAGCTCCCCAGTCTATTGGTTCACCAATAAGTATCATTCTGTCAGCTATTATGGTATTTATTTACTTCCAGATAGGGACACTACTTGAATTACAGCTTGGAAAATTCAAGTTCAATGTTTTTATCATAGGTGGAATAATAATTACTGATATAGGTATTATGTTACTGTATGGAATTTTTTGTCTTAGCACGGGAAATCAATACGGCTTTGAGATGCTAAGCGATATTGCATATAGTAATCTATCATTTGCAGCTGCGTATGGTGTAGATACCTTATATATATTTATGAGTCTGTTTTTGGCTCTTTCTGCCATGGCACCAGATTCATATATTAGATTGTGGTTTATCATACCTATAAGAATGAAGTATTTATACATTGTATACATTATTTCTATTGCATTTAATGCTGTTCAGATTATACCAAAGCTTTTTAATTACTATATTGCTTCAGGAGACAAGCTATATATGTATTTTATAATATCATATTTCGCTGTTATTGCCTTTTCTGTAATAAACTACCTGTTGTTTTTGGCTTCTCTTGGCAGATTTGGTCATATTCCAAGCAAAAGACAAAGAGAGTTTCAGCGTGCTGTAAATGCTACTAAAGATGCGCCTCAAATGAGACGTGATAAGCCCGTGGTGGATGCGGTTACTTATCGTCACAAATGTGCAGTTTGCGGTAGGAGAGATACAGATTTTCCTAATCTCGACTTTAGATACTGTTCAAAGTGTAAGGGAACTTATGTATATTGTCAGGACCATCTGTTTACTCATGAACATGTTAAGTAGAGGTTGACAAGAAATAGTAAATTACTTATAATCTCTACTGTTCGCAGATAGAAAAACGCAGAAGTGGCGGAATGGCAGACGCGCTGGCTTCAGGTGCCAGTGGTAGCAATATCGTGTGGGTTCAAGTCCCATCTTCTGCACGTTAAATAAAAAAGCTAAGCTAGAGAGCTTAGCTTTTTTATTTAATATGACGAGGAGCACCTTTCACCCACGGGTTCAAGGTCTCCTCGCCATAAATGGCTTCGTCGGTCGGTTCGCCTGTAAAGTTTCCATTGGAAACTTTATCCCTTCGGGACAATAGCCTCGCTATTGCAATGCTCACCCCATCTTCTACATGATAAATCAAAGGGTTAAGCTTAAAGGCTTAGCCTTTTTTTAGGTTGTGCAGTTTGCATAAAATTTGGAGATAAAAAGATAAGTGGAGAAGTTTTTTGTGCATATTTTTGTTAGAGTTTATTTACTCCTATTACGGATTATTTGCTTGTCAAAAGCTTTTTTATTATGCATATTTCCAATATTGAAATTAGATTAAAAAGATACTATATCTTTTGTAAATAAATTTACCCGATACATGGAGGCACGTAGGGTAAAGTTTTTGTAGGAATAATTAAAAGAAAATAGAGAAAGCACCTTGAATCTATGATAGGATTAAAGTTGAACAGACTAAATCCAAAGAGAAAGGTGCTTTCATGATTAACAGTATACAACAGTTTGCAGAAAAAGGAACAAAAAGAATAGCAGATATTTTTAGTACATATGCTGAAGATATGACTAAGATTGCTGAAATGGTGCAGGGGGTAACTCAGGAGGTTACAAAATTAGGATGTAATCTTATTGCTGAAGAATGGGAATCTTATGACGAAATACTCCGTTCCAGAAAAGATTTGCGTCCAGATTGGTATATAGTTCGCAGAGATGAGAACTCTTTGCTGACAAGTCTAGGCATTGTTACATTTCATAAAACTCTATTTAAAAATAAAACAACAGGTAAGGCATGCTATCTGTTAGATCAGCTTATGAAGGTTGATGCTCATACAAGAATAACAGAAGATGCTATAGCAAGAATTATAGAGGAAGCAGCCGAAAGTAATTACAGAAAAGGTGGTGCAAATGCCAGTATTAGTGGAGATTCTGTAAGCAAGGAATCTGTTATGAATATACTTCACAAACTGGATTTTCCAAAGGTTAAGGCTGATGAAAAAAAGATAGTAAAAAATATTTATATAGACGCAGATGAAGACCATGTTGCTCTGCAGTATCTTGAGAAAAAGGGAGATATCAAAAAGCCCAGAGTAAACACGGTAATGCCAAGAATAATCTATGTTTATGAAGGAGTAGATACGGAGGAAGATGGACGACCTAAGCTGATAAACACAAAGTATTTTGGTGGTCTAGAAGATGACCCAGGATATATAACAAAACTATGGACAGAAGTATTAGATTACTTAAACGATGCATACGATATGGATACAGTTAAAAAGATATATATCAACGGGGATGGTGCGTCCTGGATTAGAACAGGTGAAAAGATAATTCCCAAGTCTAAATTTGCTTTAGATAAATATCATATGCATAAATATATCATCGCAGCAACATCACATTTAGGAGATTCAGCAGATGATGCAAGAAGTGAAATCTATAGGGCAATTCACAAAAAGAAAAAACGAATGGCTGAGGAAGTATTTAAAAAGATAATAGATGTGACAGATAAGGAAACCAAGTGTAAGGCAGTAGAACAGGCAAAAGCATATATCTTGGGAAACTGGTCTGGAATAATGCAGTCTATAAAATCAAAGGATAAAAATGTCCGTTGTTCAGCAGAGGGGCATGTTAGCCACGTGTATGCAGACAGGATGAGTTCAAGACCACTGGGATGGTGTCATATCGGTGTTGATAAGATGGCAAGATTAAGAATCTATCGTCAAAACAAAGGCAATATGTTGGAATTAGTCAGATACCAGAAGCAAGAGTTTAAGATGGCGGCAGGAGCTGAGGAGGTAATATACTCGTCAGCAAAGATGATAGCGATGGAGAATGCGAATAGAGTGAAGTTAGGTTCAATGGCAGATATAAATCCTTGTAGTCTTCCTCCGCAGATAAAAAAGATAGTAGCAATAAAACATCATATTTGGGATTTGTAAAATTTAAGGAAAAGAGTATAATGAGTTCAAATCTTTAATTCTAAGATTAGTCTCAGGGGAAACACTATCTTTTAAATTCCTACAGTAAATTTACCCGACCATGGAGGCAGCTAGGGTAAAATTTTTGTAGGAAATTTAATAAAGAAAAATAGAAAGCACCGACAACCTATGTTAGGATTTTGAGTGACGAAACTCAACCCAAAGGAGGAAGGTGCTTTCATGAATAACAGTATACAACATTTTGCAAC
>JAZRXQ010000038.1:0-3537 GCA_045600305.1 Lachnospiraceae bacterium
GCGATTTTTGCAGGCCGCTGGGCGCGAGGCGAAAAAACCGCGCGACAAATCCGACATGGATGTCGGATTTAGCGAACTGTGGTTGGATGTTAACAGTGAGCGGTCCGAAGCCCGTAGGGGCGAGGTTTTTTCGAGCTCGCACAGCAGCAGCGAGCCTGACAACCTAAGCCGCAAGGAGTAATATCCATGCGTAGGATAAAATGGGAACTTGGCGAGGCGGCTTTGCTATATAGTGTCATAAAGTATACTTTTACACCCTGCCAGCCGTATTATATATCAATGCTTATACTATCCGCATTTGCTTCAACACACGCAAGTGTCTCAAGCCCCGTCATCATCTCACACATAACGATATTGTCAATATGAAGTATATTGGTTGGCTCATAGTTGTTAAAAATAAGTCCCTTTATCGCAATATTCTTGCGCCTCATATAATCTACTGTAAGAACAACAGAATTGATAGTTCCAAGTCCTGCATCAGCTACAATTATGCACTCCATATCCCTTGCCTTGACAAAATCCTCAAGCTGAATCCTTTTGTCATCACAACGAAGCGGACATAAAATACCGCCTGAACCCTCTGATATGACGTAATCATATTCACTATCTAATTTATCAAAGCACTCTAATACAACGGACATCTCAACCGGATTGCCCTCAATTTTCGAAGCCAGATGCGGCGAATAAGCATTCTCGTATACATAAGGACACATCGACTCCAGCGACTGCTCTATTCCTGAGATGCTCTTGACATGTAATGCATCGCCTGGGATTAGTTTTCCCTCAGCATCTCTGTCGTTACCACTCATAGCAGCCTTGTAGTATGCCACATTTTTCCCTTCCTCATGCATTTTCTTAACGATAAGGGCTGTTATATATGTTTTTCCTATATCTGTTCCTGTTCCTGTAATAAAAATTCTCTTACTCATCTATATTCTTTTTAATTATCTCCATAACCTTGTGTGCCTGGTGAGCTGCACATAGCATAACTCTTGATGCAAATAGGCACTCCTCCGTACTTACCTCAGATACCCCGTCTCCACAGATGTAAAAATGCTTGGAAATCCTACGGGTCTTGATGTCATTTGCCTTTCCTGCACCTGCCATACCTGATGCTGCCACAAGATATTTGTCAGGGAAATTAGTTAGAACTCCCTCTACGAGCATAGCTTTAGCTGTAGGATTATCAAAGGCCTCACATATGATATCTGCCTTTTCTAAAAGAGTATGCAAATTTTCCTCTGTTATCTTAACGTGATGAGTTTCAAACTGAATATACGGATTAATCTCACCTAGATTATTTGCTAATGCTGCTGGTTTTGGAAGTCCAACCTGTGAGAGCTTGTATTGCTGTCTATGAAGATTTGATATATCTACATTATCAAAATCTATGAGAATTAGCCTGCCAATACCCATTCTTGCAAGACAAATAGCGATATTAGAGCCCAAACCACCGAGTCCACAAATAGCAACCGTCGTATTTGCCATCATTTTTTGCAATTCTTTTCCATGCCTGCTCTCTTGCACAGCATAAAAATCCTCGCGTGTAACAGGCTTATTTTGATTATCACTCATATCAGCCCCCACCTACAAAGCTAACCACTTCTACCTCATCACCATCATTTAATATAGCTTCTGAAAAGGTAGCCTTGGGAACAATCTCACCATTTTTCTCTACAACTATACGTCTGCAGTCAAAGTTTGCACTCTCTAAATATTCTGCTACTGTTTTTCCTGCTACATTTTTTTCTTCGCCGTTAATATAGACCATTTTCTATCTTCTCCTTAAGCTTTGCTGTGGCATCTACTATACCCTCTGCTCCAAATATTGCCGAAACAACGGCTGCTCCCTTGACTCCTGAGCCAAATATTTCATCAATATTGTCAAAGGTTAAGCCTCCAATTGCTACACAGGGTATTGAAACCGCGCTAGTAATGTCCTGAAGCTGCTCTCTTGTAATTCTGATAGCATTCGCTTTAGTTGTAGAAGGAAACACTGCCCCTACGCCTAAATAATCTGCTCCTGCTGCCTCTGCTAATTTGGCCTGCTCAATAGTTTTCGCTGTTGCTCCAATTATAAAATCCGGTCTGCCTGCCGCCTTAGCCTTTTCTCTAATCTGGGCTACTGGAGCATCCTCTATTCCTACGTGAACTCCACTAGCACCACACCTAAGAGCTATCTCCCAGTTATCATTGACGATAAAAGGAATATTCGCCTCGTCGCAGAGTTCCTTTACTGTCACAGCTTCATCATAAAGCTCATCCTCTAAGATATCCTTTTCTCGTAGCTGTAAGATAGTAATACCGCCAGAGATTGCCTTTTTTATCTGCATAATAAACGGCTCTCTATCTGTCCATGTACGGTCTGTAACCGCGTATAGTAAGAGTTGTTCTGGTCTGATTCTCATTTATATTTTCATTAAGGCACTCATAACACAGCCACCTGCCGCGCCAGCCTTTACTACCTTTTCTATATTATTTTCTGTAATTCCACCAATTGCATACACGGGAAGACGTCCTGAGGTAAGGACTATACTTGAAAGAAAATCTAAGCCCTTGCCTGGTAAGCCCTGCTTGCAGGAGGTGGGATAAATGTGTCCTGCTATGACATAGGTCGCTCCTAATTGTCTTGCAAATGACATATCACTTATGCTATGAACTGAAGTTCCTATCTCTTCAAACTGGCTTCTATCTGAAAAGCTAAGCTCCTCTAGTACAGGCAGTGGAAGATGTACTGCTTTTATTCCTAGCTTGATTGCAACCTGGTAAAAGGAATTTATAATAAGCCTTGTACCATGCTTTTGACAAATAGCATAAACCTCCTTGGCGAGGTTGTAATATTCATCCTCAGATAAATCCTTCTCTCTGAGAATAATTGTCTTGATTCCAAGATTGGCAATTTTTTCTACCTGCTCTAAAAAATCACCCTTCACCTGTTTTCTATCTGTAACGCATATTACACTAGAATAAAACTCCTCATTGGTGACGGCTTCATTTTCTCTTGTCTCTACCATAGCGTCTGTGATTGGCATCCCTATAATCCTTTCATTAGACATATAAATAATCGTTTAGTACTGGCTGTAGCCCCTCAGCAGATATGTCCTTGTACATATCCTCAAAGCTTCGTCCATCTGCTATTTCAAACTGTTCGTCGCCTTCTTCAGCCTTTGCTTCCTCGCCAGAATACTTGCTCTCATGGTCTCCAATTCCAGTTGAAACTCCTGCAGAAACCTTGGTAGCAGCAATTTTAACAATACCATTTCTAAACTCTGCACTTTCGCGCGAGGATACTGTAATTCCAACAAAAGGAAGAAATAATCTATATGCACACAGTATCTGACAAAGCTTGCTCTCGCTGACATCCAAAGGACTTATTTTATCATTATTGACAATTGGTCTAAGTCTCGGGCACGATAATGACATCTCCGCCCAGGGATATTTTCTCTGCAAGTAATATACGTGAAGCGCACTGGCCAGAGCATCTTTCCTAAAATCAGATAGACCGAGTAGTGCTGAAAATGCCACCCCTCTCATGCC
>JAZRXQ010000039.1:0-2281 GCA_045600305.1 Lachnospiraceae bacterium
GTAAGAGAAGATAAAGTAATGAGACCGATACGAAAACTTATTAAATGGGATATTTCTTCTTGCAAACATTCGTTCTATTGTGTAAGATTATCATATGGACGAGGAATTAGTATCAGTGGTTGAAGAATCACTTTTAGATAACAGAATAGAGAATAATAATTTCCACCAGGTCCATATCTCGGTTCGAGAGCTGGTGGAGTTTTTGTTGCGCTCTGGAGATATCGATAATCGTTTTGGTGGACCTAGTGGAACCGCAGCCATGAATGAAGGAACGAGGGTTCATAAGCGTATTCAGGGACAGGGCGGAAGTACCTATCAGGCCGAGGTGCCTCTATCAATTGTTGTTCAAAAATCGAGATATGAGATTATCATTGACGGTAGAGCGGATGGAATTTTTTCAATACTTATAGATGAGCTCGCGAGTCGAATTTCTGAAATCAGAAAACTTCCTAAGTCCTTTTCAGGTGCTTCAGATATAGAGGAGGCTAATACTAATAAATCAGCTGTTTCAATAGATGAAGAGACAACTGATGAATTAGATTTCGATGACCACAAATACACGGATGCAAAAACAGAAGATTATGGTTTCGATTATAGAGCAAAAAGAGAAATCACTTTTATAGATGAGATCAAGGGTGTGTATAGAGATGTAACACTCATGGATGAGCCAGTTCCTGTACACCATGCGCAGGCAATGGTCTATGCATATATCGTTGCGACTCAGGACGATTTAGATTATATCGGAGTCCAGATGACATATTGCGATATGGATACCGATACCATCAAGCATTTCATAGATATTTATACAAGGTCAGAGGTGGAAAACTGGTTTGACGACCTCATGGATGAATATGCCAAGTGGGCAGATTTGGAATATGATCACATGCTGCTTCGCAATAATAGTGCCGCTCATTTTGAATTTCCTTTTGAGTATAGACCAGGGCAAAAGGAACTCTGTCAGGATGTATATAGGACGATTTTGAGGCAGAAAAATCTGTTTATTCAGGCACCTACTGGAACTGGTAAAACTATCAATTCACTTTTTCCTGTGGTTAAGGCTTTTCCTAATAAGCTAGCTGACAAGATATTTTATGTGACGGCTAAGACGGTGACCGCATCTGTGGCAATCGATACTGCCAGGTTTTTTCACGAAAGGAATTGCCATACTAGCTGTGTCCAAATCGTTGCTAAAGAGAAGATGTGTATTCTTGATGCACCTGCATGTAATCCAGATGATTGTCCTTTTGCAAAGGGGCACTTTGACAGGATAAATGATGCACTTTACGATATCCTCACTCATGAGGAGATGTGTACTAGAGAGATAGTTGCGGAATACGCCACTAAGCATGAGGTCTGCCCATTTGAGCTGAGCCTTGATATAAGTAGCTTTTCAGATATCATCATTGGAGACTACAACTATATTTTTGACCCTACTGCCAGACTAAAACGCTTTTTTGCAGCTGGACTAAAGGGTAACTATATTTTCTTAGTTGACGAGGCGCATAATCTACCAGATAGAGCCAGAGAGATGTTTTCTGCCGAGATAAAAAAAGAGGATGTTTTAGAGGTCAATAAGTATGTAAAAAAATACTCTAAGCGCTGTGAAAAACACCTCACCAGGCTTAATAAAATCATGCTGGAATACAAGCGTGAGTGTACAGGACTAACAGAGTATGAGCATGTGGATTTGTTCTATACATGTCTTTGTAATGTGTACGATTCTCTTAAATCTCTTATAGAAAAGAGAATTCGTTTTGAAGGCAGAGATGAGGTTACTCAGTTTTATTTTGACGTCGCAAGCTGGATAGATTTTTACGAAAACCGAGATGAAAAATACTTGATTTTCACCAGGCAGACGGAGGAGAATTTTTGCATAAGAATCTATTGCGCCGACCCTAGTACCAAGCTACAGCAGTGCCTTAATCAGGCTAGAGCAACTGTATTTTTCTCGGCAACATTTTTGCCTATTAATTATTATAAGAGCCTGCTTAGCACCAAGGAGGATAACTATGCCATCTATGCTAATTCAATTTTCAAGCAGGAAAATAGACTTCTCTTAATTGGCAAGGATGTGACGAGTAAATATACCAGGCGTGGAGCGGATACATACAAGCGTGTGGCTGACTACATCATGCAAATGGTGTTAGGCAAGACGGGGAATTATATGGCGTTTTTTCCCTCCTATGCTTTTATGGATAATGTATTTGAGATGTTTGAAAAGGTATGTCAGGATTTCGGGATTAACTGCGACACAATAGTTCAGTCTAAGAATATGAAAGAG
>JAZRXQ010000040.1:0-9841 GCA_045600305.1 Lachnospiraceae bacterium
AGAAGGGAGTTGGATCAACAAAGAATGGTCGTGACTCTGAGGCAAAGAGATTAGGCGCAAAGAGAGCAGATGGCCAGTTCGTTAAGGCTGGTAACATTCTGTACAGACAGCGTGGAACCAGAATTCATCCTGGTACAAACGTTGGACTCGGTGGAGACGATACACTTTTCGCATTAGTTGATGGTGTTCTTCGTTTCGAGAGAAAGGGACGTGACAAGAAGGTTGCTTGTGTATATCCCGTAGAGCAGTAATTTATTAGCTGCAGCGTCTATTGACGTTGCAGCTTTTTTCATTATTAAGGTGATTACTATGTTTGCAGATACAGCAAAAATAATTATAAAATCTGGTAAGGGTGGCGATGGCTGCGTATCCTTTAGACGCGAAAAGTATGTTCCAGATGGTGGTCCAGACGGCGGAGACGGCGGAAAGGGCGGAGACATCATTTTTGAAGTTGATAAATCTATGAACACGCTCAATGATTATCGTCATAAGCATAAATTTGCTGCAGAAACAGGAGAGCAGGGAAAAAAAAGAAATTGTTCTGGAAGAAAAGGGCAAGATTTAATTCTAAAGGTTCCAGAAGGAACCATTATTAGAGATGCTGCCACTGACAAGGTTATATGTGATATGTCAGGTGATAATACTAGAGTAACCTTACTTACAGGCGGTGTTGGTGGATTAGGTAATCAGCATTTTGCAACCTCTAGAATGCAGACCCCTAAATTTGCAAAACCAGGTGGACCTGCAATGGAGTTAGAGGTTAGACTCGAGCTTAAATCTATTGCTGATGTAGGATTAGTTGGATTCCCTAATGTTGGAAAATCTACATTGATTTCTGCTGTAACCAATGCTAGACCTGAGATTGCAAACTATCACTTTACGACATTAACACCTCATCTTGGTGTAGTAGATATGGGATTAGGCGATGGTTTTGTAATTGCAGATATTCCTGGACTAATAGAAGGTGCATCAGAAGGAGTTGGTCTAGGTCACGAATTTTTAAAGCATATACAAAGATGTAGGGTTTTAGTCCATCTAGTAGATGCAGCTTCAGTTGAGGGAAGAGATCCAGTTGAGGATATATATGCAATTAATAAAGAGCTTGAGGCTTATGATCCTAATCTTTTAAAAAAGCCAATGATAATTGCTGCTAATAAAATTGATGCTTTTTATGATGAAGATGACAGTCCCTTAGAAAAGATACGGAAAGAATTTGAACCAAAAGGTATAAAAGTGTATCCTATATCTGCAGTCGCTCATATTGGTGTTCGTGAATTAATGGCAGACATCAAAAAGCTACTAGATGATATGCCAGAGGATAAAATATTCTATGAACAAGAATACTTCCCTGAGTTACACGCCTTCGAGAATGAGCCTTACACAGTTGAATACGATTCTGAAAAGGACGAATATGTTGTTGAAGGTCCCAAGATTGAAAAAATGCTTGGTTATACTAATCTAGAGGCAGAAAAGGGCTTCTTATTCTTTCAAAAATTCCTTAAAGAACAAGGTATTTTGGATGAACTTGAAAAGCAAGGCATTGAAGACGGTGACACAGTCAGGATGTATGGATTATCCTTCGATTATTATAAATAAGAGGTATATAAATGGAATTAACTAGCAAGCAAAGAGCCTTCCTCAAATCAAAGGCTCAGGTAATCGACCCTATTTTCCAGGTTGGAAAAAGCTCAATTACTCCTGAGATAATAAGCGCAATAGAAGAAGCAATTAATAAAAGAGAGCTTATAAAGGTCTCTGTATTAAAGAATTGTTTAGATGATCCAAGAGAGATTGCTGAGATTATTGCTGAAAGAACCCGGAGCCAGGTTGTAACAGTTATTGGAAAGAAAATCATTCTGTTTAAGCAGTTAAAGAAAGACTCTATCATGGATAGTTTTAAATAGGCAATCAAATGGATGATAAACTTATATCTATACAGAAGAAATTAAAGGACAAATTAGACAGCGATCGTTATGAGCATACCCTAGGTGTTATGTATACAAGTGCTGCACTTGCTATGGCACATGGTGTATCGTTGGACAAGGCATTATATGCTGGTTTATTACATGATTGCGCCAAGTGTTATTCTGATGAAAAAAAATTTAAATTATGTGATAAATACAAGGTTAAATTATCAAAATTTGAAATAGAAAATACAGCTTTAATTCATGCAAAGCTAGGAGCCGCCCTAGCAAAAGAAAAATATGATGTTAATGATGACGAAATCTTATCAGCTATCAGACATCATACAACAGGAGCTCCTTCGATGACTGATTTGGATAAAATTGTTTTTATTGCAGATTACATTGAACCGCATCGAGATAAAGCTAATCGGTTAGACGTTATAAGGGAATGCGCCTTTAAGAATTTAGATAGTACTGTAATAATGATTCTTGAGGACACCCTAAATTATTTAACTGGAAGAAACAAAGTGATAGACGATACCACAAGAGAGACCTATAACTACTATATTGGTCTAAGACAATAGGAGGTTAATATGTCAGAAACAAAAGAGTTTGCAAAAATTGCTGTTGATGCTCTGGCAGATAAAAAAGCAGGTGATATAAGAGTAATTGATATAAGCGAAGTATCAATTATTGCGGATTATTTTATAATTGCTGATGGTTCTAGTCCTAATCAGCTTCAGGCGATGTGCGATAATGTAGACGAAAAAATGCATTTGGCTGGAAAGCAATTAAAGCAGATGGAAGGTAATCGCAGTTCGACCTGGATACTTATGGACTACGGGGACATAATTATACATATTTTTGACAAGGACGACAGATTGTTTTACGATTTAGAAAGAGTTTGGTCAGATGGAAGAGAAATAAGTATCGATGACTTATAATTATAATAAATGCTCACTTTCAGGCGGAAGTGAGCATCTTTATATGTTGACTAAATTATGATTTTGACTATAATTTTAAGAGTCCGATAGTTTAAGGATCGTCGTATTTTGATCCGACAAACATTTTAATAGGGACTCCTATAGGATGACTTCGTTATGTCAGGCCTCGTTAACACGCTCGGAGGAAGACAGAGGGTGTCACTGCGGAAACCCACCTGACTATAGTCAGGAGTCAAAATCTTCGGTTCTACATCGGACATTTTTTAGAATTTAATTTATTTATATAAAGGAGCTACAAGATGAAAAACAAGCTTAACCAGGTAAGGGAAAATGCCATTGCCCAGTTAGAAAATGTCAAGGAGCTTAGCGCGCTAAATGACATACGTGTAAATATCCTTGGTAAAAAAGGCGAGCTTACAGCCTTACTTAAGAGCATGAAGGATGTTCCGGCTGAGGAGCGCCCTTTGTTTGGTCAGTTAGTTAATGATGCAAGAGAAGCAATTGAAGCTAAGCTTGAGGCAATAAAGACCAAACTTGAAAATGAAGCACTTAACGCAAAATTAGCAAACGAGGTGATAGACGTTACTCTTCCTGCTAAAAAAATTAAGCTTGGTCATAGACATCCTAATCGTATTACCTTAGACGAGGTTGAACGTATTTTTGTTGGTATGGGCTACGAGGTATTAGAAGGTCCTGAGGTTGAATTTGATTATTACAACTTTGAAGCACTTAATATTCCTGCAAATCATCCAGCTAAGGATGAACAGGATACTTTCTATATCAATGACAAGATTCTTCTTCGTACACAGACATCGCCTGTTCAGGTAAGAGCTATGGAGAGTAAAAGTCTTCCAATTAGAATGATTGCTCCTGGAAGAGTTTTTAGATCTGATGAAGTGGATGCAACGCATAGTCCTTCCTTCCACCAGATAGAAGGTATGGTTATCGACAAAGGAATCACTATGGCAGATCTTAAGGGTACACTTCAGGAGGTTGCGAAAAAGCTTTTTGGAGAAGATACCAAGGTTAAATTTAGACCCCATCATTTCCCCTTCACTGAGCCCTCAGCAGAGTGTGATGTAACCTGCTTTAAGTGCGGTGGAAAAGGCTGTCGATTCTGTAAGGGTGAGGGTTGGATTGAGATTCTTGGTTGCGGAATGATTCATCCCAGAGTCCTTGAAATGAGTGGAATTGATCCTAATGTATATTCAGGCTTTGCCTTTGGACTTGGATTAGAGAGAATTGCTCTTCTCAAATATGAGATTGATGATCTTAGACTTTTATACGAAAATGATGAGAGATTCTTATCTCAGTTCTAGTTCAAAAATACTGAAAATAACATATTAGGAGATTAAAAATGAGAACTTCACTTAAATGGATAAAGGATTTAGTTCCTGGACTTAATTGCACTCCCCAGGAATATATGGATGCGATGACAATGTCAGGCTCAAAGGTTGAATTTTTTGAGAATCAAGATGAAGATTTAGACAAAATTGTTATTGCAAAAGTAGAAAAAATTGAGAGACATCCTGATGCAGACAAGCTTGTAATTTGTCAGGTTAATATTGGAACTGAGACTACACAGATTGTTACAGGTGCTCAAAATGTATTTGAAGGTGCCGTTGTACCTGCCGTATTAGATGGTGGAAAGGTTGCGGGGGGTCACGATGGAAGCAAAACCCCTGGCGGTATTAAGATAAAAAAAGGCAAGCTTCGTGGTGTTGAAAGCAACGGTATGATGTGTTCAATTGAGGAGCTTGGAAGTGATAGAAACATGTTTCCTGACGCTCCTGAGGATGGCTTATATATTTTGCCTGAGGATGCACCTATTGGAGAAAATGCTGTAGATTACTTAGGTCTTAATGATACGGTTGTTGAATATGAGATAACATCAAATAGAGTAGATTGTTTTTCAATTCTTGGACTTGCAAGAGAAGCAGCTGCAACATTTAACCTTCCTTTCAATCCTCCTGTTGTTAAAGAAACAGGAAATGATGATGATGTAAATAAATACATTAGTGTTGAAATCAAGGACGCCGATTTGTGTCCCAGATATACAGCAAGAGTAGTAAAAAATATTAAAATTGAGCCTAGTCCTAAGTGGATGCAGGAGAGACTTCGTGCTCAAGGAATTAGACCAATCAATAATATTGTTGATATTACTAATTATGTAATGGAAGAATATGGTCAGCCCATGCATGCCTACGACCTTGATACTATTGCAGGCAATAAAATTGTTGTAAAACGTGCTTCTGATCGAGAAAAGTTTATAACACTTGATGGTCAAGAGCGTGTATTAGATAGCTCTATTCTTACAATTTGTGACGGTGAAAAAGCAATTGGACTTGCTGGAATCATGGGTGGCGAAAATTCAATGATTACAGACAATGTTAAGACTATGCTTTTTGAGGCTGCTACCTTCGATGGAACCAATATTCGTCTCAGTGGTAAAAAAGTAGGAATGCGTACAGATGCATCAGCTAAGTTTGAGAAGGGTCTTGACCCTAACAACGCAATTGAGGCTATTAATAGAGCATGTCAGCTTATTGAAGAATTAGGCTGTGGCGAAGTTGTCGGCGGCACTGTTGATATCTACCCTAATAAAAAAGAGGGAATTACACTTCCTTTTGAACCTGAATACTACAACAAGCTTTTAGGAACAGATATATCAATCGATACGATGAAGGACTATTTCAAGAGACTTGAGCTTGAGGTAGTAGATGATAAAGAGGTTAAGATTCCTACTTTTAGGCAGGATCTTTTATGCCGTGCCGATTTAGCAGAAGAGGTTGCTAGAATCTACGGATATGACAAGATTCCTACGTCTCTTCCTTCAGGTGAAGCTACAACTGGAATGATTTCCTTTAAGCAGCGTATTGAAGCTTCAGCGAGAACAGTTGCTGAATACAACGGATTTTCTCAGGCGTATGTATTTTCATTTGAGAGTCCTAAAGTATTTGACAAGCTTCTTCTTGATGAAAACGACAAGAGAAGAGATGCCATTGTAATATCAAATCCTCTCGGTGAAGATTTTAGTATTATGAGAACAATTTCTCTTAATGGAATGCTTACATCCTTATCTACCAATTTTAACAGACGAAATAAGGATGTTAGACTCTATGAGATGGCCAATATATACATTCCAAAGGCTCTTCCTCTTACTGAACTTCCTGACGAGAGAATGCAGCTTACTCTTGGTATGTATGGGGAGGGTGACTTTTATACATTAAAGGGAGTTGTCGAAGAATATCTTTCAGTAATAGGTATGACTAAAAAAATCACTTATTCTACCGAAAACAAAGAAAATTTCCTTCACCCTGGACGTCAGGCAAAGATTATTTATAAAAATGTTGAAATTGGTTATATAGGTGAGATTCATCCCACAGTTGCTACAAATTATAATATCAAAGATAGAGTATATGTTGCAGTAATTGATATCCCTTCAATTCTTGATTTTGCTACATATGATAGAAAATACAGCGGAATTGCAAAATTCCCTGCTGTAACAAGAGATATATCAGTACTTATGGGCAAAGATGTTACCTGTGCAGATGTTGAAAAGGTCTTTGAAAATAAGGGTGGTGCATATCTTGAATCATACGAATTATTTGATGTATATCAGGGTGAGCGCATTGCAGCTGGTCTCAAATCGATGGCATTTACACTTACATTTAGAGCCCCCGACAAGACACTTGACGATGATACAATTAATGAGGCAATGAATAGAATCGTAAAAACACTTGATGGAATGGGAATTACCCTCAGAATGTAGTTTTTTGATTTAACTAATGACTTTTTTATAGTCACGTTGTATAATAGCGACGTGACTATTTTTATAGGAAGATAATATGACTACCAAAGATTTTTATTATGATTTACCAGAGGAGCTCATTGCTCAGGATCCGCTTGAGGATAGGTCGTCATCCAAGCTGATGCACCTCAATAGAAAAAAACAATCTATAGAGCATGATGTATTTTCAAATATTACTAGCTATCTTAAAAAGGGTGATGTACTCGTACTAAATAATACTAGAGTTATTCCCGCAAGACTATATGGTATAAAAGTAGATACAATGGCTAAGGTTGAACTTCTTTTATTAAAAAGACTTTCTGATAATAAATGGGAAACCCTGGTTAAGCCTGGAAAAAAATGTAAACCTGGTACTATTCTTAGTTTCGGAGATGGTTTATTACAAGCTACAGTTTTAGAGACAATAGAGGATGGTAATAGAATAATAGAGTTTAAGTATGAGGGAATTTTCGAAGAGATTCTTGATAAACTCGGTGAAATGCCTCTACCACCCTATATTACACATAAATTAAAGGACAAAGAACGCTATCAGACAGTTTATTCTAAACATGAGGGATCTGCCGCTGCACCTACTGCGGGGCTTCATTTTACACCTGAACTACTTAATGATATAAAAAAAATTGGAGTTGAGATTGCAGAAGTCACACTTCATGTTGGTCTAGGTACATTTAGACCTGTTAAGGTTGAAAATGTAAGCGAGCATATAATGCATTCCGAATATTATGAGATAACAGAAGAAGCTGCTGATATAATTAACCTTGCCAAATCTGAGGGTAGAAGAGTAATATGTGTAGGAACAACCTCTCTTCGAACTGTAGAGAGTGCCGCATCTATTTCAAATAATGGAAAAATAAATCCCGGCAATGCCTGGACACAGATTTTTATTTATCCTGGATATGAGTTTAAGTGCGTTGATGCATTAATTACCAATTTTCATTTACCTGAATCAACACTTGTTATGCTAGTTTCTGCTTTAGCTGGTAAGGATTACATTATGAAAGCATATCAAGAAGCAATAGCTAATAGATATAGATTTTTCTCCTTTGGGGATGCTATGTTCATAGAATAAAATATAAAAAGTGGAGGCAAAAACGATGGAAGAAAGAAAAAGTAAACGAATCGAGCTTAAAGCAACTATTTCAATTTGCAGACTTGATGACAAAAACGATACCAAGATGCAGGATTTGGATGTAAATGTATTTGATTTATCAACAAAGGGCATCGGATTTACATCTGATATCATGTTACCTGTTGGATCTGTTTTTTCCACCAAAATAACTACCTGGAATAAAGATGTAATTAACGCAATCGTTAGTGTATCTAGATGTCAGGCTGAGAATGACAAATATACCATCGGAGGTATATTTATTGGAATGAGTGATGAAGATAAGCTTCGAATCGGCGTATACGATATAGTAGAAACCAACGCAAAATAAGTATTCTTGACAAACCACTCATTTGTGCTATTATAAAAAAGTCTGTAAAAACACAGATAGGAGATTATTATGGCCAAACAGATTTTATCATTACTAGTAGATAACACTGCTGGTGTTACTAGTCGTATTTCAGGACTTTTCTCGCGAAGAGGCTTCAATATTGATAGCTTATGTACAGGCGTCACTGCTGACCCTAGATATGAGCGTGTTACTATTGTATGCGAGGGTGATGAGGATACCTTTGATCAGATAGAAAAGCAGTTATCAAAGCTTGAAGAGGTTAGAAATATTAAAAAACTTCTTCCTGGTCTTTCAGTGACAAGAGAGCTTATGCTTGTTAAATTGCGTTGCAATGATGCACAGCGTCAGCCAGTTATGAATGTCACAGAGATTTTCCATGGCAAGATTGTAGATACAAGTCATGATTCTTTGGTTGTAGAGCTGACGGGTCACTCTGATAAGCTCGAGGCTTTCCTCACGCTTTTAGATCAATATGAGATATTAGAGCTTGCTCGTACAGGACTAACTGGTCTTTCTCGTGGGTCTGACGATGTCACATATTTAGATTAGTTTTTGAAGCATTTATGCATCACAATATTTTATTTTTATATTTAGGAGGCTATTAAAATGAGCACAGAAGCAAAGATTTACTATCAGGAGGATTGTAACCTCTCATTACTCGATGGCAAGACAATCGCTGTAATCGGTTATGGTTCACAGGGACATGCACACGCACTCAACGCTAAAGAGAGTGGCTGCAATGTTATCATCGGTCTCTACGAGGGATCAAAGAGCTGGGACAAGGCTGTAAAGCAGGGATTTGAGGTATATACAGCAGCTGAGGCTGCAAAGAAGGCTGATATCATCATGATACTTATCAATGATGAGAAGCAGGCTGCACTTTACAAGAAGGATATTGAGCCCAACCTTGAGGCTGGAAATATGCTTATGTTCGCACATGGTTTCAACATTCACTTTGGATGTATCGTTCCTCCTAAGGATGTTGACGTTACTATGATTGCTCCTAAGGGACCTGGACACACAGTTCGTTCAGAGTATCAGGCAGGAAAGGGTGTTCCTTGTCTTGTAGCTGTTGAGCAGGATGCAACTGGAAAGGCTCTTGATATGGCACTTGCATATGCACTTGCAATTGGTGGAGCAAGAGCTGGTGTTCTTGAGACAACATTTAGAACAGAGACTGAGACTGACCTTTTTGGTGAGCAGGCAGTTCTTTGTGGCGGTGTATGTGCACTTATGCAGGCTGGATTTGAGACACTTGTTGAAGCTGGATATGATCCTAGAAATGCTTACTTTGAGTGTATCCATGAGATGAAGCTCATCGTAGACCTTATCTATCAGTCAGGCTTTGCTGGAATGAGATACTCTATCTCTAACACAGCAGAGTATGGTGATTACATCACAGGACCCAAGATCATTACAGAGGATACTAAGAAGGCAATGAAGAAGGTTCTTTCAGATATTCAGGATGGATCATTTGCTAAGGAGTTCCTCCTTGATATGTCTGATGCTGGAAAGCAGGAACACTTCAAGGCTATGAGAAAGCTTGCTGCTGAGCATGCTTCTGAGCAGGTTGGAGAAGAGATCAGAAAGCTCTACAGCTGGAACAACGAAGAAGATAAGTTTATCAACAACTAATTTATTCGTATAAGAAAACGCCACGTCCGACCGGCTGGCATTTGTTCTGATAAAGATTGCTGCTTCCCCGGTTAAATATCGGGAAAGCAG
>JAZRXQ010000041.1:0-14021 GCA_045600305.1 Lachnospiraceae bacterium
CGCTACGTAACATAAATGCGCGTGTCCGAAGGTTGCACAGCGTGAAAGCTGTTTGAAAGCCAGTGCGCCCCATAGTGCATCATGTGGTAGCGTCAGTGTAAAACTAAGAGTGTCAAAAGGTATACGATTTAAATCCGGTAAACTTCACATGTTAGCATGCATAATTAAAATTTTTGAAATAATTAGCACTCGCCGCTTGACAGTGCTAACAATAGGTGCTATAACAAGCATATGGACAACCATTATAAAGAAAAAAAGGAAGGTGACGCGTATGAATATTAACAAGTTTACACAAAAGTCAATTGAAGCAGTTAATGAATGTGAAAAGCTCGCCTACGAATACAGCAATCAGGAGATAGAGCAGGAGCATTTATTAGTAGCTCTATTGACACAGGAGGATGGACTACTTCCTAAGCTCATAACAAAAATGGAAATAGACCTAAAGCATTTTACAGATAACGCCAAGAGTAAGCTGTCAGCCAGAGTCAAGGTCTCAGGTTCAGGTCAGTTATACATGGGTAAGGATATCAATAATGCTCTAATACATGCCGAGGATGAAGCCAAGGCAATGGGAGATGAATATGTCTCTGTTGAGCATATATTCCTTAGTATGTTAAAGCATCCCAACAGTGCGATTAAAAGCCTCGCAAGCGAATATGGTCTCACAAGAGATAGATTCCTAAAAGCATTGGCTGAGGTAAGAGGCAATTCAAAAATAACATCAGATAATCCAGAGGCTATATACGATACTCTCGAGAAATATGGCTATGACATGGTGGCTAGAGCAAGAGAGCAGAAGATGGACCCTGTAATTGGTCGTGACGAAGAGATTAGAAATATCGTTAGGATTCTCTCACGTAAGACCAAGAACAATCCCTGTCTCATTGGTGAGCCAGGTGTAGGTAAGACTGCGGTTGTTGAGGGACTTGCAATTAGAATAAGTAGAGGCGATGTGCCTGCGGCACTTAAGGATAAAAAAGTCTTTTCTTTAGACATGGGAGCACTTATTGCTGGAGCCAAGTATCGTGGTGAATTTGAGGAGAGACTCAAGGCTGTACTAGACGAAGTAAGGGCATCCGATGGAGAGATAATTTTATTTATTGACGAGCTTCATACAATAGTCGGAGCTGGAAAAACTGATGGTGCTATGGATGCGGGCCAGTTGCTCAAGCCAATGCTTGCAAGAGGTGAATTGCACTGTATAGGTGCGACAACCCTTGATGAGTATAGAGAGTACATAGAAAAGGATGCTGCCTTAGAACGTAGATTTCAGCCAGTGACAGTTGATGAACCTACAGTTGAAGATACTATTTCAATTCTAAGAGGATTGAAGGAGCGTTATGAGGTTTTCCACGGTGTAAAAATAGCAGATGCAGCACTGGTTTCGGCAGCAGTTTTATCTAATAGATATATTAGCGACAGATTCTTGCCAGACAAAGCTATAGATTTGGTAGATGAGGCATGCGCGCTTGTCAAGACCGAGCTTGATTCAATGCCAGCTGAACTTGACGAGATGAACAGGCGAATCATGCAGCTCGAAATCGAAGAGACAGCACTAAAAAAAGAAGAGGATGCGCTTTCTAGGAATAGGCTAGAGGCTTTGTCCAAGGAGCTTGCAGAACTCAAGGAAGAATTTATGGGTAAGAAGGCTAACTGGGACAATGAAAAAAGCTCAGTTGACAAGGTATCCGTACTTCGTGAGCAATTAGAGCAATTAAAGTCTGATATAGCTAAGGCACAGCAGGACTATGATCTTAATAAGGCAGCAGAATTGCAGTATGGCAAGCTTCCAGAATTAACCGCAGAGCTGGAGCGTGAAGAACAGGCATTAAAGGAGCGAGATAATAACCTCGTGCATGAAAATGTTGATGAGGATGAGATTGCCAAGATTGTCTCTCGCTGGACAGGAATACCTGTAGCCAAGCTCAACGAGTCAGAGCGAAATAAGGCACTCCATCTCGATGATGAGCTAAAGAAACGTGTGGTAGGGCAGGATGAGGCAGTTAGCCGTGTGACAGATGCGATTATTAGGTCAAAGGCTGGCATCAAGGATGAGAATAAGCCTATAGGTTCATTTTTATTCTTAGGACCAACAGGTGTCGGAAAGACAGAGCTAGCAAAGAGTCTGGCAGCAAATCTATTTGATGATGAAAACAATATCGTAAGAATTGATATGACAGAGTACATGGAAAAATATTCTGTATCAAGACTAATAGGAGCACCTCCAGGATATGTAGGTTATGATGAGGGTGGACAGCTCACGGAGGCAGTGAGACGCAAGCCCTATAGTGTAGTGCTCTTTGACGAGGTAGAAAAAGCTCACCCTGACGTTTTTAATGTACTTCTCCAGGTACTAGATGATGGTCGTATCACAGACTCACAGGGTAGAACAGTAGATTTTAAGAATACAATTATTATACTTACCTCTAATATTGGCTCGCAGCTCATACTTGATGGTATAGATTCAGAAGGAAAACTATCAGCTGATACCGAAAATATGGTGATGAATAGCCTGCACCAGTATTTTAGACCAGAGTTTATCAATCGACTCGATGAGATAATTATGTTTAATCCTCTTAGCAAGGATAATATCTCGGGTATCGTAAAGCTTCAGCTAGATGAAATCAACAGACGTCTCGCTGACAGGCAGCTTAAGATTGAGATAACAGAGGATGCGATTCAGTATGTAATAGACAATGGCTATGATGCTGATTTTGGCGCACGTCCAATCAAGCGATTCCTGCAAAAGAATGTCGAGACCCTTGCGGCCAAGCTTATTTTAGCTGGTGGAGTAAAAGAGGGAGAGACGATTACAATCTATGTGGCTGATGGAGAGCTAAAAGCTCGCTGATTAGCCAGCAGTGCACTAAAGATTCCAAATTCAATAAGAATGACCGGTGTGGTAAAAATCTGAGGACCGACAACAAGACCCTGTACAAGGATGCTGACAAGTCCAACGAGAGTGACTATGCCGGTCGATTTTTTTTCAGTAATGGACTTAGCAGTCTGTATAAAAAGATAAACTAAAAATCCGCCCCAGGCTACTACGCCTAAAATTCCAGAAGTCAAAAGAGTGTTAAAATATATGCTGTGAGCATCTACAATCATTTCAGTTGTATCGTTAACGGTACGAACTCCAAGTCCAATTGTCTCAAGTGCCTGATAGATGTTGTTAAAGCCAAATCCGAATAGTTTGTTTTCAATAGGTGCGTGAATAAATGCACTCATGCATCTTTGCCATAAATCTCCTCTGTCATTACCCCAGGAACCCTCAATTTTAAGTTTTCCTAATATAGACACATTCTTCACGAAATCCAAATCTGAGTTTGCGATAATAACAGCAGAGACGCCGGTAAAAATGAGAACAGAAACCAAGATTTTGTATGCTAAAAAGAAACCATTTTTATGCTTATTCATAAATTTATATAGAACTGCTATGAGGATACCAAATGCGATAACGGCAGCGACCTGATATTTGAGATATGTTCCTTTAAAAATCTTTTCCATGAGGTCCCATATGAAAAGCTCTTCATCTAACTGCTTGTAGTAGAAATAAAAGAATCCGCAGGGAATAGTAAAGAGTATCATTATCTCCCATATACGAAACCATCTTGAAGGCTGTAAGCATGCGAAGCCAGCGAGAATTACCATTGTAATTGCTATACATACAAATACCACGTTGGAAGCACAGCATATTCCACCGGCAAAGGCAAATAACAAAACAGATCCATATACAAAAAGACTTTTGATGTTTTCGCACTTAAAGAAGAGAGTCATTAGTATACCGATAATAAGACAGTTGAGGGCACCGTTGTAATTGGTATTTCCAAATGTAGCGATAAACTGGGGGTGCTCATACCAGATTAGATTTGTATACATATAGAGCGGATCAATCTCAAATCTATTTAGAACCTGTAGTAGACTAATGCCAAATGCGGAGATCAAGAAGAAAAGAGTAAGTAGACGATTCCATTTAAGAAAGAAGCCAAAGAAGAGAATAATTATTGCGCCAAGAAGATAGACAAGTAAACCAGTACATTTCATACCAAGTCCCAGGAAGGTATCTTCAGTATCAATGGCGAAAAAATACCCTATACCCCAGATGACTATTAGACCTAGGATGAAAAATAAAGCAGGTTGCTTGCGGATGATAGGCTTTTTCTTGATCAGTGAGTACACTATATGGAATACAGTGGATGCAAGCATCAATGCAACAAAGATAAGAGAACCATTGATAAAGAGAGTTCTCTTTGTAATTGTCAAATCTATGAAATTGTCATGGTATCCAAATATAAAAACAAAAAAGAAACCTATGAGATAGAGCATGCAAACAATGCCTGGTGCTGTAGAATCCTTAAAAGTGTTCTTGAAAAAATTTCCTATAGTAGTTAATTTGCTTCGCATTACCAACTCTCCCTTGATCGAAATTTACGTTATTTTATACGTTAAATATGGAGAATATCAAGCACAAAAAAAAGTACGAACTTTTTGGCAAAAAGTACTTGACAAAAAGTTCGAGGGGGGGGGTAGAATAGGTGTCGGAATTTATCAAAATCTAAAGAGATGATAGAGGAGGACAGTTCAAATGAAGAACAACTTTATGAAGAAGATTGTAGCAATCGCAATCGCATCAGCTATGTCAGTAGCTACAGCTACAACAGCATTTGCTGCAGTTACAACACCCACAGATGGAACTAGCACACCTGTAGCGGCAGTTGGAACAGAGCTTATCGACAAGGACAACAAGGCAGAGGTTGAGGTTACAGATTCTACCAAGGCAGAGGTTGAGTACAAGGGTAGTACAGATGAGACAGCTAAGAAGGTTAAGATTCCTGCAACAGTTGTAGTTAACGGAACAGAGTACAAGGTTACAGAGATCGCTGATGGCGCTTTCAAGGGCAATGACTCTCTTACAACAGTTACAATCAGCAAGAACATCGAGTCAATCGGTGCTAACGCATTCAAGGGATGCACAAGCCTCAAGGCAGTATCTCTTCCCAAGGCAACTAAGGAGATTGGAAACAACGCATTCAAGGGATGTACAAGTCTTAAGACTATCACAATTACTAGCACTAAGCTTTCCACAAAGACAGTAAGTGCTAAGGCATTTGCAGGTGTTAAGAAGGGTACAACAATCGTAGTTCCCGCATCTAAGGTAAAGGCTTACACAAAGCTCTTCGCAAAGTGCGGACTTAACAAGAATGTAAAAATTAAAGCAGCAAAGTAGTTGCATCAAAAGCACATATGTATCGCTGGCATTGATGCCAGCGATATTTTTTGTTAAAGGGTGATGAAGAAAAAAGCGTTAATCATAACTACAATCAGTGGCTTTTTGTCCAAGTTTTTAGGCAATGATGTAGCAGTACTGCAGGAACTAGGATATGAGGTGCATTACGCATCCAATCTAAATAAGCCAGTATATGACTTCAACATAGACGAATTAAAGGCAAGAGGGATCGTAGTACATCATATTGATATAGAAAAAAGTCCGCTTAAGCTGGCAGCCAATAGCAGAGCGTTCAGGCAGCTTAAGAAGATAATTGATACAGAACATATAGAATTGGTCCACTGCCACAATCCATTAGGTGGAGTAGTTGGACGGCTAGCAGGAACAGCTAGTAAATCAAAACCATATACAATCTACACAGCACATGGGCTACATTTTTTTAAAGGCGCAAAACCTATCAACTGGATGCTTTACTACCCAGCAGAGAGGCTGCTGGCGAGGCATACAGATACTATCATTACTATCAACAGTGAGGACTATGAGAGAGCGCAGGGCTTTAAGCTCAGGAAAAAAGGTGTTGTCAACCGAATTCATGGCGTAGGTGTGGATACAGACAGGTTTAAGAAGAATTCCTGTGGATTAGCAGTAAGAGAAAAATACAACATACCAGCGGAAGCCTTTCATATAGTGACAGCCGCGGAGTTGGTAGAAAACAAAAATCAAAAGACAGTAATCGAGGCGATAGCAAGCCTGCCGTATACAGATATATACTATAGCATTTGCGGAAAAGGTCCTACAGATAGCAAGCTAAGAAAACTAATAGAAAAAGCAGGACTCACAGACAGAGTACAGCTATTAGGATATTGCAATGATATGCCAGATATCCTATCTAGTGCAGACTGTTTTGCATTTCCCTCATATAGAGAAGGATTGGGGATTGCGGCGGTTGAGGCACTAGCATGTGGAGTTCCGGTGATCGCTTCAGATAACAGGGGCACCAAGGAATACATGGTTGACGGAATTAATGGATTAGTCTGCCAGGCATCAAGTGTAGCTGCTTTCGCAGGAGGAATAGCTAGGCTTTACAGTGATATGAGCTACAGAGAAGGCTTGACGAAAAACTGCAGAGCCAAAGCCAAGGAATTTAGTACAGATACAACCCGTGCAGAGATGCATAGGATACTATCTAGGGTGGATAGGGAAATTGAGAGAAGGATTTCTGAAGGAGCAAGTAAATAACAAGCCACTAATCTCAGTGATAATGGGTGTCTACAATGAGTGGAATAAAGACACGCTTTATCAATCTATACATTCTATTTTAAACCAGACATATACCAATATTGAATTCATCATATACGACGACGGCTCGCATCCAGATGTAGCAGATAATCTGCGAGATATATCTGCGATGGATGAGAGGATTATATTAATTGGACGAGAAAAAAATCATGGGCTTGCATTTTCGCTCAACGCCTGCATTGATATAGCAAAGGGGAAGTACATAGCTAGAATGGATGCAGATGATATATCTCATCCTAACAGAATAGAAGAGCAGTATCGATTTATGGAGAAGCACACGCAGTTTGCGTGGTGTGGCTGCAACGCTGTACTCTATGATGATGAGGGCAACTGGGGTAAACGAATATATCCAGAAAAACCTACAGCCAAGGACTACCTCAAGTACTCTCCATTCATACATCCCACAGTGATGTATAGGGCTGATATCCTAAGAGAATGCGGGGGATATCTGGTCAGCGATGAGACTAAGAGATGTGAAGACTATGAGATATTTATGAGACTTCACCAACAGGGTCTGAGGGGATACAACATCCAGCAGGAACTGTTTTACTATAGAGAGAATCAGGATTCCTTTCAAAAGCGAACCTTCAAGCATCGGATCAATGAGATGAAGGTCAGATACGATAATTTCAAAAAAATGAAGCTACTTAATCCTATCGGTTTAGTCTATGTTATTAGACCTGTTATCGGGGGATTAGTTCCAGCTAGATTAATTGCGTGGATAAAAAAGAATGAGTCAAGAGACAAACAATATAATGCCACAAGAAGCACAGGGGACGTTTCAAAAGGTATGGTGTCCGACCATAGCAAGCTTCACCCAGTGGACTATTGATAGAGCTATAGCAGATGGCAAGAGCGACATATATTACCTTTCAAGAGACGGATATCTCATGATAAAGGCAGCCCGTCAGATAGTAGAGAGTCAGGGGTTAGATATACGACTTCATTATCTCAACGTGTCTAGATACGCGCTTAGATCAGCTCAGTATCATCTACAAGGAGACGCTTGCGTAGACTATATCTGTACTAATGGTATAGATATGACCTTTAACAAGCTGATGAAGAGAACAGGTATAGATGAGACATTAATAGATGCTGTAGCGACACGAACTGGTTTTGAGAATAAACGAGAAGAGATACTAACATACAATCAGATAGTATCCCTTCGAGATCTATTGAGACAGGATAAGGAATTCCTGGAAGCTGTTTTTAATGATTCGCGAGAAAAATATAGGAACACCATAGGCTATCTGCGGCAGGAAGGCTTGATGGATAGGAAATCAATCGCTGTAGTAGATACTGGTTGGATAGGGACAATACAACAGACCTTGACTCAGCTAGTGGAATCGTACTTAGGGCGTCATTATATAAACGTGATACCAATGATAGATGGCTATTATTTTGGTCTGTACGAGGTACCAGGCGGAGTAGAAAAAAATAAGTACCATAGCTTCTATTTTGGACCTCAAGGCAAAGTAGGTCGCAAGGCACATTTTTCTAACAGTCTAATGGAAGCAATACTTTCAGCCCCAGATGGGATGACACTTGGCTATGAGTATTTGGCGAATGAGAATTATTACAAGCCAATCGAGTCTGATATCAAAAATCCTAATAGGAGCAGAATAGAAATAGAAGGCGAGCTCTTGGATCAATATATGAAGGATTATAAGGCTTCTGATGCACTATCAAATAAGCAGATATACCAGTTATTGAAGCCATTTATGAGTTGGCCAACGGCGGAAGCAGTAGATTATTGGGGGAGCTATCAATTCTGTGATGACATATTAGAGAGTCAGATGCAAAACGTGGCAGCAGACCTATCAGATGAAGATATAAAAAATCAACGACTAATAAGAAAGCTACTTAATCTCATGGGATTACATAAGGTGACAATTCATGAGAGTGCGTGGCTGGAGGGTAGCATAGTACGTCTAGGAGGCAAGGTTAAAAGTAACCTTCGTCATGCCAGACTGTACAAATACCTATTGTACATAAGGAAATCAATTAAAAGTGGGCAATAAAGAAATACCAGTTCAGAGAAAAAACAAAATACGTGAGCGTAGAAGCAGAGCAGAAGACCTAAAGCAGTATTTCTTTGCCATCAGCGAGCTAACTAGTAGAGAGATAAAGAGAAAATATGCTAGAAGCTATCTTGGAATAGTATGGAGTGTGTTAAATCCGCTTCTACTCATGATAGTTATATCACTGATTTTTTCAGCTTTGTTTAGGAGAAGCATAGAAAATTACCCTATCTATTATTTGACTGGTCAGACACTGTGGAGCTTTTTTTCAAATGCTACTAATACCTCAATGAATGCATTAGTAGATAATAAAACGCTCTTAATAAAAGGTACATTGCCTAAATACGCATTTGTCATATCCAGAGTAATCACAGCATTTGTAAATCTGGGATATTCGATGATTGCTTACGTTATCATGTGCATAGTATTTCAGGTTGAGCCTAGTATATATATGCTTTTGTTTCCAGTAGATGTACTGTTGCTATTGCTGTTTTCTACAGGCATAGGATTTATATTGGCGATTTTATATGTGTTTTTTGCTGACATCAAGCACCTATATTCTGTGTTGCTAACATTGTGGTTATATATGTCCGCAATATTCTATCCGGTGGATAACCTACCTGGAATCATGAAAAAGATAGTCCAAAATAATCCGGTATATCTGGCAATATATGTAGCACGTGAGAGCGTGATGTATGGAAATGAGCCTGAACTGATTCCATGGCTTAAATTAGCCATATGGTCATTTGGTATGCTTGGAATAGGTATTATAGTATTCAAAAAATACCAAAACAATGTGATGCAAAAGATATAGGGGGTGTCATATGTTTGAATTTGTAATCCCTAGTAATATCAGCTTCATCATTGTTGGATTTTTACTGGCTGTGTTTATTTTTTTCATAGTTAGATTCATTGCTACTTACCAAAAGCTACATGCAAGTGCGCGGGCTGAGCGCGAAAAAAAGAAGCTAAAAGCCGCAGAAGCTGAACAGCAAAAAGTAATCGAATGCAAGATTGACGAAGCTCGAATAGAGACAGGCGAGGAGCCTGTTATAGCGGTAGAGGATGTGACTATGGAATTCCACATCACAACCTCCAATGCATCTGGTATCAAGGAATTTGTCATCCAGTCTATGAACAAGGAAGTATCCTTTAGGACGCTAAAAGCCCTAGACCATGTCAGCTTCAACGTATACAAGGGAGAGGTAGTAGGTATCATAGGAACCAATGGTTCAGGTAAATCTACTTTATTAAAAATTATATCAGGAGCACTTAATCCTACTAAGGGTAGAGTGAGAGTAGATAGAAAAAAGATACAGCTACTCACCCTTGGAACAGGATTTGACCATGAGCTGTCAGCCAGAGAAAACGTCTATCTCAATGGTTCCATCATAGGCTATTCTAAGGAATTCTTAGACGCACATTATGATGAGATAGTGACCTTTGCCGAGCTAGAAGGATTTATGGAGGAAAAGGTCAAGAACTTCTCCAGCGGTATGGTAAGCCGCCTAGGCTTTGCCATCGCTACAGCAGGTGATGCAGCAGAGATACTCATACTAGATGAGGTCTTGTCCGTGGGGGATGAGTTTTTTAGGAAAAAATCATTAGCCAGAATCAAAGAGATGATACATGGCGGCAGTACAGTGCTGATGGTAAGCCACGGAATGAGAACCATAATGGAATACTGTACTAAGTGTGTGTGGATAGAAAAAGGTGAACTCAAGATGGTGGGTGAGCCGAAGGTAGTTTGTGGGGAGTATAGGAAGAATAATGGATAGGTACAAAATAGCTGTCGCTGGAACAGGATATGTAGGGCTTTCTATGGCGGTATTGTTGGCGCAGGAAAACAAAGTAACTGCTGTGGATATAGTTTCCGAAAAGGTAGATATGATTAACAATAGAATATCGCCTATTAGAGATGAATATATAGAAAAGTATTTGGCCGAAAAGGAACTGGATTTAATTGCTACTACTGATGGGGATGATGCCTATAGAGGAGCAGATATTGTGATAATTGCCACATCAACAAATTATGATGAGGAGACAAGGTTTTTTGATACTTCGTTGGTCGAGTCAGTGATAGAACAGGTGCTAAATGTTAATCATAAAGCTACGATGGTAATTAAATCAACTATTCCAGTTGGATATACAAAAGAAATCAGGAAAAAATATAGTACAAATAATATTATTTTTAGCCCTGAGTTTTTGAGAGAATCTAAGGCTTTGTATGACAATTTATATCCAAGTAGGATAATAGTTGGTTGTGATATAGAGGATGCGCATCAAAAGAGAATAGCAGAAGAATTTCTATCATTATTAAAAAAAGCAGCCTTAAAAGAGGATGTTGAGACATTAGTAATGGGTTCCGCAGAAGCTGAGGCCGTGAAACTATTTGCCAACACATATCTGGCGTTGAGAGTTGCTTATTTTAATGAATTAGATACTTATGCAGAGGTTAAGGGGCTAGATACAGCGTCTATAATTAAAGGTATATGTTTGGATCCACGAATAGGCAATTATTATAACAATCCATCATTTGGATATGGAGGATATTGTCTGCCTAAAGATACCAAACAGCTGTTGGCTAATTATGAAGATATCCCCCAAAATATTATTAATGCTATAGTTGAGGCAAATGAGACTAGAATGGACTTCATAGCAGAACAGGCACTAAAAAAAGCTGGTTTTTACGATGAAAACGGTAACAAAACTGGAAAAAAATGTGTAATCGGAATATATAGGCTCGCTATGAAAGCTGAGTCAGATAATTTTAGGAAAGCAGCTATTATAGGAGTAATGAATAGAATAAAAAGAGTTGGAGCAGAGATAGTAATTTATGAGCCAATTATGAATAGCGACAAAATATATAAAGGTTATAAAGTAGAAAATAATATTTATACATTTATGAAAAAAAGCCATATTATACTCGCAAACAGAATGGACAATATATTGCGATTTGATGAAAAAAAGGTGTATACAAAAGATTTATTCGAGAGGGATTAGTATGAGTGATAATTATCCGTTTAGAACCTTTAATGAGTTAGCAAAAACAATAAAAGATGGATGTACCAGATTGCCAAGTGATATTGATTTAGTTGTGGGTATACCTCGTTCAGGAATGATACCGGCATACATGATAGGCATGTTTATGAATAAAAGAGTATGCTCAGTAAATGAGCTATTGAATGGCAAAATAGACGATTTGGTCGAAGGATATAGAATACCAGATGAGTGTGAAAAAGTTGTAAAAAAAATATTGGTAGTTGATGATTCATTAAATACAGGGAGGGCAATCAGAAAAGTAAAAGAGCGTTTAAGTGAGATTAGCGACAATTATACGTTTGTTTATGTGGCCATTTATACAAATAATAGCAATAATGATTTAGTTGATTATGTGTTTGACTATATTCCGACGCCGAGACTATTTCAGTGGAATTATTTAAATTTGATATGGGTTAACCAAGCTTGTTTTGATATGGATGGAGTGTTATGCGTTGATCCACATGAAGCAGACAATGATGATGGGAAGAACTATGAAAAATTCCTAGTTAATGCAAAGCCACTATTTATTCCGCAGTTTAAGATAAATACAATTGTAACTTCTAGATTAGAAAAATATAGAAATCTTACAGAGACATGGCTAAAGCAAAACAACGTAAAATATGACAGGTTGATAATGCTAAATTTAAGCAACAAAGAGGAAAGGTTAAAGTATAAAGCGCATGCGATTTTTAAGGCACAAGTATATAGAAAACTATCTGATACATCGTTATTCATAGAGAGTGATCCAATACAGGCGGAAAAAATAGCGGTACTATCAGGTAAAACGGTAATTTGTTCGACAACAGACCAGATCTTTTATGGAGAAAGCATAGGTGATACAAAGAGAATTGAAACAAAGGTAGTCAAAAATAAAGAATATCCTGCAAACTGTATAAAAACAAAGCAAATAAGTTCGGGAAAGTCAAAAGTATCTGTTGTAATTCCAGTACATAATGCTGAAAAATATTTGCAAGCATGCTTAAATTCAATAAGATTCCAAACGTTTTCAGATATTGAAATTATAGCAGTTAATGATGGATCTACAGATAATTCACTAGCTATCTTGCAAGAAAATTCTCTTTTAGATGAGCGAATAGTAATTATAAATCAGGAATGTAGGTATGCTGGAAATGCTAGAAACACCGGAATGAATGTTGCAACCGGTGAATATATTCTTTTTTTGGATGCAGACGATTTTTTTGAGTGTTCAATGATAGAGAAAATCTATGAAAAAATAAAGAGCACATGTAGTGACATCTGTTTATTTAAGTGTAAAACATTAGATGATGTGTCGGGAAAAATAAATAAAAGAGATTTAGAATTAAAAATGGAGTATGTGCCTGATACAGAAGTATTTTCAAGTGAAGATATACCTGAGTTTATTTTTAATTTTACAACAGGGGCTCCATGGAATAAATTGTTTAGGACTGACTTTGTTAGGAAAAACGGTCTAGAGTTTCAGGGAACGCATCATTATAATGATTTCTATTTTTCATATAGCGCTTTGTCTATAGCCAAAAGAATATGTTATGTAAACGATGAGCTTGTCACATATAGAATAAATAATAATAACAGTTTACAATCAAATATGAAACATGACCCTATAGAGTTTTCTGTAGCAACTTTAGGCTTGAAGCGTTTCTTAGTAGATAGAGGCATATATCAAGAGTTCAAAAAAAGTTATATAAATAGATGTTTGGATACGTGTATTTATGTTTTATTTAAGCAAGACAATTATCAAGATTTTGAATACGTATACAACAAATTAAAATATGAGTTATTTGAAAAGATGGATATTACATGGGATGTGTCCTCTTCTGATATATATAAGAGTGAAAATTATATATTGTTAGTTAAGATTTTAAAATATTCGCCTCAAGAATATCTCTATGCTGGAAGATTTGAGAGGGCTGACCAGGAGGAGAATACTAAGTGGAAATTAAGAAAACTTATGCGTGCAATCGAAGATAAAAATAAGTATATAGAAGAACTTAAGTTTGATAGAAGAAGATTGAGTGCAATGGTAAATGATAATGAAAGCCAAATGGTTTATTACGAAGACATAAAGTATAGGTATGAGGAAACAAAAAAATCTTTTACATATCGTCTAGGGATGTTTATTACATATATACCTAGAATGATAAAAAGGAAATTTGGAGAAAACGGTTAATTTTAGAAGAGAGAATCTTAATGGAATTTGATGAAGATACCATGGGAGTGACTAGTTTTGAACAAAATATTTTCTGTATCCGATTTTACATCGGGAAATGACACATTTGTACTATTTTATATAGAAAGCTTCCTGTAAAATCAAAAGTGTAGGCAAAAGTAGATAGTACTTAACAAAAATAGATACCTTGGTTAAACTGTCATTGCTGACCGGCCAGTTAGCAAATAACAGAGAAAGAAAGGTATCTACAGATGAAGTCTAC
>JAZRXQ010000042.1:0-3291 GCA_045600305.1 Lachnospiraceae bacterium
TAGACGAAGTATTTGTTCTCGGTCGTGAGCCGGGGCAGTTTGTAGCTGACTTTACATGGTATCTCAGAAACCTCTTATTAATACAAGGGGATGATAATATGGAAGACATCATAGATATGTCTCATGACAACCTTGTGGTACTCAAAGAGCAGGCAAAAAATGCAAGCCCAGAAAAGCTAATGCGTTTTATTGAGATTTTTTCAGAGCTTTCAGATAAATTGAGGTATTCTACGCAAAAGAGAATACTTATAGAGATAGCAATAATTCGTATGCTCCGCCCTGCAATGGACACGGACAACTACGCAGTGATGCAACGCATAGAGGATATAGAGAATAAGGTTGCAAACGGTGTGATAGCAGCGGACTATATTGCTTCAGCAGGAGAAAATAGTACGCAGCCAAGCACACAGACCTTTGTAAAAAAGGATCTTCCGAAGTCAATTTCAGCAGATGTAGAAGCTGTCATAAATAGATGGAACGAAGTACTAGCCGATTTTAGCAATGGATTTCTTGGTGCGATGATTCAAAAGACCACCAAAAGCGCGACAAAAGAAGGCACTTTACTGCTTGTTTTTGACGACGAGTTCGATTACAATCGCGTAATGAGTAAGCCCGAGTATCTCGGAGATATAAAAAATGCTTTATCAAAGATATCTGGTAAGGATATGCCGGTAGAGACAGTTCTTAATAAAACTGGTAGAAGTAATAGCGAGGCATATGGTGATTTGGAGAGAGCAATAAGAGAAAAAACAATTATTATAGAAGGAAATATAGAAATAGAAGAGGAGGATTAAATCATGGCAAAGAGAGGCGGATTTCCCGGAATGGGAATGCCTGGCAATATGAACAATCTTATGAAGCAGGCGCAGAAAATGCAGCGACAGATGGAAGAAGCACAGGCTGCTATTCAGGAGAAGGAGATTACAACCACAGCGGGTGGTGGTGCAGTTGAAGTAACCATCAACGGTAACAAGGAAATCACCAAGCTTCATATTGATCCAGATGCAGTAGATCCTGAAGATGTAGAGACATTAGAGGATGTTGTGATGGCAGCAGTTAATGAAGCAATACGCCAGATGGAGGAGTTTTCTCAGAGTCAAATGTCTGGAATAGCAGGCGGACTCGGATCAATGGGAGGTCTGGGCTTTTAATGGAATTTTATAGCAAACAAATAGGAACGCTTATAGAATCATTTGCAATGTTGCCCGGAATTGGTGCAAAAACAGCGCAAAGGCTAGCTTTTCATGTGATTAATATGCCTATTGAGGATGCAAAAAAACTATCACAATCAATAATAGATGCAAGAGAAAATGTTAGATATTGCAAGTGCTGTTTCAACCTAACAGACCAGGAGACATGTCCTATTTGTGAGAACCCTTCTAGAAACCATAATCAGATAATGGTGGTGGAAAATTCAAGGGATCTTTTGGCATATGAAAAAACCGGCAAGTTTGAAGGGGTTTATCATGTTTTACATGGTGCGATATCTCCAATGCTTGGAATAGGACCAGAAGATATTAGACTCAAAGAGTTATTGCAACGCCTTCAAGAAACAGATGTAGAAGAGGTTATAATAGCAACTAATTCTTCTCTAGAAGGAGAGACAACAGCTATGTATATAAGCAAGCTTATCAAACCCACAGGTATAAAGGTGAGCAGAATTGCCAGTGGAGTTCCGGTAGGTGGAGACCTAGAGTACGTAGATGAAGTAACTCTTCTCCGTGCATTTGAGGGCAGGAGACAGTTGTAGAGGAAAAAGAAGTGGCAGATATAGAGAGAAAGCTGCACTCGGTAGCTCCTCTCAGTGAGGAATACAAGCGCAAGTTAAAAAACCACAGAAGAAGAATAGTAATGATAATAGCAGCTGCAATACTACTTGTTGCAGCCGCAATTTTTGTTGTCTACTATTTAATAACTCATAAAGAGTATAGGAATCTTGAAACTGTATCTACAACCCTTAGAACAGATTCAAGATCAGCCAAATATATGTCATTTGCTGGTAATATGTTAAAGCTGACAAATGATGGCGCTACCTATACAAAAAAAGATGGCACACTCATATGGAACCAGATTTTTGAAATGGATAAGCCACAGGCGAGCATATGCGGAAATTATAGCTGTCTATATGAGGTTGGAAACAATACTGTATATATAATGGACAATAAAAATGCCTGTGGAAGTATCGTGACGACCACACCCGTTGTTCGTGCGTCAGTAGCATCCCAAGGAAATGTCGCTCTATTGATGGAATCGGACGGAGTGGACTATTTACAGCTTTACGACAAAAAGGGAAACCAAATCGCAGCTGGTGAAATACATGCCAAAAACTCCGGCTATCCCATGGATATAGCTCTTTCTCCCAACGGAGAAAAGCTAGCAGTATCTATCATGGATATTAATACAGGGACAGCCAACACGAGTATAGTATTTTACAATTTTGGAAATGTTGGACAAAATGAAGTAGACAAAATAGTTGGAACATATCTATATGAAAACACTATTATTCCACAGCTTGAATATATGTCCGATGAGACATTAATGGCGGTAGCAGATGACTGTGTCTTAATATTTACAGGAAGCCAGCGTCCAGAGCAAAGTGGGGAGATTGCCATATCAGAGAAAATACAAAGCACATTTGTAAATAATAAAAACCTAGGACTTGTATTTGCAAACGAAGAAGGAAAAAAATATAGATTTGAGATATATAATACCCAAGGGAAAAAGATTACAGAGGGAGACTTTGATATAGATTTTAAGAACTGTGAGTTTTTGGAAAGTGGAGACATCTGTATATATAATGATGAAGATGTAATTATTCAAACCATGGGAGGAACAAGGAGGCTGGAATATAAATTCTATGCACCAATATATAAAGTATTCTCAGAAACGAGTCCTATTAGATATAGCTTTTTGTTGGAAGAGGAACTTAGAAGCTGTAGGCTTAAATAACGACTTTTAGTAAAAAAAATAAAAATTTTGAAAAAAATTAAAAAAAGTTGTTGACAATTGTTTTCTTAGGTGATATATTGACAAAGCTGTCGCGAAAACGTGGCGCAAGAACATTGAAAACTAAACAGTGAAATAACCTTGAAAGATTCACAAATTTGAGTTCTTGATTAAGAACACGGATGCAAGAGCATCCACCTTTAAAACAGTAATGAACGGTTATAAAAAAGCCAAGCTTTTGAATGACCAGATTAAACACTTTAACATGAGAGTTTGATCCTGGCTCAGGATGAACGCTGGCGGCGTGCTTAACACATGCAAGTCGAACGAGTCTTGTCTGATTGA
>JAZRXQ010000043.1:0-5107 GCA_045600305.1 Lachnospiraceae bacterium
GATTTGCCATGGACGGCAAATCGAGCGAACTGTGAAATGGATTGAACAGTGAGCGACCGCATTGTAGTGGTTGCCTATGAATTGCAAGGCGCAGACGGTGAGTTTGCACAGCCTGACGCGCTGTCTGAGCAGGGACACCTACACCTAATTCACTTGAATTGTTGCGTCAGTTGCGTCAAAAAGTATACGATATGAAAACAAAACATTGATATATATGAAGAAAATAGCGATAGAATTCCAACCAAACACTTTTAACCCTGACATAATAATGAAGTCAGGACAAGTATTCAGGTTTGAAAAAATAGAAAATGAATACATAGTAAACAGTGGCAATCATCACTTGAGATTTACTTATGAGAATAATCAGATATTAGGCGAGGGTGATGACGAGATTTTCTGGCGAGATTATTTTGACTGTGAAAATGATTACGCCAGTTTTAATAATGTCATCGAGCATAGTGATGACATTTTTCTAAAAACGGCAATGAAAAATTCGCAGGGGATGCGAATTCTAAAACAGGACTTGTGGGAGACAATTATTTCATATATGATTTCCCAAAATAACAACATCCCCAAGATAAAAAAGTCAATAAATATCTTAACTGATAGGTATAGTGAAGCAGACAATTTCCCTACAGCAGAAGCTTTAGCCAGTGTATCATTAGAAGAACTAAAGCAGGGAACCATGCTTGGATACAGAGCAGAATATATTAGTGAAATTTCAAAAAAAGTAGTGTCTGGTGAGATAAATATAGATAATTTTAAGCAGGATACATTTCAGGATTCTTACGATAGATTAATCGCAGTCAAGGGAATCGGCCCTAAGGTTGCAAATTGTATTTGTCTTTACGGCCTTCATCATATGAAGGGCTATCCCGTTGACACATGGATGAAGAAAATAATCGAAGAAGATTATAGTAGTTTTTCTCAAAAGAAATATATGGATTATATCAATGAGAGATATGATGGCTTTCAAGGATATGTGCAGCAACTACAGTTTTACTACAAGAGAAATCAGTAGATAATAAAAGTATCAGCAAACATTTGGAGAAAAAATGAAGGTATTATATTTAGATTGGCCCTGTTTTGGCGGGGAAAATATTGTATATACGCTTACCAAAGAAATGGGGCATGAAGTAATAAGGTTTTCACATCCAGACTTTAAGGAGCGAGACAGCGAAGACTTTTTGCAAAAATTTGATGCCACTATAGAAGGGCTAGAAATTGATTGTGCATTTTCTTATAACTTTTATCCTCTTATGGCAGAGGGGTGCCATAAACATGAAATAAAATATATTTCATTAGTATATGATAGTCCATTTGTAAAGCTCTATTCCTATAAGATTACTTACCCCGAAAACTATTGCTTTTTATTTGATTATCAGCAGTATATTGAGCTAAAAAATGGAGGAATAAATACAGTTTATTATCATCCCTTGCCCGTTAATTCTGAGTTGATAGATATAATTCTCCAGGAGCCTTACGATGAGGATAAATTAAAGTGTGACGTATCATTTGTAGGTGCATTATATAACGAAGACCATAATATGTATGACCGTATGGCTGAGAAGTTAGATGATTTTACAAGAGGTTATTTGGATGGATTAATGCAGTCACAGCTTGCTGTATCAGGGGTGAGCTTTGTTGAATCAATGCTGAAGGGAAAAGTATTGGATGCGATGCAAAGTGTAGAGAACTATGCGCCCTGTCGTGATGGAGTGGAACCGTTGTCTTACGTGTTTGCAAACTATCATATGGCGAGAAAGATGACAAGCATGGAGCGCATCAAGCTGCTCAATGCAGTTGCGGACAGATTTCCATTAAAGCTGTTTACGCTAGACCCTAAGGCAACAGTAAAAAATGCAATTAATTGTGGCACAGTGGATTACTATATGGAGATGCCGGTAGTTTTCCACGAGAGTAAAATCAATATTAATATATCTCTTCGAAGCATAAAATCAGGCATTCCACTTCGCTGTATGGATATTCTTGGGGCAGGAGGATTTTTGCTCACTAATTATCAGGAAGACTTCCTTAGACATTTTGTGCCAGGTGAAGACTACGTGTATTTCGAAGATGAAGCAGATATGCTTGCAAAAATCGAATACTATCTATCACACGAAGAAGAACGTGCTGCCATCGCTAGAAATGGACATGAAAAAGCACGCGCAAATCATAACTATAAGATTACTTTAGAAGAACTATTTGAAGTGGCGCTACAGTAGGCCGATTTAATAATGATTTATTCAAAACTAGTATAGCAAAATTTCGTACATCAAAAGGAGCACATATGAACATATCAATATGTACAATAGTAAAAAATGATAGGGCACGCCTCGAGAGGCTTTTAGAGTCTGCAGAAAACTATGGCTTCGAGTTAGTAGTAGTTGACACTGGCTCTACTGATGGATCACTGGAGCTAGCCCACGCATTTACAGATAGTGTCTATGAATTTCCCTGGCAAGACGATTTTGCTCTTGCGAAAAACGAAGCAGTTCGCCTTGCAAAAAACGACTTAGTTTTGATTTTAGATAGTGATGAGTGGCTTGAGGAGATTTCTGACGAAGATTTAATGACTTTAGAGGGTTATACAATGGCTCCCATGGAAAAAGTAGGTCGAATATATAGAATAAACGAGCTCTACAACAATGGTGAGGAAACAGAAAACTATGAGTGGCTCAATCGTCTTTTCGACAGAAGATTTTATCATTATGAAGGTCGAATCCATGAGCAGGTTGTAAAGATAGCTAATCCCGAGCAAAACTATGATACTTTTCATACTAACATTGTAATAAACCACGATGGATATATTGGAACACCTGAACAGAAAAAAGAAAAATCATTGCGAAATATAAAGCTATTAGAAAGAGAACTTGAAGACAATCCTAATGATCCTTATTTTCTTTATCAAATAGGTAAGAGTTATTTTTCGATGAATGAAAATGAGAAGGCCATAGAGTATTTTGGAAAGGCGCTGGAACAGCCTCTGGATTCGGGGTTAGAGTATGTAATTGATATGATAGAGGCCTATGGCTATGCGCTAATCAATAGCGGTAGAGAGGGTGAAGCTCTTGGCTTGGAAGGTGTCTATGATGAGTTCTCAGGCTCGGCAGATTTCCAATTTTTAATGGGACTAATCTATATGAAAAATGCTATGTTTGACGAGGCATTAGAGCAGTTTGAACTAGCCAAGGGACACTGTCAGGCTCGAATGAAGGGAACCAATTCATACTTAGCTTCTTATAATAGAGGAGTCATATATGAGTGCCTTGAAAAATACTACGAGGCATACGTGGAATATATGGATGCAGAAGGCTATGAGCCGGCAGCAAAAAGAGCGTCAGAGTGTAGAAAGAAAATCAAATAAATAAAAAACAGTCGCAGGTTTTGTGGCTGTTTTTGTTAAGGATAAGGCATGAAGATACTAGTGTACAAATGGGTTGCATATAATTATAGGGATATAATAGAGACCTTTCAGCAAATGGGACACACCGTAGATACAATAGAATACAAGCTCACCTGCTATGATGAGGATGAGAGCTTTGCGCAGATTTTAGCAGATAAA
This sequence comes from Lachnospiraceae bacterium, assembly GCA_045600305.1. Lineage (GTDB taxonomy): Bacteria > Bacillota > Clostridia > Lachnospirales > Lachnospiraceae > JAZRXQ01. Next base: position 3,566 of record JAZRXQ010000043.1, read on the forward strand.
ATACGCGTAGATAAATACGATTTTGTGTTTACTGTAAATTACTATGGCGTGATTTCTGATGTTTGCGAGAGAGAAGATATTCTCTATGTCTCTTGGTCCTGCGACAGTCCACTCATAAGTATGTATCATGAGTCGCTTTATAATAGCTGCAATAGAATTTTCTTATTTGATATGGCAGATGTGGCGAGATTTAAGGCAATGGGGGCAGAGCATATATACTATTTGCCGCTATGCGTAGATGCAAGGCGTTTGCAGTATTTAATAGAAAAAAGACCTCATCCTGGCATATACCAGTCTAATATATCATTTGTGGGCAGTCTCTATGAAAAGAATACTTATGATAGACTGGTGTCGAAAATGTCAGACTATCTAATAGGATATTTCGATGGTGCAATGACTGCACAGATGGCAGTAAGTGGAGTAAATATACTAGATGAATTTTTCACACCGGATATCATAGAGCAGGTAGAAGAGATTTTTCACTTAGAAAAAACTAATCGGTCATTTTCTAATTTAAGCCTCATATTTAGAACTACAGTACTAGGATTTAAGATAGCTAGAACTGTTAGAAAAAAAGCATTGATAGAGCTAGGAAAAACAAATCAGGTTAGCCTCTATACCGGAAGTAATATGGAGGATTTAGTAGGCGTAGACTATCGTGGAGGACTAGACTACTGGAGTGAGATGCCAATAGCATTTCATGAGAGCAAAATCAATCTTAACTTTACGATTCCAAACATCGAATCGGGCCTACCTCTTCGTATTTGGGATATACTTGGCTCAGGTGGCTTCTTGATGACCAACTATCAAGCTGAAATTCCCATGTACTTTGAAGAAGGAAAAGACCTAGTTTGCTTTGACGGCATAGACGAGCTTAAGGAAAAAAGCGCGTACTATATGTTACATGAGGACGAGAGAATACGAATTGCTAGAAGTGGATTAGAAAAAGTAATCGCGGAGCATTCATATTCTAAACGATTAGAAAACCTTATAAAAAAACTCCACTAGCATCACACCAGTGGAGTTTTATAAGAACCTATCTACCATCATCCCTGAGTACAACGACGAAATATACGGCGTCGCGAACGTATGTCCTGGATTCTTGTACTCAACCATAATTTTGTTGACATAATTCATCGGGTTAATCGATGCCTGGTCAGCCTTTTTTCCGAGAGAATCTCTAAATCTATTCAACGTCTTAAATGCACTCTCAGCTCCATCGGAGCTAATAGCATTTTCTAGCCTATCTCTATCGATAGAAATAGAAGAATCATCATTGATATCCAATCCTATACCAGATAAATCGTCCTTAAATGCCTTGGCTGAAGCGGACACCTCCTTCAATAGCTTAGAAGAAGACTCCTGTGTGCCACTATATTGATTGGCTGTATTGATAATACCATTGTATGCTGAAACTAACTTTTCTATATTATCAGCAACTGCAGTGGTTGAAGGCTTAAACCCAACAGTAGCAGAAGATCCAGGCTCACTCACGCCATTAAGTGTAATAGAAAAAGTATTGTTGACTGTAAAAGTATTAGA
>JAZRXQ010000044.1:0-15661 GCA_045600305.1 Lachnospiraceae bacterium
TAGTTGACAGTTCAACATACTTTTGATAATATAACATCTGTTGTGAGCGAGAAATTGCTACAGATGCGGAAGTGTCGGAACTGGCAGACGAGCAAGACTAAGGATCTTGTGCATATTGCTTGCGTGTGGGTTCAAGTCCCATCTTCCGCATTAAAAATTAAAGGGTTAAGCCTAACGGCTTAGCCCTTTTAATTTTTATGGCGAAGGAGTTCCTTGAACCAAGGTTCAAGGTCTCCTCGCCATAAATGGCTTCGTCGGTCGGTTCAGCGGGAAAAAGGTCCACTGGACCTTTTTCTTAATCCGCTTCACCCCATCTTCCGCATAGAAGATGCGATTAAACTCTTTCAAGATAAACCAATCCATTTTCACAAAACTCTACCCAATTCATAAAACGCAACCGCGCTTGCAGCCGCAACATTCAAGGAATCTACGCCGTTTGACATCGGTATCATAACTGTATAATCGCAGGAGTCAATTGTTTCCTGCGACAGACCATAGCCCTCCGAACCCATAACGATAGCAAGCTTATCTTCTGATTGTAATCTATTATCACTTAATTCTAACGAATCCTCTTTTAGTGCCATTGCCACAGTCTTAAAACCTAGTGCCTGAACCGCACTTATTAGAGATACATTTTTATCTTCAACCGTGGTCCATGGAATTTGAAAAACGGTTCCCATACTCACTCTGCTTGCTCTCCTGTAGAGTGGATCACTGCAACCTCTATTTAGTATAATCCCCTGCATATATAGTGCCGCAGCAGACCTAAATATCGCTCCCACATTAGTTGGATTCATTACATCATCAAGTATTACTATTCTATTTTTATTCTCACATAACTTTGCTAAAGACGGCATCGGCTTTCTTCTTAAGAGTGCCAACATTCCTCTAGTCATTGGAAATCCAGTTATCTGTTGCAACACCTCAGACTTAGCAATGTAAATAGGATAATCAACTTCTGCCGTATTATAAACTTTTCTAAAGAGTGCTTCAACCATAGATATGTAGCGTTCCTCCATAAGAAAAGCTACCACTTCATATCCAGCCAGCAAAGCTCTTTCTATTACATTAGGACTCTCAGCTATAAAATACCCTAATTCTGGTTCATTATAACGTAAGAGCTCTGTTTCACTCGCTCCTGCAAAAAGTCTTAAGTTTTCAGAAGCAAGATTATCTACATAAATTAGTTTCATATACTCTATAAGCTTCTCCTAAGTCCTTTGGGATAATGATTCTTTACATTACCTCCACTTGCCTTGCCCCAGCCTAACGTAATGCCCTTATATGTCACTACTACAAATCCCTTAATATCAGAAGAACAAGTAATCTGCTCCCCATTAATATACTTCTTAGGTGTATCGGTTTCTACATAAGTATAGTCACCTTCACCTGATTTTAGACTCATCGCCAAGGCATGAGCGGGCTCTTCTCGATTTTTTAGTTTTGTACTAATATGAAGTCCCGGTCTAATTACTTTTAAGCCCTTAAGACTCGGCATAATATCAGGCACTTCATAGATATTTTCGCCAAATTCTATTATTTTTGTCTTGCAATCATCAAAAAAATCTGCTTCAAGATTACTTATTGATTTTTTCTTAAAATGAGCAACGAAATGCCCTTCACCTCTTGATTTATGTGGCCATATGCGAGCTGTTCCTGATGCTATATCATCAAAACCCTTTGACAGCATCAAGCCTTCCACATCAATGGGAATTATATCAATATCAGAAAACTCTTCACTAAACCATCTTGCATTTATCTCATCTTCTTCCTTTGCAAAGGTACATGTGGAATAAACGAGCTCTCCTCCACTTTTAAGCATCTCGTAAGCACAAGTTAAAATGTCTCTCTGACGAGCAGCACACATATTTACATTATCAAGGCTCCAATTTGGAATCGCCTCTGGCTCTTTATTAAACATGCCCTCTCCAGAACAAGGTGCATCAACAATGATTTTATCAAAAAAGCCTCTAAAATGATCAACCAGGTCATGTGGGTCCATATTGGTAACGACCGCATTTTTTACACCCATTCTCTCTATGTTAGATGAGAGTATCTTGGCTCTATTGGGAACTATCTCATTACACACTAAAAGCCCCTGGCCGTTTAGCTTTCCAGCTATCTGTGTTGACTTGCCACCTGGTGCCGCACATAGGTCTAAAACCTTTTCGCCTGGATGAATATCTGCAATAGTGACCACACTCATAGCAGAAGGCTCTTGAATATAATATAAGCCCCCTTCATGATACACATTTTTCCCTGGTCTAGTATCTGCATCATAGAAAAAACCTGTGTCACACCATGGAATAGGCTCAAGCTTAAATTCCTTTTCGCATAACGCCAAGAAACCCACTTTATCAATAATAAGTGGGTTGAATCTAAGTCCTGTGGCTCTGGGTGTATCATAAGAAGACAAAAAAATCTCATATTCCTCACCTAGATATTCTCTCATTCTATTTTCAAACTGCTCGGGTAAACTAATCATATCTTATGTCTATTCCTCAGTAACACTGGTAGCATATCTGACTGTTTCCATGGCATCCTTACCATAGAAATCTGCACCTATCTGGTCTGCATATTCTTGAGTTAATACAGCGCCTCCTACCATAGCCTTGGCCCAGGGTGCCTTTTCTCTAAGTAGCTTGATAGTCTCCTCCATAGCAGGAACTGTCGTCGTCATCAGAGCAGATAAGCCAACAAGCGGTGCATGATGTTCAATCACAGCATCAACAACAACCTCGGGTGGTACATCCTTTCCAAGATCTATAACGTCAAAGCCATAATTTTCCATTATAAGCTTTACAATATTTTTCCCTATATCGTGGATATCACCATGAACTGTTGCAATAACGACCTTTCCACGATTAATCTGGGTGCTGTTCTCTCCAGCTTCAGCAGCTTTTTTTACAGCCTCTTTTATTTTCATAAAAGCACACTGACTAGCCTCTGCACTCATAAGAAGCTGTGGCAAATACATCTTCTTTGCCTCAAAGCCCTGTCCTACAATATCAAGCGCAGGAATAATCTGATTATTAACTATTTCTAGTCCCGGTTCAGTCTCTAAGAGCTTTTCTGTGAGACTTGCCGCCTGCTCCTTTAAGCCTCTTACAATGGCATTTTTAAGCTGCTCATGAATATCATCAGACTCTGTTGTTACATTACTGGTAGTATTTCCAGTTGTCGCTCCAGTTGTAACAGGGGCATACTGTGCAACTAGCTCAGGAACATTAGCAATATAATCCGTACAATTGTCATCCTGTGCATGAAGGGCTCTATAGCTATAGTACACCTTCATCATCTCAATTGAATTTGGATTCATAATCGCACCTGATAATCCATTTTCCAAAGCAAGTGCAAAGAAGGTAGATGTAATCACATCTCTATTGGGCAGACCAAATGAAATATTAGATACTCCCAGTGATGTATTACAGCCAAGTTCTCTCCTAATGGTTCTAAGTGATTGAAGTGTCGCAAGAGCCGCATTACTATCAGCACTAACAGCCATGGCGAGTGTATCAAAAATCAAATCTTTTTTCTTGATTCCATATTTAGCAGCGGTCTTAATAATTTTCTCTGCAATCTCTACTCTCTTTTCAGCCTTATCAGGTATTCCGTCCTCGTCGAGAGTCAGACAAACTACTAATCCTCCGTATTTTTTCACAAGAGGAAAAACTGTCTCCATGCTCTCTTTTTTACCGTTTACAGAATTAATCATAGCCTTACCATTGTAAAGCCTAAGAGCCTGCTCCATAGCAATAGCATCTGTTGTATCAATCTGCAAAGGTAAATCTATAATTGACTGAAGCTCAAAGGTGACTTTTTTAATCATCTCTACTTCGTCAATCTCAGGAAGACCTACATTGACATCTAGTACATGCGCTCCCTTATCCTGCTGAGTTAATCCCTCTCTTAAAATATAATCTATATCATTTTCTCTAAGTGCCTCTTTGAAACGTTTTTTTCCTGTAGGATTGATTCTCTCTCCAATAAGAATAGGTGAGCCACCAAACTCAACCGCATGGGTATAGGAACTAATAATAGTAAAATCCTTTTCTGTCAAAGCTACAAGAGATATAAACTGTGTAGCATCAACTGTTGCCTTAATATAATCAGGTGTAGTACCGCAACATCCACCTAGTATTCTAGCTCCAGATTTTGCAAACTCCGCCATAATCTCAGCAAATTCAGACGGATATACGTCGTATACAGTCTTGCCACCTTCACTTCTTGGAAGTCCAGCATTAGGTTTAACCAGCACAGGTACTGATGCATATTTTAGATATTCAGCAACAACACCTCTTAGCTGCGCAGGTCCAAGTGAACAATTTGTTCCAACTGCATCCACTCCCATTCCCTCTAACATAGCAACCATGGCTGCAGGAGTTGCACCAGTCATAAGCTTACCATCTTCGCCGTAAGCATTGGATACAAAAACTGGAAGGTCACTATTTTCCTTGGCTGCAAGAACCGCGGCCTTTGTGTCATAGCTATCGTTCATAGTCTCAATAAAAATGAGATCAGCGCCTGCTTTAACTCCAAATCTGACAGTCTTGGCATAGACCTCAACTGCATCTTCAAATTCAAAGTCTCCATAAGGCTTTAATAGCTTACCCATGGAGCCAATATCAAGGGATACAAACTTTTCCTGAGTACCTGTTGACAACTCCATAGCCTTGCGTACATTTGCAATTGCAGCAACAATAATAGCCTCTAGTTCCTCATCATCAAACTTAAGTGAATTAGCACCAAAGGTATTGGCAGCAACAATATTAGTTCCCGCATCAAAATACTCCTTGTGAATAGCAATAACTGCCTCAGGATTAGATACATTCCATCTCTCTGGAAGCTCCCCAGGCTTAAGTCCCCTAGCCTGTAATAAACTACCGAAGCCACCATCCAGATATGTAATATTATTTTTGATATAATCTAAAACCTTCATATTTACCTCAAAATCAAGCATCCTTATACGGACAATCTATATTTGTGCAAATGCTGCATTTATTTACATCCTTGCTTATACACTTTTTTGTTATACCTGCTATTGCAGTAACAGATTTGGATGGTCTCATAAGTAAGCTGTCCCCCAGTGAAATACCTATCTGATGACTAATATCAAGTATTCTAAAAAAGTCTTTTTGTACTTCAAGAGATAAATCTCCATAGCCTGGTGAATATCTGGGAGTCAAATGAAGCCCCTCTTTCTCCATCTCTTTTTCCATTTCAGCACAAAAAACATCAAGTAAGCTCTCTACTCGCTCAGCACCATAGGCTTGCATAATAAGAGCTCTTGATGGTTCAAATCTCTGATATTTGGTTATAAGTCTGTCAATATCGTGTCCAACTGTAGCCGCAAGCATAATGCACTCATCAGAATCCGATAAACATTTTAATAAATCAAGTGATTCAGCAGAAAATGGATATAAAAGCCCCTTATCTATCTTAGAAAGAGGAAGTCTCCTATAGCATACCCTATAGGAAAATGAATCCTTACATTCTGATATAACGTCACTTACAAGGCAACTAAGCGAATCACTAATATCATCTGACACACCCATTATACCGGCGTATCTATATATTTCTCTCTCATGCAAAGGGGCATCCACATATTTTTTTATATAAATAGCATCTTTTCCAGCCACTTTTAAGCCTCTACACCGATAATGCTAGAGAGATTATTCCAAATGCCAGTAGCTATATCAGGCTTGTTCATTGAATATACATGTACATTGGTAATGCCATTGGCATAGAGGTCTATAATCTGATCTGTAGCATATGCAATACCTGCCTGCTTCATGGCTTCTGGATTATCTCCAAACTTGTCAACTATACTCTTAAATCTCTGAGGCATAAATGAACCAGATAGCTTGATGGCACGCTCAACCTGATTGCCGTTGGTGATTGGCATAATACCAGGAAGAACAGGTACAGTAATACCCGCTTCTCTAATCTTATATAAGAAATTAAAAAATAAATTATTGTCAAAAACCATCTGAGTAGTTAAAAAATCTACTCCAGCATCTACTTTTTCTTTTAAGTACTTGATATCATCTTTTTGAGAAACACTCTCAGGATGCACTTCGGGATAACAAGCAGCACCTATACAAAAATCGTGTCCACACTCTCTTAGCTGTCTAACTAACTGAACAGCATTAGTATAATCCCATTTACTTCTATCTGACTGTTCAAGCTCAGGTGTCAAATCACCACGAAGAGCCATAACGTTATCAATACCTGCATCTATCATTGACTTAATCTGTGCATCAACACTATCCTTGGATGAAGATACACAGGTAAGATGGCAAAGCATGGGAACCTTTTTTTCTTCCTCAACGGACCTTGCAATATCAACAGTAAATCTACTTGTTCCTCCACCTGCACCATAGGTAACACTCATGAACGAAGGACCAAGGTCTGCAATCTCCTCTGTAGCAGCCAACACATTATCAAAGCTTGTCTCTTTTTTAGGAGGAAAAACCTCAAATGAAAGGGACATTTTATTGTTAGCAAGTATATTATTAATCTTCATTATCTGCCTCCAAAACCATTTCAAATACTTCTCTAGCCTACCATATATGAGGTTCTTAGGCAAATAAAATAATCTAATATCTTGCTATAGATTCAGTTTATAACAGAAATAGCGTCCCATAAAGGGACGCTATAATAAATAATTACTCAATTTTCTCATATCGGCTGAATACCTTGTCCTCACCGCATACAACCTTGGTTCCATCCTCTTCAATGATGATGTAATCACCCTGCTTGATAAAGGTCTTACCTCTTCTGGTGAGAATATAGGGACAAACTATCATGCCTGATCTCTCAACCTGAATTAGGTTCTCGTGATTAACATTGTCCTTGATGATAACATCAGTGAAAAACTCAAATCCATCCTCCAGCTTAGAATCAAGATCATATTTAATAACTTCGGCTTCAATAGGGGTTCTTCTGCATTTCATAAGCATATCCTCCTTCGTGTTATTTCTAGTAATATTTTAACACTCTAGGAGGCCTATTACAAGCGACAAACTAGGTAAAATCTACTGTAAAACATTAGGCATTTTTTATAATATCTAATATTTTTCCAGCCACTTCATCCTTGCCCATAATTGGAAGCTCATTAACTGAATCTGCTGTTATTATTGTAACAACATTGGTATCTGTTCCAAAGCCAGCACCCTCTGTTTTTAGGTTATTCGCCACAATCATATCTAGCTTTTTCTTGGTAAGCTTAGCCTTGGAATTTTCAAGCATATCCTTGGTCTCCATAGAAAAACCACAGGTAAATAGCTTATCCTTTTTATTCTCTGCAACCCAGCCTAAGATATCATCTGTGCGTTCAAGAGCTATACTCATATCCCCATCAGATTTTTTAATCTTATCATCAGCAACTGTGCTAGGCTTGTAATCAGCCACCGCCGCTGACTTAACAAGTACATCAGCGTCTGTGATTGATGCTTTGACAGCTTCAAACATTTCTTTGGCTGATTTTACTCTAACTGTATTTACAAAAGGAACAGGTGCAATAGAAACCTCTCCAGAAATAAGGGTAACATCAGCTCCTCTAAGCATTGCTTCTCTTGCAATGGCATAACCCATTTTTCCTGTGCTGTGATTGGTTATATACCGAACTGGATCAATAGCCTCCTGAGTTGGCCCTGCAGTAACCACAACCTTCTTGCCAATGTAATCCTTTTCCCTTGCCAGTTCTCTTAAAATATATTCCACTAATACATCAGGCTCAGGAAGCTTACCACTGCCGACGTCATTGCACGCCAAGAGTCCTATTGCAGGCTCTATAATCTCAAATCCATATTTCTTAAGAATAGAAATATTATCCTGTGTGATAGGATTTTCAAGCATAGCGGTGTTCATTGCAGGTGAAACTAATTTTTTACAAGTGGCAGCAAGCACAACTGTAGTTAGCATGTCATCTGCAATCCCATGAGCCATCTTTGCCATTACATTTGCAGTTGCCGGTGCAATAAGCATGATATCTGCCTGCTTTGCCAGAGAAATATGCTCCACGTCATACTTAAAATTCCTGTCAAAGGTATCTACCACACATCTATTATTGGTCAATGTCTCAAAAGTGAGTGGCGTAATAAATTCAGTGGCATTTTTTGTCATAATTACATGAACATCAGCTCCCAATTTCTTAAGATCACTAGCCACATTCGCCATCTTATATGCTGCAATACCACCGGTTATTCCTAATATAATATGCTTTCCATCCAAACGTTCCATATTACATATCCTTTAATAGTCCATGTTTTTCATAATTAGTAACTCTTACAGGCTTATTATTATCATCTACAAAAACAACCTTAGGCGAATGATTCTTAACTTCCTCAGGAGTCATCTGTGCATAAGACATAATAATAACCTTATCTCCAATATCAACACATCTGGCGGCTGCTCCATTTAGACAGATCATTCCACTACCAGCCTCTCCCGCAATGGTATATGTCTCCAAACGATTACCATTATTTACATCTACAACCTGAACCTTCTCATATTCAAAGATTCCTGATGCCTCAAGTAAATCAGAATCTACTGTAATAGATCCAACATAATCAACCTCAGCCTGAACAACTGTAGCTCTATGAATCTTGCCTTTTAACATCTCTACTGTCATCTTATAAACTCCTAAAACACGTATTATCAATAAGTCTTGTCTTGCCCACATATACAGCCATTGCAAGAAGTGTATTATCACCGATGCAATCCACATCAGCCATAGTAACACCATCTACTGCAGATATATAGTCAATCCTTGCAAGAGGTTCAGCCTCAATATGTGCTGTCATCTTGGCAATAACTGCTTTGGCAGATTTTTCTCCTGAATTAACCATCTCTTTGGCTATCTCTAGTGACTGTGAAAGTACAAGAGCTGCTTTTCTCTCTGCCTCATTTAGATAAGTGTTTCTAGATGATTTTGCAAGTCCATCAGCCTCTCTAATAATGGGGCATCCTACTATCTCTATTCCATATGAGAGATCACGTACCATACGCTTGATAATAGCAAGCTGTTGTGCATCCTTTTGTCCAAAGAAAGCCTTGTCAGGAAGGACAATATTAAATAACTTGCCAACTACCGTACATACTCCTCTAAAGTGGATGGGTCTAGTCTTACCACAAAGAGCCTTTGGCATATCATCTAGTATCTCAATAAAGGTATCAGTCTTGCCACCTCCATCGGGATACATCTCATCCACGCTAGGATAAAAGACCATATCACAGCCATGTGCCTCTAAAAGCTCACAGTCATGCTCAAAATCTCTGGGATAACTCTCTAAATCCTCACCAGGTCCAAACTGTGTAGGATTTACAAAATCGGATGCAACAACCTTGTCACATTCACTTACTGCTCTATCTACTAGACTTGCATGTCCCTCATGTAAATATCCCATTGTAGGAACAAGACCAACTGTAAGTCCCTCTTTTCTCCAAGCACTCACCTGTGCTCTAACCTCTGCTACTGTCTTTGCAACTATCATATATGCCTCCAATTAATAATTATTCTTTAGCTCATCAAGATATTCGTCAGAGCAATCGCTCTTAGCAAATGTATGCTCTGCTGCGGGAAATGTACTTGCCTTGACCTCTTCATCATAGGATCTAAATGCTGCTATCATTTGCTCACCTATTTCAGCAAAATGCTTAGCAAATTTAGGCTTCACAGACTGGCATACTCCCATCATATCCTGCCATACCAGAACCTGTCCATCACAGCCTGCCCCTGCACCAATTCCTATTGTAATCATATCAACCTTTTCTGTAATTAGAGCTGCAAGCTTGGGTGGTACACACTCAAGTACTACCATAAATGCACCGGCCTCCTGCACTGCTAGAGCATCCTCTAATACTCTCTTTGCATTGGCCTCACCCTTGCCCTGCACCTTGAAGCCACCAAATACATTTACTGACTGAGGTGTCATACCGATATGCGCACAAACTGGAATTCCCGAATCAACAATTGCTTTTATCTGGTCTACTACCGCAGCTCCTCCCTCGAGTTTGACAGCATTAGCTCCTGTCTCCTTAATTAGACGACCTGCATTAAGTACTGCCTGCTCTACTGATGCCTGATAGCTCATAAAAGGCATATCCATTATAACAAATGCATTTTTGCTACCACGAACCACACTGCGTCCGTACATAATCATCTCTTCCATCGTAACTGGAAGCGTGGTGTCATAGCCCTGCATTGTCATACCGAGACTATCTCCAACTAAAACTGTATCAATCTCTGCCATGTCAATGAGGACAGCAGTTGAATAATCATAGCAGGTTACCTGCGAAATCTTTTTGCCCTCATTTTTCATCTGCAAAAGTGTGCTAACTGTCTGTTTTGCCATATGCTTTATCCCCCTTATGTTTTTCCTTGGCTACATCCTTAAGTATCTCTGTAACCGAACCATACATTGCTTTTTCTTTGTCCAAGTTAAAGCACTTCATATGCTTATCAACTGTGGTAAAATCGCCTCTCTCAACAGGTCCTGTCAAAGCCTTAACTGGACCATCACATAAAATGTGTTCCAAATTAGACCTCACAAGTGGTGTCAACGCATTTATCGCAGCCTCATTTGAAAAACCACACTCGCTAAGTAATTTTACACTTTCATACATGAGTCCAACATATAGATTACTTGCCACCACGCATGCTGCATGATATTTAACCTTATCCCCTGGACTTATTACTTTAACGCCGGCTGCGTTTTTCTCTAGAAAGCTTTTCCACCACTCTAATGAATTAGATATCTTGATGTTACTCATATCTCCTTCAAGGCAAAAAAAAGCACCCGTAAGCTCCCTGTAACTATTTAGCTTGTCGCTAATAGGGAATAACGGATGTATCGATAATACATTTTCTATACTCAGTGCACCACTGCAGTGTATAAATACTACTTCTTTAATATCATATTCCTTACATTGTTCATAAACCTCAAGTATCCTGCCATCTGGAACAGTCAAAAATACATAACTACTCTCTTCAATCAACTCTCTCAAGCTTGAATAACACTTTGTACCGGTAAATTCTGATGCCTCTCTTGCCGACTCTACATGCTGGCTATAATAACCAGTCACCTGAAGCCCTCTTTCAGAAAAGAATTTTCCAAGAGAAAATCCTACCTTACCAGCGCCAATAAAACCGATTTTCATGAGCGCGCCTCCTCTCAATAGAGATAAGGATATGATATTATCAATGTGCAACGGTACAGATCCTCTAACTAAAGGTACCATCCGTTATGCGTACAATATAATCTACATATGCACATTTGTAAAGTATTTATTCAAGTACAAAAAATCCCCTCTCTACGATTACGTAAAGAGGGGATTTTCATTTAATACATTTAGCATGTTTTTTATTCTGGCATAACTAATGTAAATGTGATAGTTATATTCTCAACAGCAACCATATCCGCTGTATCAATCGGGGTCGCGGTAATTTCTTCCATATCTCCATCAGGTCTTCTAAAATTACAGTTTTCATTTTCCAGCTGTTTTGTAACATCACCACACCATGCATTATAGAGATTGACTCTAGTACATCTATTATTATCTGAGCAGGTGTAATACTTGCCAATGGAAATAGGCTCTCCGTTTACAGTTATCTCTTTTATATCTATTGCTGCACCAGGGAACAATAGCTCTCCATCTGCTATTGCAAGTGCTGCAAAGGTAAGTCCATCCTTAGCTCCATCAAAATCGAGGCTTACTGTATATTTTCCCTTTCCATCTTCTTCCAGAATTGTATTGGTAGGATGAATTCCTGCAGTACAGTCAGCATCGTTAAAGGTATCTCCAACTGAATATGTTCCTGCTCCGCCATTCCACATAATCCATGCAACAGGGGTGCCTGCTTCATAAACCTCCTGGTCGGGCCAGTTTTCAGGTGCTTCATTTGTAAGAGTCTCTATTCTCTTTTGAACTGTAGCAAGATAATCATCTCCAGCCTCAAGTTCTTTTTCATAGTTTCTTGAGGAATATAGTTCCTTCATCTCTGGAGTAATGGTATCAAGCGTCTGCTTATTAAACACATTATTGCAATCCCAAAGGATAGGGCAAATTCCATTCACATCACACACGTCTAATACATTGCTATTATATTCTACTGCATTGGGTATCTGATAGCTCTTGCCACCGATATAACAGCAAAGTGCACCGTACTCACCAATGATAACTCCGTATCCATCATCAACAAATTTCTTAAGCTTGCCTATCTGCTCAGATGCATACTCATATTCATTCTTAAGTCCCCATCTATAGCCCTCTAGCTGCTCTTCTTTATCTACGCTCTTGTCTCCACAGTAGTTCCAAGGATCATAATAATGTACAGAGACAATAAGCTTGTTAGCTGCTGTATCACTTGGCATAACAAATCTAGAATCTAATGTTCTATTTATGTCTGTTCCGTTTCCTGCAATGAGAAGAAATCTATCAGCGTTATTGCTACCCTGACCTCTAATGATATCAACAAATCTCTGGTTGACATCATTCATCATTTTATATGAGTCATCTGTGCTCATTCCAAAGCCTTCCCACTTGTTTCCAAGCTCTTCGTTAGCTGACTCTAAAATAAGTGTGTGAGGATAATCCTTAAATCTCTCTCCAACCTGATTCCAAATACCCTCATATATTTTCCAAGCCTTATCAAGCTCTTTTTCATCACCTGCAAACTTATCCCACCAGCCAGCGTCCCAGTGGTCATTTACAATTACAAACATATCTGCTTCTATTGCCCAATCAACTATTTCTGCAACTCTCTCAACTAACGCCTCATCTATTGAGTAAATATCATTTTCATAAGCCATCATGTTGGTCCAGGCTACAGGGATACGAATTGTATCAAAACCTGTATCTTTCATCGCTTGAATCATCTCCTGAGTAGTAACAGGCTGTCCCCAGGCGGTCTCATAACTTGATGTTGCTAAATTCTTAGCTAAACCAGTATTAACAGCCTCCATGGTATTACCAAGATTGATACCATTACCCATGTATTTCATCAATTCAACTGAGGTTATATCTGTAAAATCCATATTTTTCATTCCTTCTTCAGTATTTCCTGTTATCTCTATACTAAGATTAGGCTCAATATTTCCGCATCCTGTTACACACATAGCAGCTACCAAGGTTGCCGCTATGGCTGTAAAAATCCTTTTAATTTTCATATCTACAAATTCTCCTAAAAAAAATGGTAATAACATAAGTTACCACCACATTGTATAAAAAATATCACCCAAAAAATACTAGCTTTTCTATATATAAATGCCGTAAAAATTGCACTTGGTTTATTTTTCTAATAGGATCTCCTTAAGTGCCTCCATCCCCTCCCCAATCTTTGCACTCACACAGATAATTTGGGCATTTTCATTAAGTCTATGAATATTTTCTTTAGCTTTTTCTACTGAAAAATCAAAATAATCTACTGTATCGATTTTTGAAATAATCACTAAATCACACACGCTAAACATCAGTGGATACTTAAGCGGCTTATCATCTCCCTCAGGAACTGAGAGAATACAGATATTTTTATGAGCACCAGTATCAAACTCTGCAGGACATACAAGATTACCAATATTTTCCAAAAAAATAATATCTAAATCCTGAACATCAAATTCATCAAGGGCTCTCTTTGTCATCTCTGCATCTATATGACATAGCCCGCCATTATGGATTTGGATTGATTTAACCCCTGTTAAATCAGCAACCTTTTGTGCATCAAGACTCGTTTCAATATCAACGTCCATGACACCTATTTTTTTATCCTCCTTCATAATGTTAATAAGGCTAGATAAAAGTGTGGTCTTTCCACTTCCTGGAGATGACATGATATTAAACATTTTGATTCCCTTTTTCGATAAGGACTCTCTTGTTTTATCCGCTATCTCATTGTCAGTTTCAAATATACTCTCATGTATTTCTATTACTTTTACTTCACTCATTTTTTTGACCCATATATCTCATCAAGTAGCTTATAAATACTCTTTCTAAATCGTCTAAATCTTTTTTTCGACATAGCTTCACAGATATCATTATATGATGTAGCATAGGTTTTTTGATCAACAACCAGGCTTTCAGCAGCTTGATGACTAAAGCTTTTTCTATTCATCTTAGGATTCTCATCATAGATAGCTCTATAAAATGAAGCCGCCAAAAGACATGCTCCAATCTCATTCTGATGAAATCTATCCTTGTCCCATATATTATCTTTTCCAGACAGTTCCTTGTATCCGTACATAACATCAGCGTCTAGGATTAATCCACCTCTATTGCTTTTTTTTACAAGAGTATTACATGCTCTAACTCTCATAAGAGCTACCCCTCTGTTGGCACTATAAGAAAAAAAGCCTTTTTTCCCCAGATAGTACGCTGTATCTTTCTTTAAGAGTTCATTTTTATTTTCATTTAGAAAAGAAAAGAATTCATACCTATCTTTTTTTCGCTTAAACGTCCCTTTTTTGTATTCTTTTCCAAGTGCTGGACATCTAATATATACTTTTACATTTGGGTTATTATCTATTACTAAATTGCTGATTTTCTTGAAGCTACTAAGAATATTGCTGTCGTAAACTGGATTCCATAAAACTGAGGAATTTTCCTGAATAATAACCTTATCATATGCCTTTTTTTTAATAATATCATAACAGACGGGTTCTTCTAAAAGTTGTGTCAATGTATATGATGGAACAGCACATACTGTTATTATAGCACCTTTGTTATTGTATTTAGATAGCGTCTCAAAGGAATATGCAGGCGAACCATGCGTTATAGTCTTAGAATTACCTATAAATAATATTCGTTCTGCCTTGAATCTTCTACTGCCCGCCTCGCCACAGTTCTCACAGCAATAATAGTACGTAGGAGCAATTGCCCCATTTTCCGCAGTTGCAAGATATTTATCCTCACAAACCTTTAATGTAAAATTATGCTTGTCACATTTATCATCATCAGCCTGTACTCCTAATGGAATACAAAAAAAACACAATACTATAGCTAAACACACGCTCACCCTGTGCTTTAAAGCTCTCATCCCTCACCTCATAAAAACAATCAATCTTCTTCCTTTTTTATCCTTTGTTATACTATACCTAACCATTGATAATATCAATTATTATTTATACATACTAAATTGCTGGTTTGACCTGGAACTTTAAGTCTCTATTATATGCAGTTGTTGATATATACCAATTATCTGTAATTTTAGAAATCTCTCTGTAGTTTGCAGCATTGTACATCACGTAGCACTGACGACTACTGTCATAGCTAGCGTTTCCAAAACTTAATTTGTCAATACTTTCTGCTGGATCATTATAAAAATACATATATTTCGTATCACTAAAGCCCTCTACTCGTCCATATAAGTCCATAGTAAGATAATCCTTTGTCCCATCATCATAGTTATGAAGCTTCACTCTGTCTTTTCTTACCACATGCTCAATTTTCTTGAACTCATCTGGTACTATTCTCTGAGGGTAGATGGTCTGAAAAGCACCCATATATGCCTCATCATACGCTGCATCTTTTAAGCTATCAAATGCGGCCATGTTATCTATCACATACTGTGTGCGCTTCTCAAGTGGTCTACTAGACATATCATTGCCAGAGGATGCCATCCCAAACAGCTCCACTATAACTATTATTACAAAACCTATAAACT
>JAZRXQ010000045.1:0-7007 GCA_045600305.1 Lachnospiraceae bacterium
AACAAAATGGGTGTATACTGATAATGATTTTTTGCGCAAATTGCATAATAGAAGATATGGATATAATAAAAGATTTTGCAAAACTAGATATTGATAGAGAAAATAGAAATGGTTTTCCTGAGATAATATACTGTCAGGGGAAGGCAACAGAGCATCTCGTAGAGATTGCGTGCAGATTATATGAATTAAATGGTAGAGTTCTGGGAACTAGAGCAACGAAGCAACAGTATGATGTAATCAAGAGCAAGCTACCTAATTTGGTCTATGATGAGACCTCGAGGCTTTTAAGTGCTGTCAAGCCAGAGGTAGCAGGGAAAATCAAAAAAACGGGGCTTGTTACAGTTTGTTCTGCTGGTACAGCAGATATTTCCGTTGCAGAGGAAGCTGCTGCTGTTGCAGAATATTTGGGATGTAATGTTAACAGAGTATATGATGTAGGTGTCGCTGGTATACACAGATTATTTGAATCCTTTGATCAGATTAAGGATGCAAATTGTGTGATAGTAGTGGCAGGTATGGAGGGTGCGCTTACAAGCGTAGTAGGTGGATTGGTTAAAGTACCAGTTATCGCAGTACCTACATCCATAGGCTATGGAACTAATCTAGATGGACTCACTCCGCTTTTATCAATGATGAATAGCTGCGCTAATGGTGTTAGCGTTGTCAATATAAATAATGGTTTTGGTGCTGGATATATAGCAGCTCAGATTAATAGGAAGATTGTTGAAAATTCTTCTGATGTGGATATGACTTTAGCTACACAAGAAAAAACCGAATCAGGAGATATTTTGTATTTAGAGTGTCTTGCAGGCATAAGTGGAGATATGGCAGTTGCCGCTTTACTTGATCTGGGAGCTGATGAGGAAAAGCTTAAAAATACACTCAGTACTATAGCTGCTGATGGTTTTGAGATAAAGATATCAGATGTATCTAAAAATGGAATTAGAGCCTGTGATTTTGATGTCGTTCTAGATCATGAGCATGACGGACATGACCATGATATGGAGTACTTGCACGGTCATGATAATCATAATCATGTGCATGACCACAGCCATCAACATGAACATCATCATGACCATGATCACCACGACCATGATTACCACGACCATGATAATCATAACCATGATCACCATGACCACCATAATCATGGAGACCATGTGCACAGGAATCTTAATGATGTGTGCAGGATAATCGATTCATCAGAGGCAACAGATAACGCTAAGCAGATTGCCAAGGATATTTTTGCAATAATTGCAGATGCAGAGAGCTTCGTTCATGGTAGAAGTATAGATGAGGTTCATTTCCATGAGGTAGGAGCTATTGATTCAATAGTTGATATATTAGCCTTTGCCATTTGTCTTGATGATTTAAGGCCTGAGAAAGTTGCAATATCAAATCTCGCAGAGGGAGAGGGCACTATTCGCTGCCAGCATGGTATTTTACCTATTCCTGTGCCTGCGGTGGCTCGTATTGCAGAGGTTCATGGAATTTACTTTGAAAAGACCCATGTCAGAGGAGAACTGGTAACTCCTACAGGAGCTGCAATAGCAGCGTATTTATTAGAACACGAAAAGCGTGTGGATTTGCCACGCAAATATAAAATCAAGAAAATTGGTCTTGGAGCGGGCAAGAGAGATTATGAGACATCAGGAGTAGTTAGAGCAATGCTACTTCATTAATATTTAACAAAATGAATTGGGGGAAAATAATTTGGCGGACATACGATTGAAAGATTTAATTGATATCAAGAGTCTCCAGACAATCCAGGATTACTATTCTAGACTTACTGGAATAGCATCCATTATTACAGATGAGAATGGTATTCCACTTACACAGGGGAGTAATTTTACAGAGTTTTGCTACGAGCTTACACGTTGCTCTAAAGAGGGACTAAAAAGATGTGAGGCATGTGATGCGAGAGGCGCTGAACTCACAGCTGAAAGTGGCAAGGCTGTAGTATACAAGTGTCATGCAGGACTCTACGATTTTGCAGCACCGATAAAAATCGATAACCAGATTATAGGTTCTTTCGTAGCTGGTCAGGTTGCTACTGTTCCTCTTAACGAAGAGATGGTTAGGGACACGGCATATGATTTACATATCAATCCAGATATATATGTAGAATCTTCAAAAAAAGTTCATGTTATGAGTCAGGAACAGATTGTATCGGCTGCAGATTTTATATTTGTACTTGCTAATATTTTGTCGGAGCTTGCATATAAGAATTTCCAAACTCAGAGAAAAGTGCAGGCGATAGATTCGCAGCTACGGATTAGAAATGAGCTTATTTCAAACCTAAGCTCTAGTATGAGCAAGTCTCTTACGGAGCTTAAAAATATCGTTGAGGATGCAAAGGATTTACCTCCTGCTTCCCAGGAGGAAAAGCTGAATGAAGCGGCCAAGATGATTCAGCTTATGAATGATTCACTTGTTATCACAACACAGTTTATGGATGATGGTGAATTAGATGAGGATTTAGCAGAGTCACAATATAATCTCAAGAGGCTATGCGAGGGTATATATTCTACAATCAAGCCTAAGTTTACAGCGCAGGAGAGAGTAGTGGAGCTTAGCATCAGAGACGAAGTTCCTAACAATCTCTATGGAGATGTGACGAGAATCAGGCAGGTTATTACTCAGTTTGTCGATACGGCGATGGATTTTTCAAAATTTGGAGCTGTAAAAATCGATGTAGAATGTAAAAAGACAGCGTATGGCTTGACGCTAGTCTACGATATAATGGGCGAAAATTGTGAACTCACGGATGATGAATTTGAGAGAATTGACAATGTGTTGTCAGGTGTTGATTCACAGTCAGTAGATGAAGACAAGTATGTAAGAGCACTAGCTATGCCGCTAAAACTACTGGGAACAGTATATGGCAGTGCAAGAATAAATAGACTACCAGAGGACAAATATATAATTAAGATAACTATTCCACAGATTGAATACTAATATCTAGACTAACTATTGAGGGGAAAAAATGGGAATAACTAGATTTGAAGAGACGTTAATGAAGTGTAGTGCACTTTTAGCAGAGGCACGTACAATAGATGCACCTGAAAATGCTCAGAGTGTTGAATTAATGCAGCCATTTTTCGGATTTAACAAGGTGTTGCTCAGAAGAGAAAATACAGCTGATGGACAGATAATAGACACGGTTGTGTACTTTGATAATAATCGTCCGACCAATGATAAGCATGTGTTTACAGTGACTTTTCCTGAAAACTCTGGAATATATGCTACATACATGGTGTTTCAGGATGAAAATGCGGAAAAATTAGATGCAGATTCAGCTCAGAGATTACAGCTTTATTTGACACTTTTACACGGAGCTAATGAGAGACAGTGCCTTAGTAATGATGCACTGTTTTACAGATATCATGATCCGCAGACACACCATATGAATATGAACTTTTTTGCGGACAGATGTGATTATTACATAAGAAATCACACCATAGGCAATTACGTCGCAATGTCCGTAAATATATGTGGATTTACGAATCTTAATTTAGCAATCGGTTCAAAAAACTGTGATATTGTTTTGGTTGAGTATATGAATTTCCTCAAGGAAGGTTTGGGTGAGGATGAGGTCGTTTCAAGAAATACGGGTGATGAGTTCGCGCTTCTAATAAAAAAAGAACACCTTGCAAAGATTCTAGAAAAGCTCAGTGAAACGCAGATTTCATATGGACGTGACGTATCGCAGCAGGTTTCTGTTTCTTCTGAAGCGGGAATATATGTTTTAGATGATGAAATTGACAGCTATCACCATATTATTCAGGCAATATCAGCGGCCATGAATGCTGCAAAGAGCTCATTGCATTTGCAGGTTGCTTACTATGACAAGGCAACTGCTCAAGCAACAGAAAAGAAGAAGTATTATGAGACGAGATTCGATTCTGCGGTTGCAGATGGAGAGCTACATGTCTTCTTCCAACCTAAGGTTTCTCTTAAGGATTATAAGCTAATAGGGGCGGAGGCACTCTCTAGATGGATAATTGATTCTAAGATTGTTCCGCCAGATGATTTTATACCTGTGCTTGAAGAGACTAGCAAGATTTGCAGACTTGATTTTTTTGTACTAGATCATGTATGTAAGAGTATCAGTGAATGGATTAGTCATGGAGTTACTCCTGTCAAGGTATCTGTCAATTTATCGAGAAAGCATCTTGGAAATCCTAATGTAGTGGATGATATTTTAAATATTATTGATAAATATAAGGTGCCTCATAGATATATCGAAATCGAGCTTACAGAGACTACAGTAGATGCAGATTTTGAGGCGTTAAAGAGCTTGGTGTTTGGTCTTAGAGACCGTGGAATAGAATGTAGTGTTGATGATTTTGGAACAGGATATTCTTCATTATCTCTTATTAGAGAGGTTCCATTTAAGGTGCTCAAGATTGACAAGAGCTTTCTTGGAGGCGAGTCCGATGAGTCTGACAGAAAGCGTGCTATGATGAAGCATGTTATAGGTATGGCATCGGATCTTGGAATGGAGTGTATCGCAGAGGGTGTTGAGCGAATGGATCATGTTCAGCTGCTCAAGGAAAATAGATGCTACATGGCGCAGGGATTCCTTTTCAACAAGCCTATTCCACAGGAGGAGTTTGAGATTATTTTGTCAGGTCAGTCTGATGCGGACCATGTAGAACAAATTAATCAAAATGTTGGTTAGTAGGAGAAAATACAATGAAAAAGAAGTTTTTGATAATGGGATTAGTTTTATCGCTAGGGGGGCTTGCCTTAGTTGGCTGTGGTAATAATAGTGGTAATTACGAAGACTATATTACACTAGGGGATTATAAAGCTCTCAAGGTTGACAAGCCTGAAAGAAAAGTATCAGAAGCTGAAATAAAAGAAATAAGAGATGATGAGCTTTCATATTACATCGACTATGAGGAATATGACGGACCCGCTTCAAGAGGGGATTTAGTTGAACTGAGTATGACAGCCAAGATTGGCAGTGAGCTCATTTACGACTTTACGGGTGAGGATGAGACCTACGAAATAGTTTTAGGGGATGAGGAATTTGGCAAAGAATTTGACTATAATATAACGGGTCAGATGAAGGGTGCCAAGTTTGAGTTTACAATTCAATATGATGACAGCGAAGAGGATTCTAATCTGGCAGGAAGGTCTGTTGATTTTAAGGGAGAGCTTTTTGCTATTTCAAAGACAATCTATCCTGAAGTTAATGACGAATTTATCAGGGAAAACACCGAATATAATTCTGTTTCAGAATGGGAGAACTATATAGTAGCTTTGGCGCAGGAGAATGTTGATTATGAAAATAATATGGCATTCAATGAAAATCTGGGCAAAGCCTTAATAGATAGCTGTACCATAAAGGGATGTCCGGATGATTTGTACAACAGGATTCTCACAAGCTATTTAGATGAATACGAGAGCTATGCCGAGATGTTTAATACTACAGTTGATGACATCTATGCTTCGTTTGAGGTTACACGTGAGGATATAGAGCAAATGGCAAAGGAAGCCTGCTATCAGCAGATGGCTCTTGAGCTTATAGCGCAAAAAGAGGGGATTAGTATAAGTGACTCTGAATTTGACACACTTTTAGCTAATTTTGCTGATTCGGAAGGATATGAGTCTACGGAGGAGGTTTTGGGTGACTATAATAAGGATGACCTAAAAAATATTTTTCTTCAGGATAAGACTCTTGATTTTCTCGCTGATAAGGCTATAATTACTGTAATAACAGATTAAATTAAAAATGAAAGAAGGTTTTTGAAAATGTACGGTTTTGGTGACATGATTCAGGGGCTCAAGAAGAACCCCAAGAAGATTGTTTTCACAGAGGGAAATGACCCCAGAATCTTAGAGGCAGCATCTAGATTATTAGCTTCTAATTTCTTGGAGCCTATCTTGGTTGGAGATTATGATGAGATAGTAGCGGTAGCAGAGGAAGAGGGCTACAATATCAGAGGAGCTAATATAATTGATCCTCTCAAATTTGACAGAATAGATGAGATGGTGGATTTATTCTGCGAGCTTCGTAAATCAAAGGGAGTTACTCCTGAGGAGGCTAGAAAGACACTCTCTCAGGCTAATTATTTTGGAACAATGCTTGTAAAAATGGGCGTTGCAGATGCACTTCTTGGAGGTGCGACATATTCTACAGCAGATACAGTTAGACCTGCTTTACAGCTTATCAAGACCAAGCCTGGTAATTCAATTGTTTCGTCATGCTTTATATTAGTTCGTCCTGCTGCTACAGGTGGCAATGCTGTTATAGCAATGGGCGATTGTGCTATCAATATCAAGCCTACAGAGGACGAATTAGTTGAGATTGCCATGGAGACTGCTGAGTGTGCCAAGATATTTGGTGTAGACCCTCAGGTTGCATTCCTTAGTTATTCTACCTTTGGCTCTGGTAAGGGTGAGGACGTTGACAAGATGAGAAATGCCGCTGCCAAGACCAAGGCTAAGTGTCCTGATCTCCCAGTTGAAGGAGAGTTACAGTTTGACGCAGCAGTTTCGCCTAGAGTAGCCAAGACCAAGTGTCCTGAGTCTACAGTAGCTGGACACGCCAATACATTTATCTTCCCTGACATCAATGCAGGTAATATTGGATACAAGATAGCACAGCGTCTAGGAAACTTTGAGGCGTATGGACCTATTCTCTTAGGCCTTAATGCTCCAATCAATGATCTGAGCCGTGGATGCAATGCTATGGAAGTATATTCAATGGCGATTATTACAGCATCATTAGCATAGTTTAATATTGTATGTCTATATGAACCTCCCGTTAATTCGGGAGGTTTTTTATGTTTACGAAGTTAATCAATCAGAAAAAATATTTAAAGATAGTTTAACGAAAAAGTATTTGACAAACTTGAAACAGTGAATTATAACTGTATTATTATAGTTAATACAGTTGGTACGGTTGATAATGACAGGATACAAGACAGGAGGTTAAGGTGATGAATATATGATTCAGTTAAACTATAGAGATGGAAAGCCTATCTACGAGCAGATAA
>JAZRXQ010000046.1:0-7509 GCA_045600305.1 Lachnospiraceae bacterium
TGGTAAAGATTCCGGTTCCAAAGTTTGCGGTATTTTATAACGGAGAGAGGAATCAGCCAGAGAGGTACGAGATGAGGCTGTCGGATGCT
This sequence comes from Lachnospiraceae bacterium, assembly GCA_045600305.1. Taxonomy (GTDB): domain Bacteria; phylum Bacillota; class Clostridia; order Lachnospirales; family Lachnospiraceae; genus JAZRXQ01. The sequence goes on from JAZRXQ010000046.1 coordinate 90, forward strand.
TTTGAGAAAAAGGTAGATGATCCACAGCTAGAGCTTAAGTGTACTGTATATAACATCAATAATGGTAAGAATGCAGATTTGCTTGAACACTGCAAGGTTCTTAAGGATTATATGACATTTGTAGATTATGTGCGTATGTTCCATAAGCAACAAGGGTATGATGAACTTAAGGTGGCAATCAATAAAGCTATTGACAGATGTATTAGAGAGAACGTCCTTGCTGATTTCTTGGAAAAAAATAGAGATGAGGTGGTTAAAGTGACTCAATTAGATTACACTTTTGACAGACAAATACTATTAGAGCGTCAGGATGCAAGAATTGAAGGCCTCGAGGAAGGGCGAGCAGAAGGGCGAGCAGAAGGACGTGCCGAAGCTTACGCAGAAATTGAGGTGGAATTAGCTCAAAAAGACGCTGAAATAGATCGCTTAAAAAGATTATTGGCAGCTAAATAGGTTTTGGTATATAGATTTTGATACTAACCCCATTCGTAAATTACGGATGGGGTTTTTATTTTGAGAAAATTGCTTCATCCTTTTTTTATGATTTACTATTGATAAATAAATCAAAATCTAGTAGAATTTTCATGTTTTTATAAAAGGGGAAGTTTAGGCATAGGCTATTTATATACAGGAGGAAGAACAATGAACAAGATTCAGATGACTACACCCATCGTAGAGATGGACGGAGATGAGATGACCAGAATTCTCTGGCAGATAATAAAGGATGAGCTTATCAATCCTTTTATTGATTTAAAGAGCGAGTATTATGACCTTGGTCTTAAATATAGAAATGAGACTAACGACCAGGTAACAGTAGATTCAGCAAATGCCACTATCAAGTACGGTGTAGCTGTTAAGTGTGCAACTATCACTCCCAACGCAGCTCGTATGACAGAGTATGACCTCAAGGAGATGTACAAGAGCCCTAACGGAACCATCAGAGCTATCCTTGATGGTACTGTATTTAGAACACCTATTCAGGTTAAGGGAATTAAACCCTGCGTAACAAACTGGGAGCAGCCTATTACCATTGCTCGTCATGCATATGGTGATGTATATAAGTCAGTTGAGATGAAGGTTCCTGGCGCAGGTAAGGCTGAGCTTGTATTTACAGCTGAGGATGGAACAGAGCAGCGCATTACAATTCACGAGTTCAAGGGACCTGGTGTGATTCAGGGACAGCACAATATAGATAAGTCAATAGAGAGCTTTGCAAGAAGCTGCTTTAACTACGCATTAGACTTAAAGCAGGATCTTTGGTTTGCTACCAAGGATACTATTTCTAAAAAATATGATCATACATTTAAGGATATCTTCCAGGAGATTTACGATGCAGAGTATGCTGACAAGTTCAAGGCTGCTGGCATCGAGTATTTCTACACACTTATTGATGATGCAGTTGCTCGTATCATGAAGTGCAAGGGTGGAATTATCTGGGCTTGCAAGAACTACGATGGAGACGTTATGAGTGATATGATTTCATCTGCTTGTGGCTCGCTTGCTATGATGACATCTGTACTTGTATCACCTCAGGGAATTTATGAGTATGAGGCTGCTCATGGAACAGTTCAGAGACACTACTACAAGCACCTCAAGGGTGAGGAGACCTCAACTAACTCAGTAGCAACTATTTTTGCTTGGTCAGGAGCTCTTCGTAAGAGAGGCGAACTTGATAACCTGCCTGAGCTTATGAAATACGCTGATAACCTTGAGAAGGCTTGTATCGACACAATCGAGTCAGGCAAGATGACCAAGGATTTAGCACTTATTACTACACTTGAAAATGTAACTGTATTAAATAGCCAGGATTTCATCAAGGCTATTAGAACAACACTTGAGGGAATGTACGCTTAATGGTTCTTAATGTTTCACACATAAAAAAAGAATATGGCGTAGACGTGATTCTAGAGGATGTGACCTTCCACATCGAAGATGGTGAAAAAACAGCGATTGCCGGCATCAATGGTGCCGGCAAATCTACATTGTTAAAGATTATCATGGGTGAGGAGCCTGCCACTAGTGGAGAGATTACTATCTCCAAGGATAAGACTATAGGTTACTTGGCGCAGTATCAGGAAATCTCTATGGATACTACTATTTTTGATGCAGTTCTTTCATCTAAGGCAGATTTTATCTCTAGAGAAAAAGAGCTTAGCTCTATGGAGATGAAGATGAGTGAGCTAACTGGCTCTGACCTAGACGAACTCATGGAGAGATATCACGTAAAAAGAGATGCCTTTGAAGCTGATGGTGGCTATTATTATAGGAGTGAGGTAACAGGCGTACTTAAGGGTCTTGGCTTTGAAGAAGGTGCCTTTGATAGAAAGCTATCAGAACTCTCTGGAGGTCAAAAAACTAGAGTTTCGCTTGCTAAGCTTCTTATAACTAAGCCTGATATACTTATGCTAGATGAGCCTACGAACCACCTTGATATTAATTCTATTGAGTGGTTAGAAAGTTATCTAAAAGCCTATAAGGGAGCGGTAATCCTTGTTAGCCACGATAGATATTTCCTTGACAAAGTAGTGACCAAGGTTGTAGAGATTTATAACCACAAGGCTATTATGTATAGCGGTAATTATACAGCATTTTCTCAGAAAAAAACTGAGGTGATACTTGCTATGATGAAGGCTTATCTCAATCAGCAAAGAGAGATTGCTCATCAGCAGGCTGTTATTGACAAGCTCAAGCAGTTTAATAGAGAAAAATCAATTAAGCGTGCAGAGAGTAGACAAAAGGCTCTGGATAAAATCGAGGTATTAGAGAAGCCTGTTGAGGTTGACTCAGAGATGAGAATTACTCTTACTCCCAATATCACCAGTGGAGAGGATGTATTATCTGTAAAGGGATTAGCTAAGAGCTTTGGTGAATTACAGCTTTTTAAGGATATTGATATTGATATAAAAAGGGGCGAGCGAGTTGCTCTTATCGGACCTAATGGTTGCGGTAAGACTACTATGCTTAAGATTTTAACAGGTAATTTATCTGCTGATGCAGGGGATTTCAGGCTTGGAACCAATGTTCACATAGGCTACTATGACCAGGAGCAACAGCAGTTTGACGAGAAGAATTCTCTTTTTGAGGAGATTCAGTCAGAGCATGCTGATATGAATAACACTGCAGTTCGCTCTACCCTGGCAGCTTTTCTTTTCACAGGGGATGATGTGTTTAAGTTAATTGGTGACTTATCTGGTGGAGAGAGAGGTAGACTAGCCCTGGCTAAGCTTATGTTGTCAGAAGCGAATTTTCTTATACTAGATGAGCCTACTAACCACTTGGACAGCGACTCTAAGGAGATTTTGGAGGATGCCCTTAATTCTTATGAGGGTACTGTTTTCTTCGTTAGTCATGACAGATATTTTATCAATAGAACTGCGACTAGAATCTTGGAATTTGCAGAATATGGCTTGACTAACTATATTGGTAATTACGATTATTATCTAGAGAAAAAAGCTTCTATCAAGGTTGATGCTACTGGTAATGTGAGTTATAATGTAAGTGCTAATAAAATAGCTCCTGCTACTCAAGCTGAAGGTCAGGCTGTTTCGTCAAAGGAAGCTGCTAAGCTTGATTATGCCAGACAAAAACAAGAGGCGGCTCTCGCCAAGAAAAAAGAGAGGGAGTTAGCTGCCTGTGAGGAAGAGATAGACAAGCTTGAGACTAAAAAAGCTGCTCTAGAAGAAGAGATGTCTGACCCTGCAGTTGCTAGTGTTTCAGCCAAGCTTAATGAGATAAGTAACGCTTTGGCAGAGATAGATGCTAAACTTGCAGATTTATATGATAAATGGGAAACATTGTCTTCATAAAATATTTTTTTATCACAAACATAATTATATTTTTATATCGAGGTAGATTATGCCTGACACGATGAGAGTCTGCGCTTATATTAGTGAGTCAGCAGCGAGAAGTAATATTGAAAAAATAATAAAAAAAGCATCACCTGCTAAGGTTTTAGCGGTTATTAAGACTAATGGATATGGTCATGGTGGTACAGCTCTAGCTCTAGATTATGAAGAATATGAGGGGGTATATGGTTTTGCTGTTGCAACCGCAGACGAGGCACTTGAGCTTAGAAAAAATGGAATATGTAAGCCAATACTTATTTTAGGCTTTGCATTTGGTGATACCTACAGAGATTTAATTAAAAACGATGTCAGACTGACTGTATTTTCTTATGAAGCAGCAGAGAGACTTGATAAGATAGCCAATGAGCTAGGAAAAAAAGCCTATGTCCATGTTAAGATTGATACAGGAATGAGTCGTATCGGTTTTCAGGTGACTGAAAAAGAGGCTGATGAGGTTGCCAGGATAACTAGCCTAGAAAATATAGTTATAGAAGGTGTGTTTACTCATTTTGCAAGAGCAGATGAAATTGACAAGACTTATATGAATGATCAGCTTAACAAGTTTAAGCTTATGGTTAAGTATTTATCAGATAGAGGTATTGAGCCTGAATATATTCATTGCTGTAATTCGGCTGCGACGATGGACATGGAGCCTATATATGGTAATCTGGTTAGAGCAGGAGTCATACTTTATGGAATGATGCCCTCTGATGAGATGAAGGATACACTAGGACTTAAGCCCCTTATGACCTTAAAGAGTCATATAGTACATATTAAAAAGCTTGAAAAGAATAGAAGCATTAGTTACGGTGGGACCTTTGTTACAGACAAGGATACACTTGTAGCTACAATACCTGTTGGTTATGGAGACGGTTATCCTAGAAGCTTATCTAATACGGGCTATGTCTTAATAAGAGGAAAAAAAGCGCCAATACTTGGGCGTGTTTGCATGGACCAGTTTATGGTTGATGTAACGGATATTGATGGAGTTATGCTTAGAGATGAGGTGACTCTTATCGGTAGAGATGGCGATGAGATTATTACAATGGAGCAGTTGGGCGAGCTGTCTGGTAGATTTAATTATGAGTTGGCTTGTGATATTGCACCTCGTGTTCCTAGAGTTAATGTTCCATAGGGTGGATATATGGCAGATGATAAAAGGTTCAAAGAATCATTAAGTGGAAAACAAATACCGTTATTAGTATTAGACCAGAAATGGCATAAGCTTTTTGATGTTTCAGGTAAACCCGAGCCCATTCAGGTATTAGAAAAATGTATCGGTGAATATTTATCTGAACAGGCGAGAACTCAGGCAGACCAAAAAGACTTACGTAAGCTTAAGACGAAGCTTATGAATGATATTGTTGAGTCTATGGATGCAGCTGAAGAAAATTCAGACAAAGCTTCAGACAAAAAAATGGCTGAATCTAAACGTTTGATTGAAGAAATCAATGAAAAGATTGCTGCCAGCGAGGACGATCTTTTAGATATTCCATACCGTATAAAAAAGGCAAATGAAGAGCTGATGTTACTTACGATGGAGTATTGTTATAATAAGCTAAGGGTCAACTCAAAGGAAGTAGATGAGATTAATCTTTGGGTTGTTAAAATAAAACAAGAGCTCAAGAAAAATCTTGTTATTAAGCAAGCAAGAGAGGTTAATACCAGGTTTATATATCATTATCTTCACGATATTTTTGGTGGAGAGATAATGGATATATTTGATCTTGAAAATGGAGACCTAGACCTTAGCTTCTTAAACCCTTTAAATAGAGACGAGGAGGCCGCTGGCCTTGTTAAGGAAAAGGGCGATAATATAGATAATGCTGTTAGCCAGAAAAAAGAAAATTTTGATGCATGAAAAATAAAAAAAAGTCTATTGTAGGTAATATAATACTTTTGTTTTTTTGTCTTATTATTGTAGGGGGCTTAGGCTTTTGGCTTTATAAAACTGTTTATTTGGAAAATTTAAATAGTAAAAATATAATTGAAGAATCAAATGAATATGTAATGCCAGGAAAGACAAAAGCTATTGTTGATGTTAGCTCATTTGAAGAGGAATACATAAGCTTGCTTAGTGGTACGAAGTATTCAATGGGCGATATCGAAAGGATGGCTATAGACACTAATTTGGACTTGAAAATTGGGGAGCTTTTAGAGGAAAGTAATAGGCTCTATAGCCAAAATAATGACTTTAAGGCACTACTAATTGCACCAGGCTGTGGAGTTTTGTCAGAGCCAGTCATGAAGACCTACGAAAAATATGACTATTATTTATATAGAGATTTTAATAAGGAGCATAATATTACAGGCACTTTATTCTTTGGCGCTGGGGTAGATGAATCGTCTGATATCTCTATAATACATGGTCATAACATGAAAAATGGTCAGATGTTTGGCTCTCTTGAAAATTATAAGGATAAGGATGTTTATAACAAATATCCCAGAATAGCAATAATTACATTAAAGGAAGTGATTCTTTATGATATTGTTGCTGCTATATATACATATATTCCTGAAAAGGGAAGCAAGGATTTTATGTATTTTGATTATTTGGGATCACCGGATAAAAATAGCAAGGTAGAGTTTATCAAATGGATTAATTCAAGCAAGCTATATGATTGTAGACAAAAATTATCGGTCGAAGATAAGATAATGATTCTTTCAACTTGCTCTTACCAAACAACTGATGGTAGATTTATTTTAATAGCAAAGAGAATCAATTGATTTTAGATGCAAAGGCGCTACTTTACGTAGTGCCTTTTTCTTGACATGGAAAATGTAAAATGATAAAATTTTTACAAATTATGATTACTTAACAAAGAGAGGATAAGTTATGTCAGGACATTCAAAATTTGCCAATATCAAGCACAAAAAAGAACGTAATGATGCTGCCAAGGGCAAGATTTTTACAATTATTGGAAGAGAGATTGCGGTTGCAGTTAAAGAGGGTGGTCCAGACCCTGCCAATAATTCAAAGCTTCGCGATGTTATAGCCAAGGCTAAGAGCAACAACGTACCTAACGATACAATTGAACGTGGTATCAAAAAGGCATCTGGTGAGGCTGGTGCTGTAGATTACGTTGAGGCTATATATGAAGGATATGGTCCTTCTGGTACAGCTATTATTGTCAAATGTCTTACAGACAATAAGAATCGTACTGCTGCCAATGTTCGTAATGCTTTTACTAAGGGTCATGGTTCGATTGGTACACAGGGCTGCGTATCATATATGTTCGATGAGAAGGGGCAGATTATTATCGCCAAGGAAGACTGCGATATGGATGCAGATGACCTTATGATGCTTGCATTAGATGCAGGTGCTGATGACTTTAATGAGGAAGAGGATTCTTACGAGATTCTTACTACACCTGATGCTTTTTCAGCTGTAAGAGAGGCTCTTGAGGCTGAAAAAATTGAGATGGCATCTGCAGAGGTTACAATGCTTCCTCAAAATTATGTAGAGCTTTCTGATGAAGAGGATTTAAAGTGCATTCAGAGAATCCTTGATTTATTAGATGAGGATGATGACGTACAGGATGTATATCACAATTGGGACGAATAGTGATTTTGCG
>JAZRXQ010000047.1:0-5229 GCA_045600305.1 Lachnospiraceae bacterium
CAATATGTGTTGAATGCCGATGTGGCTCAATTGGCAGAGCAGCTGTTTTGTAATCAGCAGGTTATCGGTTCGAGTCCGATCATGGGCTCTGAGTAAAACTTAATATTTACTCTTTAAATGGGCAGATTCCCGAGTGGCCAAAGGGGACAGACTGTAAATCTGCTGCAAATTGCTTCGGTGGTTCGAATCCACCTCCATCCATTATCCTGCTGCTTCAGGCGGGTTATTTTTAATATCGCGGGATGGAGCAGTCTGGAAGCTCGTCGGGCTCATAACCCGAAGGTCACAGGTTCAAATCCTGTTCCCGCAAGCGTTTGGGTTCATCCCTAACGATTAATGCCCAGTTAGCTCAGTTGGTAGAGCAGAGGACTGAAAATCCTCGTGTCTCTGGTTCGATTCCGGAACTGGGCATTTATTGTACTTATCAACATACATTTGTTAATAAGTTAATAAATGTTACATTTATATTAAATTATGGGGATGTAGCTCAGTTGGTAGAGCACTTGACTTTTAATCAAGTTGTCGGGAGTTCGAGCCTCCTCATCCTCATTAAGACGCTAGGTTTTCGCTTAGCGTCTTTTTTTGTTTAAATATTTCGAAAATTATCATATATAACTGATATAAATTAATTGTTGTTTAAGAATCTAAAAGTATATATAATAAACGAAAAGGTTTTAGCTAAAGACATACATTCGGGCAATTAGGATTGGACAAGGAAAATATAGAATGATAAAAGCAATAATATTTGATTTTGGAAATGTAATATCTGAGTATCTTCCAGCAGATATATTTGAGCAGCTTAGTGAAAAGAGCGGGGTTCCAGTGGAGTGTTTTGAGGTTGCTTACAGTGAGTTTAGGACACCCTTTGATGGTGGATATATTAATAGAGCGGAGCTATATAAGAAAGCACTAAAAGAAATTGGGATGAATAAGGAATCCGAGGATGAGGCTCTATGTCAGAGATTAGGGGATCTCGATATGGAGAGCTGGAGTCATCCTAGCCAAGAGACCATTAAATGGGTTTCAGAGCTTAAATATAGAGGATTCAAGACAGGTGTGCTATCCAATATGCCATTTGATTTTTTAGAGCTCTATGGAGACGATATTGAGGTCTTTGACATGGTTGATGAGACAGTTTTTTCCTGCGATTATCATATAACCAAGCCAGAGCCTGAAATATATTATAAAATATTAGATAAGCTAGGCGTAGCTGCCGACGAGGCTGTATTTATAGATGATGCCCAGAGAAATATAGAAGGAGCTTCAAAAATAGGTCTAAGAGGTATTTTATTTGAGAATCACGAGCAGGCGAGGCTAGAGCTCGAGGAAATAATAAGATCGAGCAGAGATTAGCTGATTTTTTATTCCTGAATTATCCGGACAGCACTCTTGAATTATCCGGACAGCACTCTTGATTTATTCGGATAAATAATGATATTAGTATTTAAATTATGTGGAAGATTAAATGCATGCTGAAATAGATGGTAACATATTAATATATGAAGAAACAGAAGGCGGAGTTAGGCTACTCAGAGTATATGGAGATAGTCCGAGTATAACTCTGCCTTGCTTTGTTGATGAGAAAATAGGAGAAATTATCGAAATAGGACCGTACTGCTTTGCGGCAAAAGCTAAGCTGTCAGAGGAAATCAGAGAAGAATTAAGAAAATTAGGACTCGAGTGTGAAGAAAATAATCTGAAAAACGCATCTATTAGACCAATTTGCGGTGAATATCTCCAGGAAATAGAATTGCCAGAGAGTGTATTGGCTATAGGCGATTTCTGTTTCTATGGGTGTAGAGCTCTTAGAAGGCTCTCTATAGGGTCTAAGGTAAGAATGATAGGCAGTGATGTGTTTATGAACTGCAAGTCCTTACATAGTCTGATATTAAGGGCAGATATAAGGGATAGGACTATACTTCAAAAGATATTGGCACTTATAAGTATTGAGATAGAGGTAAGCTTTGTCAATGTAGAGAAAAGCACAGATGTGGGAATGTCTGATTGTAAGGCTGTTTCAGGGATATATGAGGATGACTGCCAGGCAAAGGTGTTATATCCAATGTTCACGGAGACATATGAGCTACTAGGACCTGCTCATATATTTGGGCTTAATCTTGAGGGAGAGGGATACAGGGCTAGGAAGCAGTTTAAGGACGATATAATAGACCTTGCCGGGTATGATCAGATATTTACGAAGGCGAGCCATGAAGAGCGATTTGAGACACTTGTGAGGATGTCAGTAGATAGGTTGTTATATCCTATTGATTTAAGCACAGAAGCAAAAGCTTCGTACGAGTCATACATATCTGAAAATGAATGTAGATTTATGCAGACACTTGTTGAAAGAGAAGCTGAAGAAGAGATACTGGATATTTTAAGAACGGGACTAATAACCCCGCTGGGAAAGAAGGCGGCAATAGAGGCAGCCATAGAAAAAGGCAAGACGTTACTTGTAAGCAAAATTTGCAGAATCTAATATATCTAATACAAAATGAGACAACATATAGAGACGGAAAGTGAGTGGCAGCTAGGGCAAGCCACAGACATAATTGAATATATAGCAGATCAATTATATGTAGTATTTCCCTTTATGTATAGGGCACTGCATCCGATTTGGAATTATGGTGATAATGAAGCAGGGTTTGCCATGGCTACAGACGGAGAGAGATTACTCTTACCAGCAGCACATATAATGGATTTGTTTAGGAAAAACGAATTATTTTTGGAGCGGTCATATTTGCATATGATTCTTCATTGTCTGTATGGGCATCTGTGGACTAGGGGAAATCGAGCAGTAAGTCTATACAATCTTGCCTGTGATGTGGCGGTGGAGAGAGCGATAGACACTATGGATAAGCCGCAGGTTAGACGAATACTTACCTGGATTAGGCAGAGTCTATATGAGGAGTTAGACAAAAAGCAACTGATTTCACCGGCTCAGATATATGAGCTTCTACTAGAAAAAGAGCCAGAATATCTAAACAAGCTGGCTAAAGAGTTTTATGTAGATGACCACCATATCTGGCCCAAAGAGGAGAAAAAACAAGCCATGCCCAATAATCAGGGACAGGCAGAGAAAAAGTGGCAGGACATTGCTAGACAGACGAAGCTGGGGCAGGATCGGTCAAATGAGTCCAAGGATGCGGCGGTGGAGAATTTTCTCGCTCAGGCAAAGACTACGAAGCGGCGAATGACGTACAAGGATTTTTTGTCGAAATTCGTTCGTCCCAGGGAAGAAATAAGGATAAATGATGACGAACTAGATTTAGGATATTATAGCTTTGGGTTGAGATATCTGACTGCTGAGGATAGACGAGTGCCACTTATAGAACCATTAGAGACAGTTGAGGCCTCAAAAATAAAGGATTTTGTAATAGCAATCGACACTAGTGCCTCAACCTCAGGAGATGTAGTCAGGGCGTTTGTCAAGGAAACAGTACAAATGCTGCTGGAGGATGTTTACGCTAGAGAGTTTAGAGTGCACCTTCTTCAATGTGATGATAGTATCAGAAAAACAGATGTCATAACCAATAAAACAAACCTAGAGGAATATTTTTCAAGCTATGAATTGGTAGGTGGGGGCAATACAGATTTTAGACCAGTATTTGATTATGTGGGTGATTTGATAGAAGCAAAAGAGATGAAAAAACCAGATGGGTTGATCTACTTTACAGATGGCGAGGGAACGTATCCCAAAGATGCTCCAGAGGTGAAAACTGCGTTTGTATTTTTAGGAAAATATGATAGAGATAAGGTGCCAATTTGGGCAATTTCCTATGTACCAGATACTTTAGTCACATGTCTTTAAACAAAAAAATAAAGGTCGCAAAATAAAAAACCGACAAAAAAGAGTGTCTAAAACAGAAAAAACACACGAAAACGTTGTCGGATTAATTGAAAAACGAACAATTGCAAAATCGTAAAAAAGAGGAAAATAAGTTGAATATAGCAAGAGCAAAGGAAGAAATAAAAAATACAGTAAAGGCGTATTTGACCAAAGACGAAAAGGGTCAGTATGAGATGGAAGTGGTCCGTCAGAGACCCATACTTTTGATTGGCCCTCCTGGAATAGGCAAGACTCAGATTATGGAGCAGATAGCAGAGGAATGTGAAATAGGATTGGTAGCATACACCATCACTCATCACACCAGGCAGTCTGCGGTTGGTCTTCCCATGATAACTGAGAGAGAATATGAGGGCAGGCAGTATTCGGTCACTGAGTATACCATGAGCGAGATAATTGCTACCATCTATGAGACAATGAAGTCTACGGGTAAAAAGGAGGGTCTTCTATTTATAGATGAAATAAATTGTGTGTCAGAGACACTAATGCCAGCTATGCTGCAGTTTTTACAGGGAAAGAGCTTTGCTAACGAGCAGATTCCAAGTGGATGGATAATTGTGGCAGCGGGTAATCCTCCTGAATACAATAGGTCAGTCAGAGATTTTGATATGGTTACAATGGATAGAGTACGACTAATCAGAGTCGAGGCTGAGCTTGATGTGTGGAAGGCTTATGCAATTGGCAGAGGTATCCATGGAGCCATTATGTCTTATCTTGAGCTTCGTCCAGCTAATTTTTACAGAACGCAGACAAGCGTTGACGGCATGGAGTTTGTGACAGCCAGAGGCTGGGAGGATCTAAGTGTTCTCCTAAAAATGTATGAAAAGCTGGGAATAGAGATTACAGAAGAAACGATTTATGAGTATTTGAGAATAGAAGAGCAGGCAGAAGATTTTTATACATACTACAGCTTATATGAGAAATACAAGGACGACTATAATATAGAAGGAATATTATCTGGTGAGGCGGAAGCAGGTACTTATGAGAGACTAATGAAGGCAGAAGCTGACGAGAGAATATGTGTAACAGAGCTTATTTCTGATAAAATCGGAGAAGAGGCGAAGGTCTTATATGATTCAGGTGTTTTGTTTGACGCAGAAAGAACCACTGAGTCAGTTAATTTAGGGATCACGGCAAGCACGTGGGATAGTCATGTGACCAATGCCATAGGCTTTCTTACCGACTGCTTTGGAGATGAGGGCAGTACAGAGCTATTGCTTCTTATCACAGAGCTTTCTATGAAAAAAGAAGTTGCTGTATCGCTGTCAATAACTTTTGAAAATGTCACTTTTTAGTACATGTATTAACTTTTGAAAATGTCACTTTTTAGTACATGTATTAACTTTTGAAAATGTCACTTTTGCATTTTTAGAAAAAAATGG
>JAZRXQ010000048.1:0-4067 GCA_045600305.1 Lachnospiraceae bacterium
ATACATGTATAATAATAGTAACAGGTAAAAAACTTGTGTTTTACACGTCTATCGCCACAAGTTAAATATAGAATAGAACAGTTGAGAAAAATACTAATCCATAGTACAATTAATCACATGAAAAATATAGAGAACCATAAATTAGGAATTAAAAGAACATTAGGTATAATAGCTGCCATATTGGTTATCTTAGCGATAGCTTTTTTGCTTGTGATATATGATATTACATATCATTCACAGGTGAATTCTGAGGATTACATGCAAATACATAAGCGTGTAGAGCTTAAATACGTCGGTAGAGATATGTATTTTGATGGACCAGGTGAAGATACGTTATTTGTTTTTTATCAGGAGAACTTGGTTGAGACAGAGAGCTATACACCGCTTCTTGCAGGGCTTGCAGAGTCAGGTATTGATTGTGTGGCTGTTCATGCACCGCTCAATATAGCTGTATTCTCAAATTACGACATGGCTTCTGTAGTGTCTGACGAGAAGATAAGTAGCTACAAGCACTATTATGTTGGGGGACATTCGTTGGGAGGCTTTTATTTAACGGATTATGCCTTCAATAATGTAGATAAGGTGGATGGTCTTATATATCTGGCTTCATACGGATATAAGGATTACAAGGCTTCAAAGCTTCCAGTATTATCAATTTATGGAAGTCGTGATAAAATTCTTGATATTGATGCACTTGCTATATCAGAGTTTTTTATGCCAAAAGACTACACGAGTGTTTGTATAGACGGTGCTAATCATGCTCAATTTGGATGCTATGGTACTCAAAAAAATGATGGAGAAGCAACTATCTCAGAAAGAGATCAATGGATACAGACTATAAATTTGATTAATTCTTTTATAAATAGCAATAATAAAAAATAGGAGTGATGTTTTTAGGACTTGCGACTGATTGCTTTCGTGGTATAAATCTCATAGATGAGATTCATTTTAGACAGTAAGGACAGATAAGGAGGAGAGTTTATGATAATTGCAGTTGATTTTGATGGAACCCTCTGTGAAGATGTATATCCTAAAATTGGAAACGCTAATTTCTATTTAATATTACAGCTTAAGGGAAGACAGGCTATGGGTGATAAATTAATTCTGTGGACATGTCGCGCAGGAAAAGCCCTTGACGAAGCAATTGAATGGTGCGCACATTACGGACTTCATTTTGATGCTGTCAACGATAATGTACCTGAGACTTTAGCAAAATACGGCAATAATTCCCGAAAAATAACTGCTGATATTTATCTTGATGATAGAGCTGAAAAGCCCTGGCAGGAGTTGTTGGCGGAGGTAGTATAATGGCAGAGGGACAAAAGAAAAAAATAAAGCTTTTATATACTATGAAGATTCTCATGGAGAGAACAGATGAGAATCATATACTTAATGCACTCGAATTAGTTGATATCCTTGCAAATGAATACGAAATAGAGACAGAACGAAAAAGCGTATATAATGACATTAAGCTACTTCAGGAATTTGGGATAGATATCTGTCAAAATAAAGGATCTAATCCGGGATATTTTGTGGCAAGCAGAGATTTTGAACTGCCTGAATTAAAATTATTAGTTGATGCAGTATCGGCTTCTCGATTCATAACTCAAAAAAAATCAGAGGAGCTTATTGCCAAGATAGAAAAACTGTCTAGTGTACACACTGCTGGAGAGCTTAATAGACAGGTTCACATAAATGAGCGTGTAAAGGCTGGAAATGAGACAATTTTTTATAATGTTGATGCTATACACAAGGCGATTCATGACGATAGAATGATAGCATTTACATATACTCAGTGGAATAAAAAGGGGGAATTAGAGCCAAAACATGGTGGGGAAAAATATGAAGTGAGTCCCTGGACGCTAGTTTGGTTTGATGAAAATTATTATTTGGTTGCCTACCAGAAAAAAGAAAAGAAGGTCAAGTACTTTAGAGTTGATAAAATGAGAGACATCGAGATTTCAACTTATAAGAGAGAAGGCAAAAGCAACTTTAATGATTTCGACCTAGGGCGTTTCACAAAGAAGACATTTGGAATGTTCGATGGCGAGGATGTGCGTGTCAAATTGACATGTAAGGATGAGCTTGCGGGTGTTATATTAGACCGATTCGGAAGTGATATACATATTAAGAATGAAAAGAATAATCATTTTAGTACATCAGTACCAGTAGCAGTTAGCTCTCAGTTTTTTGGCTGGATAGCTGGATTAGGTGACGGAGTGGTTATAGCTGGTCCGACCAAGGTTGTAAACGAATACAAGGCTTACCTAAAACGACTTTTAGATTTATACAATGATTAAAAGAAAGTATTTGAAAAATTCATATACATATGATAGATTTCTATTTACGTGCCAATTGAAATGCAGTAAGCATATTTAATATAGGATGTGTAAAAGGATTAGATATGAGTGAATTGGAAAGAGAAAATCAAGATACTGTTGTTAAAACAGCTGATGAAGGAGAAGCTGTAGATACAGTAACTACATCAAGCGTCAAGAATAAAAAAGAGATGAGCCCTGCGCTTAAAGAGTTTTTTAGCTGGCTTAGAGTTATTCTAATAGCAGTAGTAATAGCTTTATTTTTAACAAAGGTTGTTATTATAAATGCAACTGTACCATCTAGCTCAATGGAAGAGACAATCATGACAGGAGATAGATTGTTTGGCTTTAGGTTGCAGTACAAGCTCTTTGGGAATCCACAAAGGGGCGATATTATAATATTTAAGTATCCAGTTGATGAAAGTGAGAATTTTATTAAGAGAGTAATAGGTCTTCCTGGAGAGACTGTTAGTATTAGAGATGCCAAGATATACATTGATGGCTCGGATACGCCTTTAGATGAACCATATCTTCCAGAAGAGTGGGTAGATGGTAATGATGGGTTCTATTTTGAGGTTCCAGAGGATTGTTATTTTGTTTTAGGAGACAACCGTAATGTATCACATGACGCCAGGTATTGGGCATGGGATGCATATGTAGATGAGTTGGCTGCGACAGAGGAGGAAGCAGTGAAGTACTCCTTTGTTCATAGAGATAAGATTTTAGGTAAAGCGTTCTTTAGGTACTGGCCTTTTAATCAGATGGGTGCATTATAATGTGATTTTGCATCAATATACAGTATTTTTTGAAAAAAGGTTGATTTTTTACAGAATTTAGTGTATTCTAGTTCGGTATTTATGCGGATATGGCGGAATTGGCAGACGCGCCAGATTTAGGTTCTGGTGGGAGACCGTGCAGGTTCAAGTCCTGTTATCCGCACTTTTATCTCAGCAGGTCTTGTATCTGCTGAGATATCTGTGTTTTATACAGTATTATATTTTCATTTAGGAGGAATGGTATAATGACTACCAGCGTAGAAAATTTAGAAAAAAATATGGTGATGATCACCGTCACTGTTGAAGCAGATAAGATGCCTTCAGCTATGAAGAAGGCTTATGAGAAGATTAAGAATAAGGTGTCTGTACCTGGATTCCGTAAGGGTAAGGTTCCTATGAATATGGTTGAGAAGATGTATGGAGCAGAGGTATTTTTCCAGGATGCTGCTGATGCATTAATTGACGAGACATATTCACAGGCTATTGAGGAGAGCGGAGTTGATGTAGTATCTCGCCCCGAGGTAGCTGTTACACAGATTGAGAAGGACAAGGATTTTATTTATACTATTTCAGTTGCTAAGCGTCCCGAGGTTAAGCTTGGTACATACAAGGGAGTAGCTGTTACAGAGGAAGAGATTAAGGTCACTGCTGATGAAGTAGAAGAGATGATTAAGTCTGAGTTAGATAGAGATAGCCGTATTTCTACAGATGAGACAGGCAAGGCTGTAGAGATTGGTGATAGAGCGGTTATTGACTTCAAGGGCTTTGTTGATGGTGAGGCTTTTGCTGGCGGCGAGGGTAAGGATTATCCTCTGCAGATTGGCTCCAACAGCTTTATCCCAGGCTTTGAGGATCAGCTGGTAGGCGCTAAGGTTGGCGAGGAGAAGGAAGTAAATGTAACCTTCCCTGAGGAGTATCATTCTGAGGAGCTCAAGGGCAAGGCTGCCATGTTCAAGTGCACTGTAAAGAGCAT
>JAZRXQ010000049.1:0-5125 GCA_045600305.1 Lachnospiraceae bacterium
TGATACAAAAAGAGCACTTCTATCAAATTCTCTCACTGGACCTGCCAAAGGCGGTATATATGAAAATTTTGTTGCTGTGGCTCTTATAAAAAGAGGATATACTCTTCATTACTACAAGCCTGATGATGAAAACGAGTTGGAATTTGTCGTAGAAAAAGATGGTGGTGTAGTACCAATAGAGGTTAAGGCAGGAAATACAGCAACAAAGTCGCTAGATAGATATATAGATAAGTATAATCCATCTGTTGCATATAAGGTAATGGCTGGCAATATAGGACAAGTAGGTACAAAGCTATCTATACCTCACTATATGGTGATGTTTATGTGATGTATAATAGCCTATAGATTTGTAATTCTATTTCAACTTGTTCAAATATACTTTGAACAATCCAATACATATCAAAAATGAGATAACAATAGATATTGGTTGAGCTTCTTGGATGCCGTCTAAGCCTCGCACGTATGAGAGAATTAGTAAGGCAGGAATTAGTATTAGTCCGCTTCTCAGACTTGAAGCCAGAGTAGCTAGAAGCTTTACACCAATACTTTGGTAGCCCATTTCCACCATCATAGTGAGTGGCATGAATAGGTTAGCCACGCACATGAGTCTGAGCGCTCTGGTTCCAATTTCGATAACAGCACTATCGTCGCGCAATAGATTAATCAGCTGAGGTGCGGCGATAAAAATCGGTATTGCGGTAACAGTAAGTGCGATTTCTGAAGCTAGAAGAGCTGAGAAAAATGCTTTTTTTACGCGGTCTTTTTTTCCTGCACCAAAATTAAAGCTACTGATAGGCTGAAATCCCTGACCTATTCCAAGAGAAATTGCTATAGGGAAAAAGCTGATTCTAGAGACGATTCCCATAGCGGAGACCGCAGCATCACCAAAATTGCCAGCATGCTGATTTAAAAGCATAGTTGCAACGCCAGTAAGACCTTGTCGTAATAGGCTGGGGAATCCAATAGCCACAACAGTCCAAATAACATAGAATTTTTTTGGTAAGCATTTAAGTGAAATCTTGGTTTGGGTATTATTTGTCAAATACATACCAATTAGGATTAAAAAGCTAATTATCTGGGAAACCATGGTTGCAATACCAGCTCCCATAATGCCCATATCAAAGACAAACATAAGTAGCGCATCCAATCCTATATTGAGAAAAGCACCCGTAAGCATACCAATTGTGCCAAGCTTTGCCTTACCTTCATAACGAAGTAGATTATTCATAGTGAAGCTAGATGTTATGAACGGAGCGGAAATGAGTATGTAGGTCATATAAACTCTGGCGTAGGGAGCAATTGTGGGAGTGCTACCAAGGAGTACGAGCAAATTATCCATTGTGCAAAAGCCAATGACCGTGGATAGAAGTCCTAGTCCAAAAGACATAAAAAAACCAGTAGTAGTGTATATATTGGCCTCTTCAAATTGTTTTTCACCTAGTTTTCTTGACATGGTGCTACCAGCACCCTGACCGCACAGGAATCCCATAGCCTGAAGAATGGTCATAAAACCGAAGACTACACCTGTTGCACCACTTTGACTGGTGCCTAAGGTGCCGACAAATCCTGTATCTGCAAGGTTATAGATATTGGTAACCATCATGGTTAGAATCGTGGGTATAGAGAGAGAAAGCAATAGATTACCCACGGGTGCGGATGTCATTTTATCAAATTGTTGATTTCTTTTTTCTATGGCTGATTCCATATTATTTGACCTTAAGTGATTTCAAATACTCTTTTTGTTCAGGAGTGATGCGGAAGCTCTCTCTGGCTTTTTGAATTGCTTTGTTGTGAGTCCAGTCGTCGAGAGACTGCTTTTCCAAATAAGGAAGAGTGGACTCATACTGTTTAGCAAGAGCGGTTGCGAAATACCATGCCTGCATCATCTTTACGTAATATTCGTCCGAACGCACTGCTGCCACCCAGTCGAGATATTCGCTCTTGAATTCTTCATCCAGGTAAAAGCTCATAAGCATTTCCATGCCAAATCGTATAGTATAGGTTTCGCCAGAAGCCATCCAGATTTTTATCTGATTTATCAGAATATCTAGATTTTTCTTAAAAGCTTTTTTCGGGCTAACTAAATCGCAAGTCGCCCAGTTATCTACGTAGGGAAGAAATCTATTAATCTCTGTAATTACTTTATCATAATCCTTCATCTCGCAGAGGATAAATCCGTGAAGATTCATCATATCATAATATTGATGGGGCATCTCTGACAAAAAGTCCTCATAAGTACCACTTTTGAATATTTCCTTGGCATAGGCTCTGAGTACAGGGGTTCTCACTCCTATTACGCAATCCTCTTCTACACCAGGCATGAGCTTGCACTGAAACGCTTTGTACTCTTCGTCTGCGTGGGTAAATAGGTAATCTTTTATCTGTTCTGTTGATAACTGCATTGTAAAATCCTCGTGTTTTGATAATTATCTTTACGCTCTAGGCGAAAATACTAGCCTATAATTTTCACGTACCTGATAGACTGCCCAATAATGCTTCCATATATGGGTTATTTTATACTTTGATGGAATATACTGCAATTAAATATTAAATAGAAAACACTTTTCAAATATGATAAACTATTGAAGTAATTCTAAATTAAAGGATTAGAGGTGGAGCATGTCAGAGAAAAATGTAGATCTCAAGGCCAAGAAGGCAGAGATTAAGGAAAATATCCATAATAACAAAGAACAGATAAAGGAAAACATCCACACCAACAAAGAACAAATAAAAGAAGACATCCAGAGTAATCGTGAGCAGAGGCGCGAGGATTTTCAGACTGGTAAGGACGAGATAAAGAAGGCTTGGAATGAGACCATAGATCCTAACGGCGACAAGAAAATCTCTGCGGGCGAGATTTTTGGAGAAATGTTTAATATTCACAAGGATGTTGCCAGTAAGGAGCAGATAAAAACCACATTTACAGAGGGTGGCAGAGTCAGCGGGACGAATATGTGCCTCCTCGTATTAGCTATTTTTGTTGCTTCGATAGGCTTAAATGTGGGTTCAACAGCTGTAATCATAGGAGCAATGCTAATATCTCCACTTATGGGAACAATACATGCGCTTGCCTATGGTACAGCAACATCTAATATAAGACTTTCGTCCAGAGCGATTATTGGACTGTTGATGCAGATTATCATCAGTTTAACTACATCTACAATCTACTTTTTGATTTCACCGCTTTCAGATACCACTTCCGAGCTACTTGCGAGAACACAGCCTACAATTTGGGATGTACTTATTGCTATATTTGGAGGAATAGCTGGTGTAATTGGTGTCACCAGAAAAGAGAAAACCAATGTTATCCCAGGAGTGGCTATTGCGACTGCACTTATGCCTCCTCTTTGTACCTGTGGATACAGTATAGCACATGGTCAGTGGCATATGTTGCTCGGCGCAGGGTATTTATTTTTAGCAAATACATATTTTATTTTCTTATCTGCATTGGTTGTTTTATTTATACTCAAAATTCCTGAGCAGCAGAATTCTGATCCAAAGAGAATCAAGAGACTAAGGAATACACTTATTAGAAACACCATAATAATCATTATTCCCAGTATAGTTATGGCTTATTTTATGGTGAGTGATGCCAGAAAAGATGAGACTATTGTCACAGGATTTGAGGTGTCAGTAGATGTTCCAGAGCTAAAGAGCGAAGTGCAGACACTTTTCCCTGATATAACAGACGTATTAACTGGACATATAGAAAAAGCGGATGAAAGCAATCAGCTAATCAGCGTCAAAGAGATTATTCTTGAGAGTGAAACAGACTATAGCTTGGATGAAAATAAGGAAATAGCAGAAAAAATCACTAAATGGCTATCCGAGCGGTATGATGACTACAGTATTCGGTTTGAGAAAATACAGCATTTGAATGAAAATGATACTTGAAAAAATAATAGTTTTCGTATATAATTTTCAACAGAATTTTGCAGTTATTTATACAAATAATTGTTAGAAATGCTATAAACGCGCGAAAGGTGGAAAAAACATGAAATTTGGACATTTTGATGACGTCGCAAAAGAGTATGTCATCGACACCCCCAGAACCCCTTATCCTTGGATTAACTATTTAGGAACACAGGGATTCTTCTCACTTATTTCTAACACAGCAGGTGGATATTCATTCTACAAGGATGCTCGTCTTAGAAGAATCACACGTTATAGATACAACAATGTACCTATCGATATGGGTGGACGTTATTTCTACATCAATGATAACGGAACAATCTGGAATCCCGGATGGTCTCCTGTTAAGACAGAGCTTGACGCATACGAGTGCCGTCATGGTATGGGATATACCATCATCAAGGGTAAGAAAAATGACCTCCAGGCTGAGGTTACATTCTTCGTTCCTCAGGATTACAACGGAGAGGTTCAGCAGGTAGTTCTCACTAATGAGGGATCTGCAGAGAAGAGCTTTTCATTATTCTCATTTGCAGAGTGGTGTCTCTGGGACGCACAGGACGACAGCAATAACTTCCAGAGAAACTTTTCAACAGGTCGTGTAGAGATTAAGGATTCTGTACTTTATCACAAGACAGAGTACAGAGATCGTCGTGATCACTATGCGTTCTACTCAGTAAATGAGCCCATCGATGGATATGATACAGATAGAGATTCATTCATCGGCCTTTACAATGGATTCCATAATCCTCAGGCTGTATTAGATAACAAGGCTACTAATTCAGTAGCAGATGGTTGGGCACCTATCGCTTCTCACTACAAGAAGATTACACTTAAGCCCGGAGAGTCTAAGACATTAGTATTTATTCTTGGTTATGTTGAGATGCCCGTTGCTGAGAAGTTTGAGGCAGACGGCAAGACAATCAACAAGGTTAAGGCTCTCGAGATGATTGAGAAGTTCAACACACCTGAGAAGTTTGCACAGGGAATGGCTGATCTCAAGGCATATTGGGATAAGCTCCTTTCAATTCTCAATGTTGAGACCCCTGATGCTAAGGTTAACAGAATGGTTAATATCTGGAACCAGTATCAGTGTATGGTTACATTTAACCTTTCTCGTTCAGCATCTTACTTCGAGTCTGGTATCGGACGTGGTATGGGATTTAGAGATTCTAACCAGGACGTACTTGGATTCGTACACCAGATACCTGATAGA
>JAZRXQ010000050.1:0-30922 GCA_045600305.1 Lachnospiraceae bacterium
ATGTAACCTTATTAACCATTTAACAATGCCCGTATTTATAAGGAATTTTGTTAAACATACACAAAAAAGAATAGAGAGATATAAATATTGTTGAGCTAATAAATCATTTGCTGAATTTCAGAGAGGAATTTGTACCGCTTCTGGAAAAAATACAATGGGAGTATCTAGGGAAAAAGGATGAAATATAGAGAAAAATGTTAAAAAATGTCTAAACAATAAATTTGCTTGACTAAATTTAAGCGATTGAGTAATATAGTGTTGGAGACTAAAGTCTTAGGTGTGCTGACACCTTAAAAATCTGACATTTTAGCCAGTTCGTAGGCTGGCAAGTTGGGGAGCAACAGAAAAACTCCACATTTTAGCCAGTTCGTAGGCTGGCAAGTTGGCAGACAACGGAAAAATCAGCTATTTTGTTCTGTAGAGGTTGTCCTTGGGACAACCTTTTTCTGTAAGATATTTGTAAAATAAGTAAGTCTAATTTTCTAGGAGATTCATGAAAAAACACACTGTAAACGAAGCTAAAAATATTATAATATCAGCTGCAAAAGAATATGAGGAGAAGCTTAATAATAAGCATTTCATGATTGTTTATCAAGCAAAAAATGAAGTTAAGATGGTAGAAGTAGGATTTCGTGACATAAATTTTTTACATCTTACAGGTGTTGCGACAAATCTATCTGCTCAGATGTTTTATTCAGCGTGTATTTCAGGAAAGCTGTCAGTGAAAGAATTTAGCGTTGACAATAAGGGCAAGGTGCAACAGAAATTGCTGGTTTTGCCGTATTTGTCAGATTTGCTATATAATAATTGTATGATAGGTGACTTTGTAAATAGCGGAATATGTATAAAAGCTGACTATTTTGTTGGAAATACAAAAGCGATATTGAGTGTTGGATTCAAATTTGGATCAACGGTAGATTTTCCAGTAACATTATACAATGAGAGTATTAAAACATTAGCAAAACCAGTCAATAGGGTACTTGCTATTTTTTTCAAAAAAATATAATTGCAAGGTATATGGTGAGTGCACCTATTGGGCAAAAAATATGACAGTAGATAGCTTGCCAGAGTTAGTAAAGAGATGTATATGTGATGAAATGCTAACAAGTGTTAATAAAATTGGCATTAACCAGAGGGCAAAGGATGTTGAAAGTGTAACGGATAAAATAGTTTTCTAATATGCTTGATAGAGGCATTTTTTGTATAAGGGAATAGATAATGTATGAGAGGTGACTTATGTCAAATATAATGGATTATATAGTCTGGCGTGGAGATTTGGATTTTAAGATTGCGCCATTTAACGAAGTCGATAATTTATTGTTTTCTGCAATAGCATTCGTTGTTTACAGTGCTAGATAATGCGGGGATAACAGATTTTGATGATTTGCGTCAGGCAAATCCTATCACGTTGACAGAACTAATCAAAGGTGCGAGAGATCTTGATGAAGAAGGTAAGGCATGTCTCAAGGAATTGACTCAGTTATTTTTGAGGTTGTTTAGAGACAACGCTGGTGATATGATAAAAGAAAATGCCAGCGAGCTAATCAAGAAAATTGGAAGCGATGCGTAGCATTTAGAAATGACAGATAAGGGGAATATATAAAATAATATGAAGACAAGAAGATTACCTATTTCTGCCAAAATAATCATTGGCAGCGCAATAATCAGTGCGATTGTATGTGTACTGATGGGCGTATTGATTAGCCTCAATGAGCGAGGCAACTATGTTGCAATGATTGGTCAGGAAGCCAGCGACGTAGCAGCAATTGGAGCTGCAGACATAGATGTTTCATTACTCAAAACAATAGAAGAAGGCATGGAAGAATCTGACGAGTACGCAAATCTCACAGAGCAGATGCGCATGGTGTTGTCCTCAGATACCATTCAGTATATCTATGTCCTAAGAAAAGAAGAAGGACAGTTCTATTATTGGGCTGATGCCGACGAAGAAGAGCCAGCAGATATAGGAGAAGAGTGCGACTGGTGCGATGGCATGGACGTAGCATGGAACGGTCAGATTGCCTGTGATGATGATGTAACTACGGATGAGTGGGGCAGCGTGCTCTCGGGTTATGCGCCTGTGTATGATGATGACGGAAGCGTAATAGCTGTTGTAGGTGTAGACATTAGTGCAGACGTACTTGATATCAATATGGCTGGACTATACAGGATGATAGCAATAATAGTTGCAGTAGCTATTGTTATAAACGGTTTAGGAACAGGTATTATAGTTAGTACGATAACCAGAAATATCAAGAAAATCGTAACAAAGCTAGATGATATTGTTCATAACGACGGAGATTTAACCAAGCGTATAAACATGCGCTCTGGTGATGAGACTGAACAGATATCTAATCTTTTTGATGAATTTATGGAGATTTTCAGAAGTATTGTAAATGAAACGAGAATTCATGCAGGAAAAGTTAGTGAGTCTTCAAATGGAGTTACTGCTCAGATGCAGACCGCAGATGAAGATATGTCAAATGTTGCGGCAGATATCAGAAAACTCTCAGATATGATGGATTCCACAGAGAATTCCATGGGTGATATTAATCAGGCGGTCTTTGCAATTGAGGGTATATCAGGAGACATTCAGACTACGGCAGCAGAAGGAATGGATTTTTCAAAAGAAGTCAACGAAAGGGCTGCAAATCTCCAGAAAAACTCGTCAGATAAGAGAGCAAATTCAAAAGAAGTTGCTACCAGGTTGACCGCAATTCTTGAAGAAAAGATAGAAGAAGCAAGGGCTGTAAAGCAGATTGCGGAATTGTCATCTCAGATTGTAGGCATATCCTCACAGAGTAACCTGTTAGCACTTAATGCTTCAATAGAAGCTGCCAGAGCCGGGGAAGCAGGCAAGGGATTTGCTGTAGTTGCGGGTGAGATTTCAAATCTGGCAAGTAATACCAAGAGTACAGCTGAGGTAATTGGAGATGTGAGTCAGAGCTCAATTCAGTCTGTAGAGGAATTGATTTCCGTATCAAAAGAATTGATAGATTACATCAACAACAGTGTATTTGCAGACTACGAGGACTTTGTAGAGGCTGGTAAACAGTATAGCGAAGATGCATCCCATGTCTATAAGTGTATGGCAGCTTTTGACAGGCTTTCAGAAGAACTTAGAACAAAAACTGAGCGTATCAAGATTACTGCATCTAACGTAGAAAATTCCGTCGCAGGTGGCAATGATGACATAGCAAATGTAGTAGGAATTACGGATGCCCTTAGCACAAGTATCAAGGCAATTAGCGAAGTAACTAATAGCAATTCTTTGTTGGTAGGAGAGCTTGCCACTAAAGTGGATCATTTCAAGACAGAAGAATAGAAAAGAAGAATAGAAAAGAAGAATAAAACGTCGAAAGTTTATGGCTAATTTATGCTTGAATTATCGACGTTTTTTTTGTAAAATATATTCAAATTATGCGTAAAGCACATGCGTTGAGTTATAATGTTTGGGAGGATGCTTATGAAGGCTACAAATACTGGTAAAAAAATGAAAAACTGGTTTGCATCAGTAGGTGCAAAGGTGGAGATTATGATACTTGCGGCGTTGTTAGTTTCATTAGCCACGGTAATAATATTTTCATCAGTAAGAGTATCTAGTGAGATTAATTCTATTAACAAAAACTATATTCATGATCTTGCAAAGGCGTATGGAGAAGAGGTTAAAGGCAAGTATGATATGATAGATGGTTATCTCAAGAATTATGACTCTCTCTCAAATATGCTTGGTGAGGTTAAGGTAGAGGGTTGTGATACATCCTATGCATATGTGGTAGATAGACAGGGCATTATGTGTTATCACCCTACACAAGACAAGGTGGGATTACCTGTTGAGAATTCTGTAGTCAAGGGACTTGTAGAAGAGATAGCTACTGGTAAAAAGGGTTGCGGAACCAGCACAACAGATGTGGTTGAGTATGTGTATAATGGCTCAGCTAAGTTTGCTGGATATTTTGTTGCACCCTGTGGAGAGTTTATACTAGTTGTTACAGTAGATAAGAGCGAAGTAAATTCCGAACTTAATACGACAATCGCAACGACAATTATAATAGGCGTAGTACTGCTTGTAGCCGTATTCTTAGCTTGCTTCTTCCTTTGCAGAAAAATGTTTGCGCCTCTTACAAAATCAGCAGAAGCACTTAACAGATTATCTGCTTATGACCTTGCTCCCGTAGAAAAGATTAATAGTAAAGATGAGATAGGAGATATTTCTAGAGGCACATATGCCGTTCGAGAGAATCTTCATTCAATGGTAGAGTCGATTAACAAGATAGCTGGTGAGCTTGATGGCAATGCAACAACCTTTATTTCTACATTTAAGAATATTTCAGAGCATCTTGAAAATGTAGATAAATCTGTTTTAGAAATAGCAGAGGGTGCTACTTCTCAGGCTCAGGAAACTGCTAGCTCATCAGAACAGGTAATCGGAATCAACACAGAGATAGAAAATAACAACACTACAGTCGATTTGCTAAAGGCGAGTGCCATAGATATGAATAGAGTTGCTAATGAGGCAATCACTGAGTTAGATGCTCTTGTGGCAAGCTGTGACAAGCAAAAAGAATCGATAAAGGTGCTTGCAGACCAGACAATGATGACAAATGATTCTGCTAAGAAAATTGGTGACGCTGTCAATATGATTACAAGCATTGCCAGTCAGACTAATCTTCTTTCACTTAATGCTAGTATAGAGGCAGCAAGAGCTGGAGAGGCAGGTCGAGGCTTTGCTGTCGTAGCAGAAGAGATAAGACAGCTCTCTGAAAATTCTAGACAGAGTGCGGATATCATTCAGGATATTATAACAGAGCTAATAAAAAATTCACAGGTTTCAGTGGATACTATTACAGAGGTTGAGACCAATACAGAAGAGCAGCTTAGCAAGCTTTCAGCTACTCAGGATAGCTTTAATGAGCTTCTTGCAGAGATTAAGTCAGTAGATTCTAATACAGACAACGTATCAGAGGGAACCAACAGACTTAGCGAACTCAATCATGGTATTTCAGCGTCAATTCAGCAGCTGTCTGCTATATCTCAGCAATATGCTGCTACAACAGAAGAGACTTCCGCAAATATGCAAAGTGTCAATTCTGAGGTAGAGGGTTGTCTTGAAATAACACAGGGGCTTAAGGATTTGAGCACAAATCTTGTGGGACAGGTATCAAGGTTCAAGCTATAATAGAAGCTAAAAATAGGTATTGGGGTTATAATTTATGAACAGCAAAAAAAGCAAGAACGAATTATTTAGAAAATACTTACCAGTATTGATATTTGATGCAGTTGCGGTAGTAGTTATTGTAATAATGATTTCGGTAGTCAGGGGGATTCTCATTACAGGTGATGAAGCGTCGAGAGAGATTGGAGCAAGAACCTTTAGCACCTTGATGTCCATGATATCTGTTGTGGTCATGGTTGGACTAAACGTAGTGATATTGATTGGTTATCGTCAGGTGGAAAAAATAGTAAGTGAAAAAACGAATGATTTAGTTATTGCACTTGAGACTCAAAAAAGACGATTTGATATAATTAGTGCTCTTTCGGATATATATACCTGTGCTTTTTATATTGACCTAGAGGACTGTTATTACAAGGAGCTTAGTAGTGTAGACTATATACAATCATATATTGGTCCAGAAGGTGACGGAAAAGAAGCTATAGGAAAATGGCTAATGGCAGGAGTTAGTGAAGAGGAAAGAGACAAGATGAGAGCCTTTTCTGATTTGGATACTATAGCTGATAGATTAGGTGATGAAAAGATTATATCAGAGACATTTCTTGGACAGATAGCTATGGGTATGAGTAGAGCATCCTTTATCGTTGTAAATAGAGACGATAATGGCAGAGCTACCCATGTTGTATTTGCTATTCAGTATGTTGATACCGAGTTTAGAAAAGAGCAAAGTGCGGAGATTGAAATAGAAGAGGCTATTGAGAAAGCTAACAAAGCTATTACAGAAAAGAACAAGTTTCTCATTAATCTCAGCAAAAATATGTCTACGCCTATCAATGGAATTCTTACATTGACGGGAATTGCGATGACTCATTCAGATGACAAGGACAGAGTAGAGGGGACTGTAGAAAAAATAGAAGAAACAGCTCGTGCACTTATGGATTACACTAAGGAGATAATTAATCTCACCCGTGTTGACGAGGGTAAAAAGACACTTGCTAACGACAAGTTTGATGTGGAGGATTTTGCAAGAGATTTTGCTGATAGGGCAAGAGAACGTGCAATGCTAAAGGAGCAGGAATTTATTATCGACACATTAGAAATTGAAAACAGATATGTAATGGGCGATAAGGAAAAACTAAATCAGGTGTTTATGAGTCTTATATACAAAAATATGAGATACACCCCTGATGGAGGAAAGATACATTTTTCACTGACAGAAAGACCCAGTCGTCACAGAGGATATTGCTGCTATGACTTACAGCTACGCGATGAGGGAATGGGCATGAGCGAGAGCTATCTTACCATGGTATTCGAAAACGATACAAAGGGCAGCGCAGAATATAGCTCAGACGAGAGTTCAATTTTGACACTTAATTCAGTCAGAAATATCGTTAGAATGATGGAGGGTGATTTGACTATTCAGTCAGAACAAAAGGTTGGAACCAAGTATATGGCAACCTTCTACCTGAAAAAAGCAGTTTTTAAATAATTAGGGGATTAATATGAGTAAGATAGTAGTACTTGGAGCAGGAACATGGGCGGTGGCTCTTGCAAGGCTCCTTTGTAATAAAGGTCAGAGTGTGACTATGTGGTCCGCTCTTCAAAATGAGCTGGATGAATTGTCAGAAAATAAGACTCATCGCAATCTTCCGGGAATGGTTATGCCAGACAACATTAGATATGAATCTGACATAGAAAAGGCAATTGAGGGAGCAGAGCTTATTCTCATGGCAGTAGCTTCTTCTTTTGTCAGATCTACAACTACAAAGATAGCACATTTAGTAAATGATAATCAGATAATCGTCAGTGTAGCCAAGGGCTTAGAGCCTGGAACACATTTTACCATGACAGAGGTGGTAGCTGACGAGTTGAGTAAAAATGGAATAGATGAGCTTCCTAAGATAGGTGCTCTCTCAGGTCCTACGCATGCAGAAGAGGTTGCTCTTGATATGCCTACTACAATAGTTGCTGCGTGTGAGGACGAAGCCTTTGCCAAGGAGATTCAGTCGGTATTTATGACTCCCGTGATGAGAGTCTATACTAACACAGATATCAAGGGGATAGAGGTGTGTGGAGCACTTAAAAATGTCATTGCACTTGCTGCTGGTATATCAACAGGACTAGGCAATGGCGATAATGCTAAAGCTGCAATTATCACAAGAGGTATCACTGAGATAGGTCGGTTAGGGCTTGCTATGGGCTGTGAATTTAAAACCTTTTGTGGGTTAGCTGGAATAGGTGATTTGATAGTTACTGCGACGAGTATGCATAGCCGCAACAACAGATGCGGAATGTTGATCGGACAGGGTAAATCTATTGACGAAGCAAAGGCTGAGGTTGGCATGGTAGTAGAGGGTATATTTGCATTACAGGGTGCAATAGAGCTCTCAAGACAATACAATGTAGAGATGCCAATTGTGGAAGCTGTTGATTCAATTGTATCAGAGAGAATTGATGCAGCTGCAGGTATGGCTGCACTTATGGGTCGAGAGAAAAAAGCAGAGTTTTAATTAGATTAGGGGTGAGGTAATGCTTGGAGTAATTCTACCAATATTTGATTCACGATTGCAATTTGGTGGTTTTTCTATTCATACACAGGAGAAAAACAGTCTTTTGCGCCCTCAATTTGGCGGTTCTGTGTTTTATATGGGATTACCAGGAGTAGAGATTCTAGAATTGGCAGACAGGAATTTGATAGGTGATAAAGATGTTATTATGGCTGTTGATGAGTCTGGAATCTATGCTGATTTGTCCAAGGGAATTGAATTGTATCCAAACCAAATGGTTTTATATCTCGATTTTAAATACGATGGAGATAAGCAAGAGGATATATACGCACATCTGTTAGAACTCAGGAAACAGGGCTTCAAGTTTGCTTCGAGAAAAATAGAGATAAGCAAGTTTAAGAGCTGTTTCAAGATACTAGATTTGTGCGACTATATTATTATTGATGCACAGGCACTGAATCCTGCGGAGGATGCCTATTTTTTCAAAAAGAATATTCCACATATCAAGACCTGCTTGACAGATATAGTCAGAAAAAAAGAACTGGAAAGCTTTATGAAGAGCGGCTGCTTTGATTATTATAGTGGTGCTGTATTTAATATGCATGTATCGGAGGCAAAGGAAGAGCTTAGTCCAATGAAGGCTAATTATCTTCAGCTTTTAGAGACGATTAACGAGCCGGATTTCGATTTAGTTAAGGCAGCTGATGTAATTGGCAGAGATACTGCACTCGTATTTTCTATGCTAAAAATGGCATCAGCTAGAGCAGCTAATTCACCGGTTACTTCTATTAGACATGCAGTTGCTATGCTTGGACAAAAAGAGCTTACAACGTGGATGAATGCATATATCGCAAAGGAGCTTTTATGTGATAAGCCCGAGGCAATTGTTAGTCAGGTTATGACAAGAGCAAAATTTGCTGAGCTTCTTGCAAAAGAATTTGGGATGGAGGATCGTTCAGCAGAGCTTTTTTTAATGGGGCTTATGTCTTTAATTGATTATATGCTAGGTATGCCTATGAAGGAAGCCTTGTCTAAGGTCAATATTGCAAAATCAATAAAGGATGCTCTCTTGACAGAAGAGGGAGATTTAGCAGAGGTTTTATTCTTTGTTGAAGAATATGAGACTGGAAGCTGGGCAGAGGTATCTCGAATTATGCTATTAAAGAGTATAGATGAGGATGCTGTATATCGTGCGTATCTTGATACTATGCGCTGGTTTAGGGATGTATTTTAGAAGCTATAATGGGTGAGATTTTTATAAATCTCCCCCATTTTTAATTTTTTTGAAACAAAATAACAATTACATAACACCTATAGGTGTAAACTACTTCTCCGGAGATGAGTTATGAGATTATCAGAAGATGAATTATTACAAAAGGTAGCAAGAGCCAGACTTGGTGATAGAGATGCATTTGGCGACATATATGAGATTTTCTACAAGGATATGTACAGATTTGCACTCTACATGCTTAAAAATGAAAATGATGCGGCTGACGCAGTTAGTGAAGCCACACTGGATGCATTTAAGGGTATAGGTGGATTAAAGGATGATACTAAAATAAAGCAGTGGCTGTTTGCTATAGTTTCCGCCAAATGTAAGAGAAAGCTTGGTGACTACGCTAAATCGGGAGTGGATATCGATGAGCTTCCAGAGCTAGAAGCACCTCAGGATGTTGACACAGCAGATAAGCTGGCAGTAAGGCAAGCCATTGAGCAGCTTGAGGCGATAGACAGGCACATAGTTATAATGCATGTAGTAGAGGGCTTTACGACGAGAGAAATCGCAGAAGAGCTTGAAATGAATGAAAATACAGTGCGAACGAGGCATAAGAGAGCACTAGAGAGAATGCGAGTCTGGTTGGGCGGATGACAGCGAGGAAAATGACATGGAAGATAAAGAATTAAGAAGGGATGATATAGACGAGATGACTGATGAAGAAATAATGGAAAAAATCAGACAGGATATGAATGATATTGAGGTACCGGATTCGATTTCTCCCTTGCGTATGAGGCAAAAGCTTAAGAGTGTTAAGCCAGATAGAAAGCTTGTAAAGTTCAATAGGCATAGGATGAATATGGCGAGTAGAGTGGTTGCAGCATGCTTCGTAGGAATTGTTGCTATAGGAGCGGGAACAGTTGCTTTTATGGAAAATCAGAATGCTGTTAAGTCTACAGAGGGTGTAGCTATGACAAGTGATGCAAGCGTGGCAGCTTTTGAGGAAGATGATTGTGTGGAAGTGGCAGCAGCTGGATTAGATACAATAGGCAGTCTTACACGTGCAAATAGTTATGAAGAGATCTTTGCAAAGTTTCACGAGCAGGTAAAGGATAGCCCTCTCTATGGTGCAGGGAATAAAAATGATGGTGGAATGGTTTTTGAGGAAGCCACTGATGGGGCTTATTTTGAGACAAACGAAACAGTATCTGTTGATTCCACTGCTGATGTTGCGGGCGTATCCCAGGCTGAAAAAGAGAGTGGATACTATACAGATACAATTTTACAGCACGAGGGTGTTGCCGAGGGAGATACTATCAAGACTGATGGTAGATATATCTATGTATTAAAATCAGATTTGGATCAGATTTATATTATTGATGCACATAGTATGGAAGAAAAGTCTGTAATTGATTTTTATGTAGACAAATCTGACAGAGATAATTATGAGTATATCTCACTCAGGGAGTTTTATTTAAGAGAAGGCAAGCTATACGTTGTATACCAAAAGAGAACAGGTAGAAACTGGATTGAGCCTTTATATGATTATGCAGCTGTAGATGAAGGTGATTTAGTAGCGGTAAAAAGACCTTACATTGATGGTTATAGTAATGTTACCTATGTCGCTACCTATGATGTAAGTGATGCTACAAATCCAGTGCTTAAAAATACCCTTAGTCAAAAGGGCTTGTATCAGACATCTAGAATGATTGGAAATAGATTCTATCTAATGACCAATGAGCATTCATATAACTACTGTATGACATGTGATATAGATGAGGCTGTCAAGCAAGAAAATTTAGATAAATGGCTTCCAACAGTAAATGATTGTCCAGTTGAGGCTGATGATATTTACTACAAGGATAGGTCGACAAGCTATCAGTGTATCAGTGCATTTGATATGACAGATTATTCCACAATAGATTCCAAGGTTATATATGATTCTTTTGCGCAATTCTATATGACTACAGACAATCTATATGTTTACGAGACTAAGTGGGAGGATGATTTCCATTACCTTGAGGATTATAGCTATGATGGTAATTATGACAATTACTACAAGGTTAGCACGGAGATTACTCGCTTTGATATCTCAAGTGGCAACATTATTGCAGTAGCCAATAATACCTTTGATGGAAGCATATCAGATACATTTGCTATTAGAGAAAATGGAGATTTTCTGTATCTGATAATGGATGTAGATGAAAAGCATTACAAGGATTCCTGGAAAGCCTCAGAGTCAAAGGATTGGACCAATCTATATGTGTGTGATAAGAATCTTAATGTGATTAGCTCACTTACAGAGATTGCACCAAAAGAACAGGTTTATTCAGCGAGATTTGTTGGCAATATCGGATATTTTGTTACCTATAGAAACATGGATCCTTTGTTTACAGTAGATTTATCTAATCCACGAGTACCAAAGCTAATAGGAGAACTTGAGATTCCCGGTTTTTCAGATTATCTACATCCCTGGGGAGATCATAATCTAATTGGTATTGGAGAAGAAAGGGATGAGGGCTCCAACTTTATAGGAATTAAGATTAGCCTGTATGATACTACTGATCCTACTGATGTGAAAGAAGTTGATAAACTGGTTATAGATGCAGATGAGTCATCGGCTCTATATAATTACAAGGAGCTACTTTGCGATTATAATATAAATCTTGCTGGTTTTTCAGCTATCAGCTATAATTGGAATGATGATGATTATGATTGGGAAGTAGATGAGTCAAAAGTCATGCAAAATGGATATGTATTCAAGGTTTTGGACAACAAAATTGTCATGGATGCAACAATTCCTCTAAATGAGGGAAATGAATATTATTCATGGGGTTCAAGCAGGATGCTTTATATAGATAACTACTTGTACGTGACAGATGATAACTGCATTAGAAAGCTAGACTGCTCACATGGCTACAGTGAAGAAAAAAGATTTACTTTTCCAGAGGTGAGTGATTGGGAATATGATTATCCAATTGTATTTGATGATGTGTATTTAGATTAGTTAGAGAGTAGATAAATGTAAAGGAGACCACGAAATGAAAAAGAAATTATTGCTTGGAATTGCTGCAATGACACTTGCGTTTTCCCTTGTTGGATGCGGCAGTAATAGTTCGAATGGATTAGGATTAAAGGGAGAGATGGCAGATGTGGCTGCGACTGAGGAGAGTGTTTCTAGCGGCTACTACGATGATTATGCGTATGAGGATGCTTTAGATGATGGCTACGAGAGTGAATCAGTAGCTAATGAGACAGTAGGTACTATTTCTAATTCATCAAATTCTAGCGCGACTAATGAAAAGATTGTAACAACATATAACTATACACTTCAAACTAAGGTTTTTGATGAGTTTGTTGCAAAGGTAAATGATAGAATATATCAGTATGGAGGCTATATTGAGAATTCTGATCTTACAGGAAACAAGGAGTGGCAGGATAGAGTTCTTAATATGACAATTAGAATTCCTCAGGAGCATGCATCGGATTTCCTCAATATGGTAGAGGATGGTGCTACTGTTACAGGAATGAGTACTACAACTGAAAATGTTTCGCTCAAGTATGTGGATTTACAGAGTCATATATCAACCTTACGCTCTGAGATGGAGTCGCTTACAGCACTTCTTGAAAATGCTTATTCAGTTGATGATATAGTGTCTCTTACGGATAGAATAAGCTACATTAGATATGAGATAGAAAGCTATGAATCACAGCTGCGTGTTCTTCAGAATAGAGTTAGCTATGATACAATTAAAATGCGTATAAATGAGGTTAAGGAAGAGGCAATTGTAGTTCCTATGAGCTACGGTTCAGAGCTTGCATATGGATTAGTAGAGACATTTACAAATATTGGAGAGGGCTTCAGAGACTTCTCACTAGGCTTTATGATTAACTTCCCTTATTTCGTTGTATTCATCCTAATCAATGGAATAATTGCAGGAATAGTAATAGCAATTGTAAGAGGTGCCATCAGGTCAAGCAAAAAACGTGCTGAGAAAAAAGCAGCTCTTGAAGCAAAAAAGAAGGCTGCTACAGAGAATAAATAAGCAGGAAAATTAAATAAAACTTGAAATATGAGGCTAATAAAGGTATATTAGCCTCATAAGTTTTTTACGGGGAGAAGGAATAGATGCGTGTTAGATATAATTACACTAGCAGATTAAGAAAAGCATTTGTCATTTTGTTGGCTATTATATATATGATTTTATTTGCGTCATATATTGTATTTGCGAGGCTAGGCATTAGTCCTGAGGTGTTTGGTATACCAGTAAGTGGTGTAGTTGGTGCTGTTCAGATAGGTATTGCTATAGCCATGGTTGTAATAGAATATGAGCTTGGCGGAATACTAGCTATTATTATGACGGCTTTGTCTATAGCAAGCTCGCTTACACAGGCTTTATTTGCCAATAACAGGGCGGCAATTCAAGGAACTAGCTATCTAATAGTGTCGCTAATCATTATCCTAATTATTAGGGGCAAGATGAAAAATGAGCACAAGAGCTCGTCTTTAGATGATTTAACTGGTATTAGTAATAGACGCAATGCTGTTGAGTACATCAACTATATGCTGTCAAACAGGAAGTCCTTTTATGTGTGCCACATGGGTATCAAAAATTTTAAGATGGTAAATGAGACAAGAGGACTTCAGGTCGGTGATGAGCTGATTGTTGATTTCACCAAGGATTGGCAGATGATAGACCCTGACCACACCTTTTTGGCTAGATATTCAGGAAGTGAATTTGTAGCTGTAATAGAAAAAAAGCACTGCATTGATATAGATTATTATGTTGACAGACTCATAGACGTTGTAAGAAGTGTAGCAGAGGCAGAAGGTAGTGACTATTACTATCTGTCATTATCAGTCGGAGTAGCTGATTCTACCAGGGACGGACACAGTGGCCAGGAGATTCTTAGAAAAGCAGAGATTGCTTTTAATGATGCTCTCAGGAGTGGCAAGAATAATCATAAATATTATCAGAGACTTTTAGAGGATACTCTTCTTAAGGGGCAGATGATAGAGAGTAGAGTTAGAAAGGCTCTTGAACAAAAGCTGTTCTATATGGTTTTTCAGCCTCAGTTTACCGCAGAGGGACAAAAGCTCAGAGGCTATGAGGCTCTTATCAGAATGAAGGCTCTTGATGGCGAGAAACAGTTATATCCCAATGATTTTATACCTATAGCGGAGCAGGGCGAACTCATAATAGCGATAGGCGAGTTCGTACTCAAGAAAACTATGTCTGAGTTCGCACCATATCTTAGGGATAGGAGCGATGTGCTGGTTTCTGTTAATATTTCGTCTAAGCATCTGTTGTCGAGGGGCTTTGTTGACTATGTCAGAAAAACTCTTGAAGAGACAGGCTTTGATCCTTATAATTTGGAGATTGAGATAACAGAATACTGTCTTATGGAGACAGATTACAAGGCTGCAAAGGTGGTCGGTGAGCTTAAGAGGATGGGTATTAAGGTTGCAATGGATGATTTTGGAACAGGATATTCGTCCTTGGCATATTTGGCAAAGCTACCTATTGACCTTATCAAGATTGACAAGACTATCGTAGATGAGATTGGAGACGGAGAGATAGTTGGTGCAATATGCTCTATGGGACATTCTTTAGAGTGTGAGGTAATTGCTGAGGGTGTAGAATACAAAGAACAGTTAGATATCTTAAGGGAAAAGAATTGTGATTTTATTCAGGGATACTATTATAGCAAGCCAGTGAGCTTTGAAGAGGCTATTGAGTATTTGTAGTATTATATAATAAGTTAGATAAAGGACACCGAAAAGGTGTCCTTTTTGCTTGCCTAGACTTGTTTTTTGTGGTAAAGTGGATTATGTATGATTATGTCTAAAATTATATAGAAAGGACTTATATAAATGGGCGGATTTTTTGGAGTTGCAGCTAAGGATGACTGCGTGTTTGATTTGTTTTTCGGAGTGGATTATCATTCACATCTTGGTACTAGGCGTGGTGGAATGGCTGTATATGGAGAAAAGGGTTTTGATCGTTCGATTCACAATATAGAGAATGCTCCCTTTAGAACCAAGTTTGACAAGGATATGCAGGAGATGAAGGGATGGTATGGAATAGGCTGTATCTCTGATTATGAACCACAGCCACTTATCGTACGTTCTCATCATGGAACATATGCACTTACT
This sequence comes from Lachnospiraceae bacterium, assembly GCA_045600305.1. Lineage (GTDB taxonomy): Bacteria > Bacillota > Clostridia > Lachnospirales > Lachnospiraceae > JAZRXQ01. Next base: position 15,054 of record JAZRXQ010000050.1, read on the forward strand.
ACAGTTAGCAAGATAAACAACACTGACGAGCTTGTGAAAAAGCTTTTTGATAATGGGCACTCACATTTTCTTGAGATGAGCGGTGGAGATATCAATGCTACAGAGCTAGTTGCCAGTCTTATCAATCAAAAGGATAATCTGATAGAGGGAATTAAATACGCTATTGAAATGGTAGATGGCTCTCTTTCACTTATGCTTCTAAATCAAAACGGCGTATATATCGCAAGAGATAAGCTTGGACGAACCCCCATAGTTGTAGGACACAAGGACGGTGCATATTGTGCAGCCTTTGAGAATTTTTCATATCACAATTTAGGCTACAAAGATTATAAGGAATTAGGTCCTGGAGAGATAGATATTATTACAGCAGACAATTGTGTGACTCTAGTAGCTCCTGGAGAGAAGATGAGAATTTGTACCTTCCTCTGGGTATATTATGGATATCCAGCTGCTAGCTACGAGGGATTGTCTGTTGAGAAAATGAGATATAACTGCGGAGCTGCTATGGCAAGAAGAGACAATGTCAAGCCTGATATTGTTGCGGGTGTGCCTGATTCTGGTACAGCACATGCTGTTGGATATGCTAATGAATCTGGAGTTCCATTTAGTAGGCCTTTTATAAAATATACACCTACATGGCCCAGGTCATTTATGCCGACTATTCAGAGTCAAAGAGATATGATAGCCAAGATGAAGATGCTGGCGGTTGAGGATTTGATCAGGGACAAGAGCCTTCTAATTATCGATGATTCGATTGTACGAGGCACACAGCTAAGAGAGACTACAGAGTATCTTTATGAGACTGGTGCTAAGGAGGTTCATATTAGACCTGCTTGTCCTCCACTAGTATATGGCTGCAAGTACCTCAATTTCTCTAGATCCTCATCAGAGATGGAGCTTATAACTAGAAGAGTTATAGCACGTCTAGAGAACGGCAATGTGACAGATGAGGTCTTAAAGGAGTACACTAATCCTGACTCGCCTAAATACGAAGCTATGGTTGAGGAAATCAGGAAGGAGCTTCACTTTACTACACTTCGTTTCAATCGTTTAGATGATATGCTTGATGCAGTTGGAATTGACAAGGATAAGCTCTGCACATACTGCTGGGACGGAAGAGAATAATTCACAGTGTATCGATAAACCATGCATTGCTGCGTGGTAATGGACGGAAGAGAGTAATGCACAGTGTATCGAGAGAATAGGAGGCATAGATGAAACAGAGAACAAAAGTAATAATCTGGGTCGTAATAGTCCTGTTATTGCTTGGAGCCTCTGTGGTGGTCGGACAGTTCGTTAGTACAGGCGAGACTGAGTCGGTCCAAGAGGCAATGCGTGATGCGGTATTACATGAGCATGGCAAGATTTCACTTTTTGGAATTATAGATGTTAATCCCTCACTTATTTCAGGCTTTATAGTGACGGGAGCATTACTATTGTTTGCACTTATTATGCGAATATTTGTAATTCCCAGATTTAAGAAGACAAAGCCTAGTGGCATACAAAAGGTATTAGAGCTTGCAGTTGGATTCTTTGATGGTCTCGCAAAAGAGAATTCGCCACATAGAAATAAGTTCTTAGGTGCGTATATTTTTGCGGCTGGAGCTTATATTTTCTTTGGAACCTTATTTGAGTTACTTGGTGTTCAGATGATCAATATTCACGGAACACCAATGGCACTACCTGCACCACTTGCGGATATAAATGGTGCAATATGTATGGGTTGCCTATCATACCTTGTGATTATGTCAGGTGGTATTGCAAGTAATGGCATCAAGGGAGTGGGAATGACACTCAAGGATTTTTCACTTCCGATATCCATGAGCTTTCGACTTTTTGGAGCCTTGCTCTCAGGATTACTTGTAACTGAGATGGTGTATTTTTTTAAGGCATTGAGCTATGGATTACCGGTTGTAGTTGGTGTTTTATTTACATTACTGCATGCACTTATTCAGGCCTATGTTTTGACACTTCTTGTATCGATATTCTACGGAGAGGTATCAGAGCATCAGGAAAAGAAAAAGAAGGTTAAGAATCAAACAGAAGATACAAAAATAGAAGCAGCATAATTATATTTGGAGGATTAGAAAATGAAGACTTTTCAGAAGATTTTTACAGGATCATTTATTGTGGCAGTTATTTGCCTTATTGCAATTCCAGTTTTTGCAGCGACAGAAGACGCTGGAGTAGCAGCTACAGCAGTAGAGTCTGCGGCAGCATCACTTGGACTTACAACCTTGGGAGCTAAAGCAATTGGAGCAGGTATCTGTGTTGGTCTTGCGGCAGCAGCAGGTGCAATTGGAATGGGTATCACAATCGCCAAGACAAACGAAGCCATCGCGCGTCAGCCAGAAGCAGAAGGAAAGCTTCGTACCAGTATGATGCTTGGACTCGTATTCGTAGAGACCGCTATCATTTACGCGTTAGTTGTTGCAATCCTCATTATTTTCGTATTGTAGGATTCGTTCATAGTATATTGATGGATCAAGATAAAGGAGAGACATATGAACGGAGTACCCTTAAATATAGACTGGCAGCAGATTTTGCTACATCTATTCAATTTTGCAATATTGGCAGGAGGATTGTATTTTATACTTTATAAGCCTGTTAAGAAATTTATGGATCAGCGAGATGCTGACTACGCTAATAGAGAGGCTGCGGCTGTAGAAAAAGAAAATAAAGCTGCAGATACTCTAGCTGAAATCGAGGCTAGGAAGGCAGATTTAGCCAAGGAACTAGAGGCAGAGAGAGAAGCTGCTCTTGCAAAGGTAAAGGCAGAGACAGCACTTCGAATTACTGAGGCTGAGGAGAAAAAAGCTCAGATTATCGCTGATGCCAAGGAGACAGCTATGGCTGACAAAAATAAGATGATAGCAGAAGCAAGAGAAGAAATTATCGATCTTGCATCCAAGATGGCAGAAAAAATCCTTAAGGAGGAAGCATAGTGGCTACATCTAAGATACAGGCAAAGAGAATAGAACGCCTGCACGCTTTGACTGATGAACTTAAGAATTCTACCAGTAGCTTGTCGGTAGATGAAATACTTAACTCGTCAGGCAAAAAAGGTGGCATTATCCCTCTTTTGATGGATGCTACAGAGGAGTACACCCCTTCTGCATATGAGAAGGAAGAAGGAGAGGTGCTTACTGTAGGTGATGGCATTGCCACTATTGCAGGCTTAAAAAATGTTAACTATGGAGAAGTAATACAGTTATCTGGCGGAGTTCGTGGAATGGTTCAGGATCTCCAGCGAGACTATGTAGGCTGTATTCTTTTTGGTGATGACTCCAAGATATCGTCGGGAAGTATTGCGCATCGTACAGGTATGACAGCGGGTATTCCTGTAGGCGAGGGATTTTTAGGAAGAGTAGTAGATTCTCTTGGAACACCACTTGATGACAAGGGAAGAATAACATCTGTAGATTATTATCCAGTTGAAGCACCAGCTCCTGGTATTATTGCTCGTCAGCCAGTAAATACACCTATGGAGACAGGAATTCTTGCAATTGATTCAATGTTTCCTATAGGAAGAGGTCAAAGAGAGTTAATAATAGGAGATCGCCAGACAGGAAAGACAGCTATTGCTATAGATACAATTATCAATCAAAAGGGCAAGGATGTAATCTGTATTTATGTTGCAATAGGTCAGAAGGCTTCATCAGTTGCCAGATTGGTAGAGACACTTAGAAAACACGATGCATTAAAGTATAGTATTGTTGTAGCATCGACAGCTAGTGATCCTGCACCGATGCAGTTTATTGCACCTTATGCAGGCTGTGCTCTTGGCGAGTATTTTATGGCAAAGGGCAAAGACGTTCTAATAGTATATGATGACCTTTCTAAGCATGCGGTAGGATATAGATCATTGTCGCTTCTTTTGGATAGGTCACCTGGTCGTGAGGCATATCCTGGAGATGTTTTCTATCTCCATTCGAGGTTGCTAGAGAGATCTGCTAGACTAAGTGATGCTAATGGTGGAGGCTCAATCACAGCACTTCCTATAGTTGAGACCTTAGGTGGCGATGTATCAGCGTATATTCCTACCAATATTATCTCAATCACTGATGGTCAGATATTCCTAGAGAGTAGTCTGTTTTTCTCTGGTCAGCGTCCAGCAGTCAATGTCGGACTTTCTGTGTCTCGAGTTGGTGGTGATGCGCAGACCAAGGCTATGAAAAAGGCAGTCGGAACACTTCGTCTTGATTTGGCACAATATAGAGAGATGGAAGTATTCACACAGTTTTCATCTGATTTGGATGAAGCAACCAAGAATCAGCTGATTTATGGAAAGGGACTGATGGAGCTGCTCAAGCAAAATCAATACAATCCGTACTCAACTGCTGAACAGGTAATACTTCTTGTTGCTGCAATGGGACATGTGATGCAAAATATTCCACTTGATGAGATAAGGAGCTTTGCTGCTAAGCTACTTGAGTATATCAAGTCAGAGGAAATGGTACTGGTTGGAAAAATTCAAAGCTCTGGAGTGATGGAGCCTGATGATAAAGAGCGAATTCTAGCCTGTGCCAAGAAGTATCTTGCAGTTTATAATGGATAATTAGAGGTTTGATATGCCAAATACCAAGGATATCAAAAACAGAATAAAGAGCGTTGGGGATACTAAAAAGATTACTAATGCTATGTATCTTATTGCTTCGACCAAGCTACGACATGCCAAGGCTGCTCTTGATGAGACAAGACCATTTTTTGATGCGTTAAATGGTGAGATGGCAGATATATACTCTGCAGCAGAGGAGATTAATAGTAAGTATCTAACTTCAAAGGATATTCCTGATGAGGATAAAAAATACGCACTGCTTCTCATTACTGCTGACAAGGGACTTGCTGGACCATACAATCTCAATGCTATAAAAAAAGCGGAGAGATTTATAGATAAGCATCCTAATACCAGACTTTTTGTTGTGGGAGAGAATGGACGCCAGTACTGTAGACGAAAGGGAATCAAATATGAGCAGAATTTTCTATTTTCTGCTCAAAATCCTAATATATACCGTGCGAGAAAAATAGGGGATATATTGTTAAAGCTCTATGACGAAGGTGAGGTCAACAGAGTCTACATTATATATACCGATATGAAAAATCAGTTTGAGGGAATTGCATTAAAGAGTAGACTCTTGCCTCAGACAATAGCGCATCTTGAGAGTATAGATGGTGAAGAGGATGAGAGTAATAAAAGCATAGCTGCCTCGGTTTCAGTCACAGAGGAGTATGAATTTTACCCTGATGCGACGGCAGTTGTAGACAGCATAATACCAGCTATATTCACGGGATATTTGTATTCTGCACTAACGGATAGCTTTTGTGCTGAGCAGAGTGCTAGAATGAATGCCATGCAGGCTGCAAATCGCAATGCTGATGAGATATTAGAGGAATTAAATGCCGAATATAACAGAGTTCGCCAGGGCGTTATTACACAGGAGATTACTGAGATAAGTGCTGGAGCGAGATCGCAGAAAAAGAAGCTAAAGAAGGCATTAGACAAGAATAGGAGAACGAATCTTGAACAAGGGTAAAATAATAGCAATTTCAGGACCGGTTATAGATGTAGAATTTGAAGATGGCAATATCCCTGCTATTAGGAGTGCTCTCTCAGTTATGGTAGATGGGGAAGAGAGAATCATGGAGGTTGCTTCACATCTATCTACTACTGAGGTTAGATGTATAATGATGGCTGCATCAGAGGGACTTAGCAGAGGTGTAGAGGTAACTAATTTGGGACACGGTATAGAGGTCCCTGTTGGAACAGCTACACTTGGTCGTATGTTTAACGTTTTAGGACGACCAATAGATGGGGGAGAACCAGTAGCTGATGATGTTAAACGTCTACCAATTCATAGGAAAGCACCAAGCTTTGCAGAACAGCTGCCAGCCACAGAGATTTTAGAGACAGGAATCAAGGTTATTGACCTTCTTGAGCCTTATCCAAAGGGTGGAAAAATAGGACTTTTTGGTGGAGCGGGAGTAGGAAAGACAGTTCTTATTCAAGAGCTTATTCACAACATTGCTATGGAGCATGGTGGATATTCTATTTTCTCTGGAGTAGGAGAGAGAAGCCGTGAAGGTAATGATCTATATAGGGAGATGCAGGAGTCTGGTGTTGCAGATAAGACAGCACTTGTATTTGGACAGATGAATGAATCTCCAGGTGTACGTATGAGAGTTGCGTTATCAGGTCTTACCATGGCAGAGTACTTTAGAGACCAGGAAAACAAGGACGTACTTCTTTTCATAGATAATATTTTTAGATTTGTACAGGCAGGTTCTGAGGTTTCAACCCTTTTAGGACGTATGCCATCAGCGGTAGGTTATCAGCCGACACTTGCCGAGGAGATGGGCGCTCTTCAGGAGAGAATCACATCTACTAAGAGCGGTTCTGTTACATCAGTTCAGGCTGTATATGTACCTGCAGATGATATGACAGATCCTGCACCTGCGACTACATTTACACATCTAGATGCCACGACTGTTCTTAGTCGTAAGATTGCCGAGCAGGGATTATATCCTGCAGTTGATCCACTTCAGTCAACATCTAGAATACTTGAGCCTGATATTGTTGGCGAGGAGCATTACTATGTTGCTAGACGAGTACAGGAGATTTTACAGAAATATAATGAGCTACAGGATATCATAGCAATTTTAGGAATGGATGAGTTATCAGAAGAGGATAAGCAATGTGTTAATCGAGCTAGACGTATTCAAAGATTTTTAGCACAGCCCACACATGTTGCTGAAAAGTTCACAGGACTTCCTGGAATCTATGTACCTTTAGAGGAGACTGTACGAGGATTTAAGGCTATCATCGATGGGGAAATGGACGAATATCCTGAAAGTGCGTTTTACAATGTAGGAACTATTGAGGATGTCAAGAAAAAAGCGGAGGCTATGAATGAACAGCTTTAGTCTAAAGATTCTTGCGGCAGAACATAGATTTTACGATGGATTATGTAATTCGATTGTCATCAATTCGCCCTCGGGAAAGTATGGAGTGCAAGCTGGGCATTGTAAGAGTGTAATGGCAATAGCCGAAGGGCTAATGTGTTTTACTGATTCTGATGGAAAAAAACATGATTTGTATCTCTCAGATGGAATGCTTGAAACTAATGGTACAGAATGTATTATACTAGTCGATTGGGCAGAATATGCTGATGAGATAGAGGAAAAAAAGAAGTTAAGAGAAGAGATTTTCAAAGAGGAAGAGCGATTAGTACAAGAAGCTATGGCTCAGTATGATGTGGCGGAGGTACAGTTAAAGAGGATTCTCAATAGAAATTCGGGTTCTCTAGAGGATGATGTGGCGAAGCTACGGTAACTATTATTATGAATGATAGAGAAAAAAAAGAAACCAACAATATATTTTTGATTGCGCTTCAGGGAGTGGCAATGTCGCTCGCTGATTCAGTTCCTGGAGTAAGTGGTGGAACTATAGCATTTATTCTAGGCTATTATGACAGATTCATTGGAGCAATCAATGACCTTTTTTACGCGGGAAAGGACAAGGAAAAGAGAAAAAAAGCTTTTCTTTACCTACTAAAGTTTATGGTTGGTTGGATTCTTGGCTTTATTGTTGCTCTCAAGATACTTAGTAAGGTTTTTGAAAATCATATATACATAGTTTGCTCGTTGTTTTTAGGCTTTGTACTTGCTGCTATACCGGTTATTATAATTGAAGAAAAAACGGTACTAAAAAAAAGGGCTAGATGGTGGCATATTATTTTTTCTCTGCTTGGAGCTGCAATAGTTGTGCTTGTTGTCTATCTCAATGCAAATAGAGATGAAAATAATGTGATAAATATTACTGAATTTGGAATTGGTACAGGCGCTTATATGCTGCTAGCTGGTGCGATAGCCATAACAGCGATGTTTTTGCCGGGCATGAGTGGGTCTACATTGATGCTTGTTTTTGGGGTATATTTCCAGATTATTGCGGGACTTAATGGGGTATTAGGTGGAGATTTTAGTGTTGTACCCTCATGTATATGTTTTATAGCTGGTGCAGCAGGTGGAGCGTTGCTTTCAGTCAAGGGAATAAGAGTTTGTCTGGATAGATTTAGATCTCAGTCGTTGTTTTTAATTATAGGTATGCTAATAGGATCCTTGTATGCTATTTTGATGGGACCTACAACCTTAAAGGATAATCCTATGCCTATGATAGCGTTGGAAAGCTTTGAGATTGTTCCATTTATTATAGGTGTAGTTGTAATTGTCGGAATGCAGGTTACTAAGACGCTTATCAGCAGGAAAAATGTCAATAAATAATTGGTGAAAAGATGCATGAGCTTTCAGTTGCGAGCAAGATACTCAATCTCGCTGTCAATAGCATTCCTGCTAGTGATAGGGATAAGACAAGAATTGTATCAATTGAATTAAATATAGGAGCTATGAATGATTATGAAGCTGGCTGGTTACAAAAATACATGGACCAGCTTTCTGTAGGAACAATAGCAGAAAAAGCAGAGCTCATAGTTAATAAAAAGCCAATTATGTTTAAGTGTGACAGTTGCAGTACTGAGTTTGAATTCGAAAAATACGGAGATGATTGTAGCTGTCCTGGATGTGGGAGTCTTAAATATAAGATGATATCAGGACGCCAAATTGAAATAGAAAAGATTGCTTGTCAAGAGGATGAATGAATATGAAAAAAGTTAAAATTGTTGATGCGCCAGTAAAAAGATGCGGTCGTACCATACAGTATGGCGATGTCCTTTATACAGCGTTATCAGCTACTGGTATAGAGTTTGATTTCAAGGGAAAGAAGCTTTCGATAACAGTTGTGGGAGATGACAATACTTCAAAGTCGAATGGGGAGCGAATCAAGGTAGACGAAAAAGCTGACGAGGGATTTGCAAGACTTGGAATATTTGTTGAAGAAGTATGTGTGTTTTCTGGTCTTATAGATTCCCCTAAAAAAGAAATTGTAGCTATTGATGTGGATGAGGTAAAAGAAGCTAGAATAAGAGTTATCAAGCTCTCTGAAGCACCTCACTCGATTATAGGTCTAGATACAATAACTATGGACGATGAAGCAAGTATAGTTGCGGTTCCTGAATGTACCAAGAAAATAGAGATTATTGGAGATTCTATAACCTGCGGATATGGTGTAGATGGCAAGAAATGTGATGAACCATTTTCGACAGCTACAGAAAATGTTTCAAAGGCACATTCATATATGGCTGCCAAGGCACTGGATTTAGATTATAGTCTTGTGAGTTATTCAGGCTATGGAATTGTGTCAGGATACACAGAGGAAGAAGAACCAAGATTAGATTTGATTTTACCTGATTATTATGATTTGGTTGCTCACAGCGTTGGTTCTGTTAACGGCGTGAAAATAACTGAGATACCATGGGACTTTGATAGCTTTCAACCAGATATTACCATTATTAATCTAGGCACTAATGATGAGAGCTGGTGCAAGGATAAAGAGGATAGAAGAGAGCTATATATAGAAAAATATATTGAATTTGTCAAGCATGTAAGAGAAAAGTCACCTAGGAGTCATATAATATTGGCATATGGAATAATGACTGATATGTTTGTTCCATTAGTTGAAAGGGTTGCTAGGGATTACGGAGAAAAAACAGGGGATAGTAACATATCAACCCTTAGATATACAACGCACAGTGAGGAGGATGGGTTCGGATGTGATTGGCATCCAAGCGCATTTAGTCAAAAAAGAGCAAGTCTTGAACTAATAGAAGAGATAAAAAAATACTTATAACAGATAGGACAAACATGAGCGAAAATAATAAAAAAATAATAAAAGTACTTATATTTGCCCTGGTGGGAATTGGATTGAATCTCATCGGAAGAATTATTGCGGATAATGTATCTATTCCATTATGGTTAGACAGCGTAGGAACAATAGTTGCAACCTATATGGGAGGTCCCATTGCTGGAATAATAGCTGCATTAGTTAATTTGGTATATGGAATTATCAATTCACAGGCACTTATTTATGTGGTAGTGAGTCTTATTATCGCAGGTGCATATATTATAGTTATTTATCTGGGTGCACTAGAGAGATTGTCCATGGCAGTGCTAGTAAGCTTTCCTATAGCGATAATTTCAGCTATTGTGTCAACTCCTATTAATATGGTCTTGTATGATGGAAGTACAGGAAACGTATGGGGAGATACGCTAAGAGACATGCTGACTTGGAGAGGCATGCCAGCTGTAGTTTGCGCATTTTCAGGGGAATTTGCCTTAGACCTTGTTGATAAGCAGGTGTGTGTGCTACTTGCATTTTTGATTATATTTTTACTTAAAAAGAAATATGAACCACTTAAAATAATGAAGAAGGTGGGGCTTTTGGTATTGGCATTCGTTATGGCATTTGCTCCTGCTGTAGCATTGTTTGATGAAAAGGTAGATGCTTCTGTTGTGGAGCTTGAAAATACAAATAGTGCAGATTCAGATATTTCTATTGTGAGTAGGTCTACGGTATACTCATCTAACTATACAAGCGTAATATATGATAATTCAAATGGACTTATGTCTGCTGAAGCCAATGCAGTAGCTGAAACTGAAGATGGAGTAATCTGGATAGGAAGCTATGCAGGACTAACAAAATATGATGGGGCAAGCTTTGAATTTGTATCTAATCCGGCTGTTGCAAGTGTCACAACACTTTTTGTAGATAGCAGAGGCGTGCTGTGGATAGGAACTAATGATGGCGGACTTGTATCTTATGATGGAGTTGAGTATTACTCATATACAAAAGCTGAGGGTGCTCCATCTAATTCCGTCAGAAGTATTATTGAGAATACTCAAACTGGAGATATCTATTTTGGAACAACAGACAAGATCTGTAAGGTTACTAGAACGGGAAGATTAAAGATATTAGATGAGGTTGATGCTTCATTTACTATATCATTAGCCGAAGAAAATGGAATTATATACGCCGCTGATTATGATGGTGGCTTGCACATTATTGAGGCTGATGAGGAGGTGGCTTACTATAACGCAGACCAGGATATCTACTGTGTAGAATCCAAGGATGGTGCAGTATATGCCGCAGGAGCTGGAAGTATTATATATAGAGTAAATGTTTCTGATGATGTAGTTATACTCAAGAAGGAATATGAAACTAAGCTTACAGATATAAACTATATTGGATTTGATGCAAAAAACCAGCTATGGGTATGCGCAAATGATGGCTTAGGATACGTGGCAGATAATGGCGTATTTTATGTTCAGCATGTGGAAGGCTTTGAAAATCAAATTAACTACATGCACTATGATTATCAGAATAATATCTGGGTTACCTCTGCCAGAAAAGGTGTAGTTAAGCTCTGCGAGAATCAGTTTGAGAATCTTTTTATAAGCTATGACGTACCTCAGAGTAGTGTAAATGCAGTTGTCGAATACAATGATAAGTTCTATTGTGGAACAGATACGGGACTTGTTATTCTAGGAGAAAAGGAAAAGGAAGAGCAGGCCCTTATTGACGCATTGGAAGGAGTTAGAATAAGAGCACTTGTTGTGGATAGTGCTAATTCATTATGGCTTGCTACCTATGGCGATAATGCTCTTGTAAAATTTGATATTAAGAAGAAAAGTATGATTGTTTTCAACCAGGAGACATGTGAGCTTACTTCAAATAATGTAAGATGTGTTGCTGAATTAAAGGATGGAACAATTGTAGCCGGTACAACAAACGGAATTAATTTTATTAAAAAGAATGCGCTTATAGGCACCATTACATCTGAAAATGGCTTGGATAATGCCCAAATACTTAGTCTTGCAGTTGGATATGATGGAACCCTATACGCTGGAACAGATGGTGCAGGACTCTATGCAATTAATAATAATGTTATAGAAAAACAAATAAACACGGAGACTGGGTTATCCTCTGATATAGTGATGAGAACGATTCCCTATGATAGAGGAATGATAATAGTGGTCTCTAATGGAATCTATTTCTTAACAGATGATGCACTTACCAAGATAGATTCATTCCCTTATTTCAATAATTTTGACGTGATTATAATAGAAAATCAGGCTTATATTGTATCTAGTGCAGGAGTATTTGTATTAGATGTCAATGATTTAGTTACAAATTCTATTTCTTCATATGATCTTTTTGGTACCGCAGATGGTCTCAATGCAGGATTAGTTTCAAATTCGTGGAATTATTATGGAAAGGATAAGAGACTGTATTTGTGTACAAACGCTGGAGTTATGGCTTTTGATAAGGCACAGTCAAGCGAGAAGCAATGGTACAAGTTTGGAATTGAAAAAATCGTAGCTGACGGCATTGTATTAGAGGCTAAGGGAGATAAGTTTGTTGCACCAAAGGGAGTTAAAAATATTGTCATTTATCCTTCTGTCAGAAGCTATGAGCTTGGTGACATAATGGTTAGATTTTATGTAGAAGGTCTAGAATCGGAAGCTGATCTGGTCTCATTTAAGCAGCTTAAAGAAAAATATTTAAGCTGGGTTAGCTCGGGACAATATGTAATACATATGCAACTGTATTCTAGGGATTCCAAGGTGATGCTTCAGGAAAAGAGTTATATTCTTACCAAGGAAAAAGAGCTCTGGGAGACCACAGAATATATAGTTTACATCATCTTAGTGATGGCAGATTTATTGTTTATGTTCACATTTACTATTGTACATACAGTAAATAGACGTCAGGCAGAGAAGGAGCGCGCTGCGCTTCGTAAAGCTAATGAGGAGGAGCTGACACGTCAGATCGAAAAGGCTAAGCAAGACCTCAAGAGAAATGAAAAAGAAAACCAAAAACAGCTAAAGCATCAGCTGGAGCAGACAATATCAGCACTTGCAAAGACAGTAGATGCGAAGGATGCATATACGAATGGTCATTCGTCGCGAGTTGCAAAATATGCCAAGGAAATAGCTAGACGTTTCGGAAATGGATGGAACACAGAAGAGAGTCAAAATATCATTGGTCAGGCAGGACTCTTACATGATGTTGGAAAAATTAAGATTCCGGATGCAATAATCAATAAGCCTGGTAAGTTAAATGATGCAGAGTACGATACTATCAAGACTCATTCTGAATGGGGATATGCAATTCTAAAGGAAATCGATGCTCTTCCTGAGCTTGCTAGAGCAGCAAGATATCATCACGAACGCTATGATGGAAAGGGTTATCCTGCTGGCTTGAAGGGTGAACAGATTCCAATCATGGCTAGGATTATTGCCGTTGCAGATTCATATGATGCTATGACAAGTAATCGTAGCTATCGTAGACTCTTACCTCAGGATGTTGTTCGTGATGAGATTGTCAAGGGTAAAGGAACTCAGTTTGATCCTGTATTTGCAGATATCATGGTCAAGATGATAGACGAAGATACTGATTACAGGATGAATGAGGATAGAGACAAGGAAGACGGTATCAACTACGACGAGCCTTGGAATTAAAATTGATTAATAGGATTTTAAGTAATGGATCAGAGTAAAATTAGAAATTTTTGTATAGTAGCACATATTGATCATGGCAAGTCCACACTTGCTGATAGAATAATAGAAAAAACAGGTACGCTGACTCTCAGAGAGATGCAGGATCAGGTTCTAGACAATATGGACTTAGAGAGAGAACGCGGTATCACTATCAAGTCTCAGGCAGTCCGTATAGTATACAAAGCCAAGGATGGTGAGGAGTATATATTCAACCTTATTGATACTCCTGGTCACGTAGATTTTACCTATGAGGTATCTCGTTCGCTTGCGGCTTGTGATGGTGCAATTCTGGTAGTAGATGCTGCGCAGGGAATAGAGGCTCAGACTCTTGCCAATGTGTATCTTGCACTAGACCACGACCTGGAGGTTATTCCTGTAATTAACAAGATTGATTTACCCTCGGCTGAGCCAGATAGGGTAGCAGAGGAGATTGAGGACGTAATAGGAATAGAGGCACTTGATGCACCTCGTATCTCTGCAAAAACAGGTCTTAATATTGAGGATGTATTAGAGGCTGTTGTAGAAAAGCTTCCTGCTCCCACAGGAGATGCTAATGCACCTCTTAAGGCATTGATTTTTGATTCTATATACGATTCATATAAGGGTGTAATTGTATTTGTAAGAGTGATGGAGGGTACAATTAAGAGAGGAACTCCCATGCTCATGATGGCTACTGGAGCCAAGGCTGATGTGGTAGAGGTAGGATACTTTGGAGCTGGTCAGTTTATCCCTTGTGAGGAACTTACTGCTGGAATGGTTGGTTACATCACAGCATCTCTTAAAAACGTAAGAGATACTCGTGTAGGTGATACGGTTACTAACTCAGCTGTGCCTTGTGCGGAGGCACTCCCTGGATACAAGAAGGTTAATCCTATGGTCTACTGCGGAGTATATCCTGCGGATGGAGCGAAGTATCCTGACTTACGTGATGCACTGGAGAAATTGCAGCTAAATGATGCTTCACTTCAGTTTGAGCCAGAGACCTCTATAGCTCTAGGCTTTGGATTTAGATGTGGTTTTCTTGGACTACTTCATCTTGAGATTATTCAGGAGAGATTAGAGAGAGAGTATGACCTTGACCTAGTAACCACCGCTCCAAGTGTTGTATACAAGGTACACAAGACTGATGGAGAGGTCATTGACCTTACTAATCCTTCAAACCTGCCTGACCCTTCAGAGATTGACTATATGGAGGAGCCTTTCGTAGCTGCTGAAATCATGGTGACTAAGGATTATATAGGTTCTATTATGGACCTCTGTCAGGAGAGACGTGGTACATATATTAGTATGGAATATATAGAGGCTAATCGTGCGGTGCTCAAGTACGAGCTGCCCCTTAATGAGATAATCTACGATTTCTTTGATGCACTTAAATCACGTTCAAGAGGATATGCATCCTTTGACTATGAGCTTAAGGGATATGTGAAATCTAAGCTTGTTAAGCTAGATATCTTAATCAACCATGAGACTGTGGATGCACTTTCATTTATCGTATTTGAAGGCACTGCTTATGAGCGCGGTCGCAAGATGTGTGAAAAGCTCAAGGAAGAGATACCCAGACACTTATTTGAGATTCCCATTCAGGCAGCAGTAGGCTCTAAGATTATCGCAAGAGAAACTGTCAAGGCTATGCGTAAGGACGTACTCGCTAAGTGTTATGGTGGAGATATCTCACGTAAGAAGAAGCTATTAGAGAAGCAAAAAGAAGGTAAGAAGAGAATGCGACAAGTTGGTAACGTTGAAATACCCCAGGAAGCGTTTATGTCTGTCCTCAAATTGGACGAGGAGTAAAATAAAGGATACCGTTAAGGTATCCTTTTTATACAAGCTACAATACATATATTAGGAGACCATATGAAACTAAGTGATTTATTAGCATACGACAAGATAACTGTACAATGTCATGATATTCCTGACGCTGACGCAATAGGAAGTGGATTTGGTTTATATACATATTTTCTCAGCCAGGGCAAGGATGTTAGATTCATCTACAGCGGACGTGCCAAGGTTACTAAATCAAATCTGATACTCATGATTACAGAGTTGGAGATTCCCATCGAATATGTTGAGTGTGACAAGGAGAATCCTCTTCATTTTGAGGGACTTTTGGTAACTACAGATTGTCAGTATTCGGCTGGTAATGTCAGCAGATTTACTGCAGATGACTACGCTATAATTGACCATCATCAGCCAGAGATTGAGGATGTTAAAAAGTCAATTATTATGCCAATGCTGGGCAGCTGTTCAACTCTTGTTTGGAATCTGCTCCGCAAGGAGAAATTTGATTTTGATAGCTTTCCGAGAGTTGGAACAGCACTTTACCTCGGACTCTACACCGATACAGGTAGTCTGTCAGAAATTAGAAATCCCTTAGATATGGATTTGAGAGATCAGATAAAATACGACCAGACCCTCTTGAC
>JAZRXQ010000051.1:0-18771 GCA_045600305.1 Lachnospiraceae bacterium
TGGCATATAATCAGGCAGTAAATTTAGCAGAGAAGTCTAAACAGGCTCTGGCGGCTGGCAGACGAGGCGAGGCGGTTGAATATGCGCTAGCTGCACTAACTCAGTCAGAGGGCATAGATATGCCATATACTTCTGATGCACAATGTGCTCTCACTGATGCACTGTATGTCTATGAGGGAGAGGACAGATTTCTTCCTGTAGCTAATCTATATGCTGATAGTGAGATTGTAGATATTTTTATGAATAACGCCGCGAGCTATGCTGCTGCAATAGATATGTACGGCAAGGTCTATATCTATGACTTAGAAAAAGGCGAGCTTTTTGATGTTGTCGCAACTGATAGAATTGAAGAATATGCTAGTAATACAATATGTTTTATTGACGATAATAGGTTTGCCATTATAGATATAGATGGAAAGTTTAGCATATATAATATTTTGGATAAGTCCTTGTTGACACCAGAGAGTACTATAGATAGAGCATTTGGACATGTTTATTCTGCAGATTATGCCAAGTATATTTTTTTGACTACAAAAGTTGTGATATTATTAGTTGATAAGGATTCTTTAGAAATTGCCAAGGTTATTAAGACAGATGCTTCAGCTTGTACGGGTAATATAGCTAATGTAGATAGTGCGGAAAAATATATAGCGGTATACAGTGTTGATTTGGATTTGTCAGAGCAGAGGCTAGATATATATTCAAATGATGGAAGTCTTATTTTTACAGAGTCTTCAGATACGCCGCTTGGAAACGCCTATATAATAAATGATGTACTGTATTTATTGACAAGTGAACATTCTGAGGACTGGCTATATTTCTCAAATATTGTAAAGGCGGTAGACTTAAAAAATAATATGTCAATGTGGGAGACAAGGATGGATGAATACGGAGTATCTATTACACCATCAGAAAATCCTGCATCAGATGTCATGGTTTTTGCAGGCACTAATACGATGGCTCTTATTAGTCAAAAGGATGGAGCTATAATAAAAAAGGAAAGCGTAGAGGCCTGCCCCATAGCTGTATACGCTCTTGATGAGTCTGATAATTATGGCATGTTTTTAGAAAATGGGAGGTTTGAAACTGTAGACGTAGAGAGAAAAGCCAAGTATGATAATGTCTTTTTTTCTTCTTGCACAGACAGTATCAAGAGTGCCTTGTTTACTAAGGGAGTGATAATGACAGTTGACTATTCCTCAAATGAGGTGATAGTATATAAGCACTATGCTGCTCCTGGACTAGAAGCATATAATGGAGATGTTATTTATCCACAGATTACTTTTGAGGGTGGTAAAGAGGCACGAGAAAAAGCAAAAGCCTATAATGAAGAAAAAGCAAATCTTGTTGCTTATGTAATAGAGTCTGAGGAGACCAATACCACTTTGCTGTGCTATATAGATGGCAAGATAGATATCTACAATTATGATGATATGCAGTATGTTGGGGGAATAGAAGATTCACATCTTTCACCTATGTACTATGGCAAGGATAAGAATGGCAATTATTATCTGGGAGATTATAATGGTGGATATATATATAACAAGGAGCTAAAGCTGATTGCCAATATCTTTGCATTAGAGGCAGTTCATCCAGACGACAACAAGATTATCATGTCAACAATGTCTGGATTTGTCAGTGCTAAAATCAGGTCATTAGAAGAGATGGTAGACATGGCTAATAGTGGTTATTAAAAAGTATGATAAATATATGACACACGTTGCAGGAAGGGAAATTATTAGGGATTATGAGTGAGAAAACGTATAAGTATGATGCATTTATAAGCTATAGTCATGGAGGGATAGACCAGTTTGTAGCAGAGAATCTCCATAAAAAAATGGAGACCTTTAAGTTACCTAAAAATATCAAAAACAAGACTAACGGAAGAACCAAGATTAGTAGAGTATTTAGAGATCAGGAGGAACTTCCTCTTGCAAGTAATCTTGGAGACCCAATTAGAGATGCATTGGAGTCATCTGAGTGGTTGGTTGTAATATGTTCTCCGAGACTCAGAGAGTCAAAGTGGTGTCAGACTGAGATAGAGACCTTTATTTCAATGCATGGAATAGATAAGGTTCTTGCAGTATTAGTCGAGGGGGAGCCTTCAGATTCCTTCCCAGAGCAGCTTCTCTATAAGACCGAAGAGGTGATCGATGAAAACGGCGAGAAGAGGACTATTAAGAGAGCTGTCGAGCCCCTTGCAGCAGATGTAAGAGGTGCTAATAACAAAGAAGTTCTCAAAGCTATGAACCTGGAGATGCTAAGACTCTTGGCACCTATGTTTGGCGTGTCTTTTGATGATCTAAGACAGCGCCACAGAGAGCGCAAGATGCGACGCAATATGATGATAGCATCTATTATTGCAGGAGTTGCTGTGGCATTTGGTGCGGTTAGCTCTACTCTTGCGATTCAGATTAATTCACAGAAAAATGAGATTGCCAAGCAAAATGAGGTCATTACAGCTAGCAATATAGAGATACAAAACCAGGCTAACGAGATAAGAGAGAAAAATGATGCACTGGCACATGATCAGGCATATCTCTTGGCAACTGAGTCTGAGAATGCATATAACAAAGGTCAGATAGAACTTGCAAAAGATCTGGCAGTTACTTCACTGACAGAGATGGAAGGGATTAAGATGCCCTACACAGCAGAGGCTCAGCTTGCACTTACAACGGCTCTTAATCCATATGCGACAGGTCAGGAGTTTTTGCCTGCATATACTATTCAGACAGAAGGAACGGTAGAAGAGATTTTTGCAACCCAGGACGGAAACTATATTGCGGCAATAGACAAATGTGGAAAATTATTCATCACTGACAGCACTACAGGCTTGATAATAGATGTTGTGGATACGGGAAAAGCTGGAGTTTACTTTGATGGTGGTGTTGCAATTTGTGATGATGATACGATTCTCTATATTGATAAGGATCATGTTTTAAGGAAGTATACAATTAGTAGTAAAACTGACGAAGCAGTTAGCTCATCGCTTGGTAAAGCGGGATTTGTATATGCCCACCCTTCATTAGAACATATATGGGTAACTCTTGAAAATAAGATAGCAGCTATTGATAAAGATGGAGTGACTGTATATGAGATAGCAACAGATGACGATTATGCAATGGCCAATATCATGGCAGTTAGCGCAGATGAGAAATATGTATCATATTATACTACGACAATAGGAGATGAATCGCTTCACATAATTGATGTGACCACAGGAAATGATACAAGTGTTACTGGTAATTATGTATATGATACGGTAATTATTTCGGGAAGCAGGGCATATGTCCTTGCCAATGTAAATGACAGGGATTACCACAACTACACCTGTTATGTCATATGTATGGATCTAAAGAATGGCGAAGAGAAGTGGAGATACGCAGCTGATACAGTTGGTTCATCAATAAAGATTGCATCATATGAGGGTTCAGACACGATGTTGTTTACTGGTGCAAGCTACATCATTACTATCAACCAAAAAAATGGAAAGATGATAGACAAATTCCCTATTAACTCGGGACGAGTAACTGATTGTAGTTATCAGGGATCTTCCATGTTTAGTGTGCTGAAGAGAAACGGTCAGATGGAAAATGTAATTCCTGAGATGAGAACTACATCGCTTAGTCAGGTCTTTAACAGCTTGACTAAGGACATTGCAAATGGAAAAATCTTTAAGGGTGGAATGGCAACGGCTGATTATGAAGCATCCTATGTAATAGTTTACAAGTTACTGGAGTCTGATAAGATGACGGAGTGGGACGGGGAATATCTTAGTCCTTCTCAGGAATACGCTAGTTTATCTGCTGGGGTAAGTCTAGCTGAGACTAGCGGAGTACATGACAGTCATCTCATTAAAGGTGTGCTGACTGTACCTAACGAAGAAAAAGTATTTATTACATATCAAAACGGTCTTTTAGAGGTATTTAACAAGGATATGACCGAGGTGGAACACACTGTTAAGGGTATTTCTGAAGTTTCCAGATATTTGGGACGTGACAAGACAGATAATATTTATCTGACAGACTATAATATTTGCTACATATTGAATAGTGAATATGAGTTGATCGGAAAGTGTAAAAATGTTGTTGGAATCGCGCCAGATGGCGAGCATCTCATCGTTTCAGGCTCGAACCAGCAATACTCAGTGCCTATATTCAGCATAGATGAGCTAATAGAGATGGCGAAGTAGAGATTTGATAAGTATTGTTTACCTGTTGGGCTATTATGTCCTTGACATAGCCAAAAATTAAGTATAAAATAAACAAGTTAGAGTGCACGTGTGTGACAGAATAATTTGTCATTCATTTGTATAAAAATTCATACCTAAGGAGGTAGCCGAGATGGTTCCATTTTTCGTGGTAATCATCGCAGCAGTCGTATCCTTAGTAGTAGCTGCATTTGTTACATTTATAGCAGTAACAAACGCTCAGAAAAAGAATGCAGCTTCCACACTTTCATCAGCAGAGGCTAAGGCTCGTTCTATTATAGACGATGCCGTTAAGACAGCAGAAGCTAAGAAGAGAGAAGCTACTCTAGAAGCCAAGGAAGAGTCCATTAGGACTAAAAACGAGCTCGACCGCGAGATTAAGGAGCGCAGAGCTGAGGTACAGCGTACCGAGCGTAGAGTAGAGCAGAAGGAAGCGAACATTGACAAGAAATTAGACAGTCTTGAAAAGAGAGAGTCGCAGTTATCCGCTAAGGAAGAAGCTCTTGCTAAGGAGAAGGAAGCCGTTAGCAAGCTTAACGAACAAAGAGTACAGGAACTAGAAAAGATATCTGGTCTTACTTCCGAAGAGGCAAAGGAATTTTTACTTAAAACCGTTGAAGAAGATGTTAAACTAGACACTGCCCGTCTCATCAAAGAGATGGAGAATCAGGCTAAGGAAGAAGCTGGCAAGAAGGCAAAAGAATACATTGTATCTGCTATTCAAAAATGTGCGGCAGATCATGTTGCTGAGGCTACGATTTCAGTAGTTACACTTCCTAGCGATGAGATGAAGGGTAGAATTATCGGTCGTGAGGGTCGTAATATTCGTACCCTTGAGACACTCACTGGAGTAGATTTAGTTGTTGATGATACTCCTGAAGCAGTAGTTCTTTCTGCTTTCGATCCCGTTAGACGTGAGATTGCTCGTATTACATTAGAGAAGCTCATTCTTGACGGACGTATCCATCCTGCTCGTATCGAAGAGATGGTAGAAAAGGCACAGAAAGAGGTTGATGCTGCTATCAAAGAGGCTGGTGAGTCGGCAATCCTTGAGGTTGGTATTCACGGTCTCAACCAGGAGCTTGTCAAGCTTCTTGGTCGTATGAGATATCGTACAAGCTATGGACAAAATGTCTTAAAGCATTCAATAGAAGTAGCTCATATAGCAGGTATTCTCGCTGGCGAGATGGGAGAGGATGTGCGCGTCGCTAAGCGTGCGGGACTTCTCCATGACATCGGTAAGTCAGTAGATCATGAGGTAGAGGGTACACACGTATCAATAGGTGCTGACCTCTGTCGCAAATACAAAGAGAATCCTATTATTATCAATGCAGTTGAGGCTCATCATGGTGATGTAGAGCCTACATCAATTATCGCGTGCATAGTTCAGGCAGCAGATGCTATTTCAGCAGCTCGTCCTGGTGCAAGACGTGATACATTAGAGACATATTCAAACAGACTCCAGAAGTTAGAGGAGATAACAAACGGTTTTGAGGGAGTAGAAAAATCCTTCGCAGTTCAGGCAGGTCGCGAGGTTCGCGTCATGGTAGTTCCTGAGAAAATCTCAGATGCTGAGATGGTTATTTTGGCCCGTGATATATCTAAGCAGATCGAAAAAGATCTCTCATATCCCGGTCAGATTAAGGTCAATGTGATTCGTGAGTCACGAGTTACAGATTATGCTAAGTAATTTTATTTACCCCGTCAGTTTGACGGGGTTTTTTGTGTTAAAAATTGGCTTAAATAGGTGATTTGTTGTTGCACAAGTAAAAAAAATATTGTATAATATGCGAGTTTTGTTGTGTATATAATTACTATTATATTAAATATAAGGAGAACGAAGATGGCAAAGGTAGTTAAGTTTGGTGGTAGCTCACTTGCTAGTGCTGAGCAGTTTATGAAGGTTGGCAATATCATTAGAGCAGATAAGGAGAGAAGATTTGTAGTTCCTTCTGCACCTGGTAAGAGAGATTCATCTGATACCAAGGTTACAGATATGCTCTATAGTACATATGCGCTTGCTGAAGAGGGCAAGGATTTCAAGAAGGAGCTTGCTGCAATCAAGGACAGATACAATCAGATTATTAAGGGACTTAAGCTTGAACTTTCTCTTGATGATGAGTTCAAGGCTATAGAGAAGAATTTCAAGGATAAGGCAGGAAGTGATTATGCAGCCAGCCGTGGAGAGTACTTAAATGGTATTATCATGGCTAACTACCTCGGATATACATTTATTGATTCAGCAGAGGTAATCTTCTTCGATGAGGACAAGAGATTCATGCCTGACAAGACAGATGAAGTATTATCGGCGAGACTCGCAGGACTTGAGAATGCTGTTGTACCTGGATTTTATGGTGCAAAGGAAAATGGTGAGGTAGTAACATTCTCTAGAGGTGGTTCTGATATTACAGGTTCAATTGTATCAAAGGCAGTTCATGCAGAGATATATGAGAACTGGACAGATGTTAGTGGAGTGCTTGTTGCTGACCCCAGAATCATTGATAATCCCGCTGTCATTCATACAGTTACATATAAGGAGCTTCGAGAGCTTAGCTATATGGGTGCATCTGTTCTCCATGAGGACGCAATTTTCCCTGTACGTAAAGAGGGTATTCCTATAAATATCAAGAATACTAATGCACCTGAGGATACAGGTACATTTATCGTAGAGAGTACATGCCATCAGCCCGAGTATACCATCACAGGTATCGCAGGAACCAAGGGCTTTGTTGCAGTCAATGTAGATAAGGAAATGATGAATGCAGAGATTGGATTCTGTAGAAAGGTACTTCAGGCATTTGAAGACAACGGAATATCAATCGAGCATATGCCTTCAGGAATTGATACAATGACTGTTTTTGTAGATCAGAAGGCATTTGAGGGAAGAGAGCAGCAGGTAATGAGTGCAATTCATAAGTACTGCTCACCTGATTCAATTGAGCTTGAGAGTGATCTTTCACTTATCGCGGTCGTTGGTCGTGGTATGAGATCTGCAAGAGGTACAGCAGGTCGTATCTTTAGTGCTCTTGCTCATGCGCAGATTAATGTCAAGATGATTGACCAGGGTTCTTCAGAGCTTAACATCATTATTGGTGTCAAGAATGTTGATTATGAGAAGGCTATTCAGGCTATATATGATATCTTCGTTGAGACAAGAATATAGGAAGTGTTATGAGCGAGAAACTCACTAAAAAAGATGTTGAAAAAATCCAGGCTGAAATTGAACACAGAAAGCTTGTAGTTCGCCCACAAGCCCTTGCGGATGTCAAGGAGGCAAGAGCTCAAGGAGATTTATCTGAAAACTTTGAGTACAAGGCTGCCAAGCAGTTCAAGAACAAAAATGATTCTAGAATCAGATACTTGGAAAAAGTTTTGAAAACAGCTCAGGTAATTGATGATGGGTCTGCAGAGGATGAAGTAGGTATTCACAATACAGTCACTCTTTATATAGAAGAGGATGATGAAGAGGAAACCTATAGACTCACGACATCTATATCATCTAATTCAAGAGATGGCAGAGTGAGTATTGATTCGCCACTTGGTAAAGCAATACTTGGTCGTAGAGTCGGCGACAGGGTAGAGATAAAAGTTAATGACAGTTACAGTTATTTTGCAGTAATTAGAAAAATTGAGAACACTGAAGATGACGGAAGTGAGACCTTAAGAGCTTTCTAGGATTTTAAAATATCGCTTGCATTACTATATTTTATATGCTATACTCGACTTTGCGTTTTAGGAGTTCATATTTTATTTGGAGGAATTAATCGTGGAAACATTAAATTTAATACTCAGCATTTTGCTAGTTATCATAAGTGTCGCAGTTACAATCATTATTCTTATGCAGGAGGGCAAGCAGGTTGGACTTGGAACCATTGCTGGTGCTGCAGAGACATATTGGGGCAAGAATAAGGGTCGCTCTATGGAGGGCGTACTGATAAAGGTTACAAGAGTTTTAGTTGTTCTCTTTATCATAATTTCATGTGTACTCAATATTGGAATTATTGCTGGAAAGTAATTAGAGATTATTGTGGCTACGAATTTTCGTGGCCACTTTTTTTTGACCTTATTTTAAGGAGAAAGAATATGTCAAAGATTAAACATAGTAAGAAAAAAACTGTTCGTCGAGGCAGAGCTATTAGTGGACATGCCAGGGCAGCAGAAAAGGAAAAATTAAAAAAAGCAAAAGCCAAGGCTAAGGAGATGCTAGAAGAAGCAGGCACTATTGTAGGAACCTTTGAGTTGGCAGGTAATTATGGTTTTGTAGTTCCAGATAAGGGAAAATTTAAATCAGATATCTTTGTAGCTATAGAGGATGCAAATGGGGCTGTTACCGGTCAAAAGGTTATAGTTGAAGTGACAGACCCAGGGACAGGGCTAAGAGGTGCCAAGGCAAAAGGCCGTATCACAGAGGTACTGGGTATGGCTACAGATCTGGGAATGGATATTTATTCTATTGCAAGATCCTTAGATTTGCCTATGGAGTTTTCCGAAAAATGTCTGACTCAGGCAAATACTGTGGCAAAGCCTGTATCTGATGCAGATATGCTAGGACGTCTGGACCTTCGAGATGTAGTTATGGTTACCATAGATGGTGAGGATGCCAAGGATTTAGATGATGCGGTATCATTAACGAGAGAGGGCGAAAACTATCGTCTGGGAGTACATATTGCAGATGTGACTAATTATGTTCAATATCGTTCAGCACTCGATAAAGAAGCTTTTAAGCGTGGGACATCAGTGTATCTAGCTGATAGGGTTATTCCTATGTTGCCCACCGCCTTATCAAATGGAATATGTTCTCTTAATGCGGGAAAGGATAGGCTCGCGCTTAGCTGTATAATGCTTATTTCTCCTCAGGGCAAGGTCTTAGAATATGAGATAGCAGAGACTGTAATCAATGTAAATGAGAGAATGAGCTATACCGCTGTTAACAAGATTATTGAGGAAAATGACGAGAATGAATGTGATAGATATAGGGCTTTAGTGCCTATGTTTTTAGAGATGAATGAATTAGCTCATATTCTTCGTGCAAGACGCAGGGATAGAGGCGGCATAGATTTTGATTTACCTGAGAGTAAATTAGAACTAGATGAAAATGGGCATCCTATAGATATTCATCCCTATCCAATTGGTGAAGCTAACAGGATGATTGAGGATTTTATGCTGGCAGCCAATGAGACTGTAGCCAAGGATGCATGTGATAGAGATATGCCTTTTGTATATCGTATTCATGAGAGACCAGATGTAGATAAGATTGAAAAGCTGATTAAGTTTGTTCAGAAGTTTGGTTATACATTGGGAAGACCTGGTATGCAGGCTACTGAGATAAAGCCCATGGATATACAAAAGCTTGTTACTGAGATTTCTGGTACAGATGAGGAGGCTCTCCTTGGAAAGCTATCTCTTCGCTCAATGCAACAGGCTAGATATTCTAATGAATGTGTGGGACATTTTGGCTTGGCAGATGAGTTTTATTGTCACTTCACATCACCTATTAGACGATATCCAGATTTGCAGATTCATAGAATTACCAAGGATAGATTGCGTGGTAGGTTAAATGAGGAAAAAATATCTGCGTACAATCAGATGCTAGAGGCAGTGGCGACGCGTTGTTCGGAGCGAGAAAGAAAGGCTGTAGAGGCTGAGCGTGAGACTGTCAAGCTCAAGAAATGCCAGTATATGATGGATAGAATCGGAGAGGAATATGATGGAATTATCTCCGGAGTGACAGCATACGGAGTGTATGTTGAGCTTCCTAATACCATAGAAGGAATGATTTCTATGGAAAATATACACGGCGATTATTATATTTTTGATGAAGACAACTATCAGATAATTGGACAGCGCACTCATAGGACATTTACTCTAGGACAAAAGGTTAGAGTTAGATGTGTAAATGCTGATGAGATAATGCGCTTTATAGATTTTGAGTTGGTGTAGAAATATAGATAGGTCAGGGAATTGTTTATGAAGCTTCAAAAGCTATACTCGCATGTGAGAAAATGCATAAATGAATACAACATGATAGAAGCAGGAGACCATATCTGCCTTGGGATTTCGGGCGGAAAAGATTCGTTGACGCTACTATATGCGCTGGCAGGGATAAAAAAGTTTTTTGACGTGCCTTTTGAGCTATCGGCAATAACTGTAGACCTAGGCTTTGAAGGAACAGATTGGTCAAAGGTGCAGGCACTCTGCGAAAAACTAGAGGTACCGTATACTTTGATTAAAACTCAGATAAACGAAATAGTATTTGAGGCTCATAAGGATGAGAGACCATGCTCTTTGTGCGCAAACCTGAGGAAGGGTGCTCTCAATGAAGAAGCGAAAAAGCTTGGATGTAATAAGGTTGCATATGCTCATCACAAGGATGATATGATTGAGACAATGATGCTTTCTTTGCTATACGAAGGACGTTTTCATTGCTTTCAGCCGGTGACCTACTTAGATAAGAGTGGACTTACTCTTATTCGTCCAATGCTCTATGTGGAGGAGGGTGAGGTTATCTCTTTTGCGAGAGATAATGAGCTTCCTATTGTGACAAATCCTTGCCCTGTTGACGGAGCCACTAGACGCCAATATGTTAAAGAGGTCTGTGAGAAGCTATATGCAGATGACAGACGTTTTAAAGACAGGATGTTTACTGCGGTAAGAGGTCTGGACTGGCAAAAAGATTAAATATAAGTGGGGAATATACATGACATTTAAGGAGAAATGGATAGGTGATAAGTCATTTTATAAAAAAATGATGGTTACAGCTATTCCTATTATAATACAAAATTTTATAACCAATTTTGTTGGACTTTTGGACAACATAATGGTAGGGCAGATGGGTACTGACCAGATGAATGGTGTATCCATAGCCAATCAGTTGTTTTTTGTTTTTTATCTGTGCCTTTGGGGTGCAATGGGAGGAGCCGGAATTTTCAGTGCACAGTACTACGGCAAAGGTGACCACGAAGGAGTAAGAAATACATTTAGAGCAAAGCTGATAATAGGCACCATTATATTAGCGGTAAGCATTGGGGTATTTCTTTTATTTGGAGACAATTTAGTTAGCATCTTTCTTCACGAGACAGATGGAATTGGGGATGTTCAGGCGACATTAGGATATGCGCACAATTACTATTTGATTATGCTGATAGGATTACTTCCGATGACAGTTGCTACAGCATATTCTAACACCTTGCGAGATACTAGCGAGACTGTTTTGCCTATGAAGGCTGGTATAGTTGCAGTATTTGTCAATTTAGTGCTTAATTTCTTACTAATAGAGGGACACCTTGGAGCACCTGCTCTAGGTGCAACAGGTGCTGCAATTGCAACGGTAATCTCGAGATTTGTGGAGTGTGGAATAGTAATCATCTGGACACATACGCACAAAAAGAAGGCTATGTTTATTGAAGGAGCGTATAAGACACTCAAGGTTCCTGGTGAATTGATGAAAAACATCATAAAAAAGGGAACTCCACTTGCAGCTAACGAGACGCTTTGGAGTGCAGGTATTTCTGTCCTCAATGCTATTTACGCGTATAGAGGACTGACTTTTATAGGAGCTATGAGCATAGCGTCTACAATCAACAATCTGTTTTCAGTGGTTTACCTGGCAACAGGGGATGCTATAGCGATTCTGATTGGTCAGATGCTAGGTGCTGGAAAACTTGAGGAGGCAAAAGAGTCCGATAGGAAAATGATTGCCTTTTCATTTACAATCTGCCTTGGGATCGGTGCGATAATGGCTTGTTTTTCGGGGCTGTTTCCTCTTATATATAAGACAGAACCTGAGATAAGACAGCTTGCAACTAGCATTATTTTGATGCAGTCTGCATTTATGCCAGTATGGGCGATTTTACATGGAACGTATTTTACGCTTAGGACAGGTGGACAAACCATAGTGACATTTATATTCGACAGCGCGTTTGTCTGGGTACTATGTGTGCCACTAGCACTTGTATTGGTTAACTTTACTGGACTGCCTATATTTATAATACTATTAATTGTTCAGTGCCTGGATATATTAAAGGCTATACTAGGTATAATTCTAGTCAGATGGGGAAAGTGGTGTAAAAAGATTGTATAGAACACAAAACTATACTATCGGTATAGTTGCCACCACAAAAAATATGTGTTAATATTCGTATAGTGTTATCAGAGGATAACACTATATAAGGGTCAGTAATGGTTTCGACAGGGATTTTGAAGCTGGAGAAGCGAGCCGTACGGGATACGTTAAATTCCACAATTAAAATTAAACGCTAACAATAATAAATTAGCTTACGCTGCCTAGGCGGCGTTGTCACTAGTCTAGCACTCACACTTTACTAGCTGGCATCGACTATGTGAGAAACGACGCGTACAAAGCTTTGAGTACGCGGGCGTATCATGAAGCTACTAAAACTACCAGCCTGTTTGTAGGCGTGTGGCGGAGGGAATGTCAAAATACAAACTACGCTCGTAGAAGTACAGGGGATGGATTTTTGGACACGGGTTCGACTCCCGTCTGATCCATAAAAAGAGTAGTCAGATATCGAAGATATCCGACTACTCTTTTTTTGAAATAGTTGGAACCGACCGAGCCCCAGCTATGCTGGGAGCGAGAATCGATTCCCCGTCTGATTCTCAGCCAACTTATTATTCATTGAGAATTAGTGATGACTATGATATTGTAGTGGAAAAGAAGAAGTTCTTTTTATCATTTAGGAGGATAGGTATTTCGGTGGCACGCTATAAGAGATTGATATGTTTTTCAATAGTTTTTATTATTGGTGGAATACTGCATGTTTTTCTTAGAGAAGTAGATTTTACAAGCTGTTTTAGTCAGCTTTTTTATGGGATTATGGTGCTTGTATGGGGAATACTGGTAAGTGATCAGATTATTGACAAGAGAGTTCGTAGACTTTCCTTGGGAATTGTGCTGGTTATGGAACTGTATTTTGTTTTGGAGATATGCAGGTACAGACTCGCAGATAACTATAACAGGCCTCTTTGGTACTCATACTATATTCCTATGTTGGTCATTCCACTATTGTTTTGTTATCTTACTCATTTTATGAATCGTCAGGAAGACGAAACTCCAAATCCCAGGTTTGTACTTGCTTCTATACCTGCTATGCTTCTTATTCCTCTAATTATGACTAATGATTATCATCAGCTATTTGTACGACTGGATGACACCTTAGTAGATAGCATTGTTATGTCTAATGCAGGGGTTTTGGTATATATTTATTGGGTCTATTCTATTTCGATTTTAGTATCAGCTTTTATTGTATTATTCTATAAATGTCAGATATCTATTTCAAAACGTAAAATATTTCATTTGATCATTATTTTGGGCGTGTGTATATTTTTGCTTTTATCCTATGCATCAGGATTAGGTCCTAGTATAAATGGAGTGAAGCTTTGGAATATAGGCGAGATATTTGCTTTTGTTTCCATAAGTATATTGGAAGCCAGCATGCAGATAGGGCTGATTTCAGTGAATACGAAATATTCATGGATTTTTCAGGAAACGAACTTACCTGCGGCAATTCAAGACAGTAAGGGAGAATACATCTACCTGACCAAAGGAGCAGGAGCAATATTAAATCCGCAAAAAGAAGCCTTGGTTCAGTCTTCTAGCATATCAGGTGGTATTGTTAGCTGGTCAGTGGATTTGTCAGCAGTTAATGAACTGAATCGGCAGATTACAGCAACCATAGACCAGATTGATGCGAGAAATCAATCGCTTACAATACAAAATAAACTTAAAGAAGAAGCTGCTGCGATTAATGCTCGTAATAAGGTATATGACCGTATGGCAGAAATTGTTAGTAGTCAGCTTGGACAGATTGAAAAGCTGCTTGCAGAGGAATCAGAGGATTTTTCTCAGAGACTTAAGAAAATTGTTGTATACAATGCATACATTAAACGCCGAAGTAATTTTGAACTTCTCCGTGAAAGCGAAGAGATAATTACAGCAAGAGAATTATATATTGCCATTTCAGAATCAATAGATTATTTGAAGTTAAATCAGATAGATGTGTCGTTCAATTTTGATATAGAAGGTGATATTTCTGTAGATGCAGCAATTCAAGCGTACGATTTTTTTGAAAATGTCGTTGAAATAGTTTTAGAGAGTGCATCTACGCTAGTTGTCAACCTGACAGAGAAAAACGGAACACTTTCTCTTAGAATGCTCACAGATATTAAAACAGAAAATGATACGGATAGTGTATTCACTCTTTTACTTGATAGAGGGGGTGAAGAAGTATGATGTCATTTATTAATCTTCATCCATATGCGCAGAGTATTATTGGATTGTATTCGGTTATTATTTTTTTAGTAGCTACTGCAATTATAGTGTCTGAAATTAGACACAAACATTGGAAGGGTTTTGTCTTTCTGCTGCCTATAAGCATTGTTCTATATGGTGCAATCCAATGTATTTTCTATATACGTTCCGGGCTAGAAATATACGGAACAACAAAATGTATAGTGTTCACATTTGGAGAAATCCCATGGCTGATTATTACGATTGCTTTTTTGTCAATAAACATATTAGAATTTGGCGTGTTTAGGTACAATCGCAAGTGGATTAGAGGGCATATAACAGCAACATCTATTAAAGAAGCTATTGATAATCTTCCGGTAGGAATCTGTTGTTATGAGTCAAGCGGACAGATCATATTAAAAAATCACAGAATGGAAAAAATCTGTAGAGCCTATACGGGTAAAGCATTGCTGAATGCGAAGGTATTTCTTCGCGAGATAGCGACCAGGAGTAAGCAGACGGAAAAAGGAATTATTATTCAGCTAGAAAACGGTGATGTTTTTACCCTTTCGGATGAAATACTGAATGACAACGAGCCAAATCTTCGAATGCTTTCTCTGGTAGACATAACTGAACAGTTTAAAAACACAGAGATACTGGAGGAAAAACGCAAGCTGGTAGCAAAGCTGAATGATGAATTGGTTCTGTATGGAAAGCAAATTGTTGACTCAATTACTGCAAGAGAGATACTGGATGCTAAGGTAAAGATTCATGATGAACTGGGTGTGAATCTATTGGAGTCTAAGCACTATATTATCTCAGGGGGAACTGATGCTGAAAGAAAAAATATTGAGGCGGCCCTTCGAAAAAACCTTCAATACTTAAAGCAGGAAAAGGAAAATATAGTCAGTGATGAGTATACCATTATTTTAGAGACCGCGAAAAAGCTAGATATAAAGCTAAATATCGAGGGGAGTTTAACGGAAGCTAATCCTCAACGTCATATTATTGTAACGGGTATTCATGAGTGTTTAACTAATACAATTCGTCATGCTATGGGCGATGAATTAACAATTAAGCTGGAAGAGACAGAAGAATACTTCATAGCTGAATTCACAAATAATGGAATAGCACCAGAGAGTGAAATAGTGGAGAAAGGTGGGCTTCTTTTGCTAAGAAGTCTTGTTGAGAAACATGATGGGATAATGGATATTAATTCCATCCCACGATTTGATTTACGATTAGAATTAAAGAAGTGATAAGCTGCTTTGAGAAGGAAGGGATAAAATGGCAATAAGAGTGTTGATAGTCGATGACCAGGCAATGCCACGTCAGCTTTTTGAAAGCATAATAAATAATTCTGAAAATTATGAACTTGTGGCTAGTATTGATTCAGCATCGGTAGCTGATATATACTGTGCAAAAATGCATGTAGACCTCATATTGATGGATGTGGTAATGAGCAGTGGAATTAATGGAATAGATGCGGCTGAAAGAATAAAAAAATCATATCCTCAGATTAAGATATTGATTGTTACATCTATGCCAGATGGAACATTTATAAAAAAGGCGCGAGCTGCAGGAGTAGATTCTTTCTGGTATAAGGAAGTGCAGGATGAGCCGCTTCTTGCTATCATGGATAAAACTATGATGGGAGAGAGTATATTCCCAGACCAGTCACCAGTAGTTTCTATAGGAGATGCTATGAGCACAGATTTTACAGATAGAGAACTGGATGTTCTTAGATGTGTGGCTGCGGGATATTCAGATAAGGAAACCTGTGAACTATTAAATATTAGCCATGGAACCGAAAGAGTTCATATTAACAATTTACTTCAGAAAACCGCATGCAATAGTCGTACAGAACTTGCAATTATGGCGGTAAGGACAGGTATTGTTGTTCCTGAGGTATAGAGAGAAAATAGACAATTTTGCTGATATTCATATAACCCTCTATAATGTAAAATTTATGCGGAACTTTTTAAAGCAGAAAAATATGATGGAGGGATTATTAATGAACAAGAAATTTAGGAAAATAGTATTATTTTTGCTTTCTATGACCATTATGCTTTCAATGGTTCAGGTACCTGCAATGGCGGATGAGAATTCTTCATATAGTTTTCTTCCCCCATTCGAGACATGGGACCATCCTTTTGCTAGAAATATTAGTGATGAAAGCATAATCAAAAAGGGACCCGATTACATTACATTAAAGGTATCATCAGTAAGAGATGCAGAGGTTTCAACAGGTAACAATGGAGATATAGATATCGTTGTTGAATACTCAACAGATATGGAAAATTGGACTGTTGGAAGTACTCCTGTGAAAAATGAGCAGGGAGAGAACCCAGAGGTTAAGGTCACAGGCCTTCAGAAGTCTACAAAGTACTATTTGCGAGAGGTTCTGTATTTCAGAGCTGCTCCAGATGTCAAACTAGTATCTGATACACCTTATGAGGTTAAGACAACAAATACAGTTGATCCTCAGATTAAGTCCATTAAGGCTACTAAAGCAAAGGTAGAATGGGTAAAAGAAAAAATACTTCCTGGTTATTGGGCAAGTGATGGAACATGGATAAAGGCTGTTAAGGTTCCTGCACACTGGTCTACTTCATGGACGTACAAGATAACACTTAAAGAAGCTATTGATGCGGATTATGTATGGGTATATGATACTAAACTTTCGTCAAATAAGTTTAAATACAATGGCAAAAAAGAGTTCTATGTAACAGTAGGACACGAAGGAAAGCTTATTGGTAAAAAGTTCAATGTATATATTCGCGGCGAGCTTAAAGGAACAAAATCTAAAAAATCAAATACTATTAAGAATGTAAAAGTAAAGTAGTACTTGGACATCCGATGGAAGAGGATAAAAATGTTGGGAACTGTTTATAATTTGAAATAAGGGTTAAGTAGAGGCTATGCGCTGGCATAGCCTCTTTTCGTTAATAAGTCATAATATCTTATTGAGATGCGAAATCCCCACTTTCGTTATTTCGCGAAATTGCTCCGTCCACTTTTTGACGGAAATACTACTTGTAAAATTTATGAAAACATGGTAATGTTTATGAAATTCATAAATTGACCGAGGCAGGGATGAGGATTATGTATTATGCAGACGATAAATGATTTGAGAAAGAGTACAGGTATGAGTCGCAAGGAGTTTTGTGAGACTTATGATATACCATATATGACTATGACCGATTGGGAATTGGGACATCACAGTATGCCAGAGTACACTCTTCGAATATTGTCATATTATGTTCAATTACGCGAGGTTATGCAGAATAAATATTTTGCAAATGAAGAGCACTGTCATGTATGGGAGGAACAGAAAAACTATATTACGCGTTTTCCTGTGATTGAGAAAAGTAATTGTGTGGAGATAGACAGGATTCACCCGCTAAAACAGAGTCAGGTAATACGTATTAATGAGCGTTTGCGGGAAGATGATAGAGTGACTAGTGCTATACTTTTTGGTAGTTCAGTATGTCTGAGATGTAACATCAATAGTGATACCGACATAGCGATTAGACTGGCTGAACCAGACAACAAGAAGAAAAATGAGATTTCAGAAATTGTCCAGGATATTTGTGATTGGAAGGCAGATATAATATGGTTTGACAGTCTTAGAAGCAATACTCAGTTATACAACAATATTCTTAAGGGGGTACAGATTGTATGAGTAAACTTTTTATCCGTGCTAAGAGCAAGCTGACATATGCTGAGATTGCTTATCATAAGTTTTCCGAGGATGATGTTTTTATAGATGATTGTTGTTATTTTTTACAGCAGTGTATAGAGCTTACGCTTAAGTATATAGTGGAACTTCATGGTGAGGAATATGCAGAAAATCATGAGATTCGGTCCAATCTAAATAAACTTGACAGATTGGGAGTAGAAGTCCCTTGTGCCAAAGAGATGCGTGATATGGCATCTACACTGTATGATTGGGAGACCAAACCAAGATATAACGATGACTTTGTTGCTACCAAAGCAGATATTGATGATGCATTTAAGATTGCCAGACAGCTAGTTGCATATGCAGACGCGTTAATCGTACAACAAAAAAACGAGTCTTTACCAAGCTTCCCAGATAGAAAACTATAGAATGTAACGTATGTTTAATCAACTGATGACTTTTCGTAACTGGGCTATTGGCTGTTATATTGTCGAGTACGAGCAAGGCGGAAGTGATAGAGCAGTATATGGCTCAAAATTGCTAAAAAATCTTGAAAATCAAATTAACGAAAAAGGCATGAATACAACACTATTTAAATGGTGCAGACAGTTTTATTTATTGTATCCTCAA
>JAZRXQ010000052.1:0-3125 GCA_045600305.1 Lachnospiraceae bacterium
AACAAATCCGCCTATTGTACCGCCCTCATTGCCCTTACCGTAGCAACAGGTGTATGCGAGCTTTTCGATATCCTCGGCCTTTGCACCAAGCTCCTCAAAATTCTTAGGCATTCCGATAGAGATAAGGAAGCTTCTAAGTGCTTCGATTCCTTCTCTTGCTGTGCGCTCGGGATTTTCAAAATCCATCTGACAGCCCCATACTCTAACCGCAATCTGTGCAAATCTCATAACATTATGCGAGAGATTATAGGTAAATACTGCAGGCATAGTCACTGCAAGACCTGCTCCATGAGCGCAGTCATAAAGTGCTGATAGCTCATGCTCTATCTGGTGGCTGGTCCAATCCTGTGAACGGCCAACACCTACGATATTGTTATGAGCTACCATACCTGCCCACATAATATTGGCTCTTGCCTCGTAATCCTCAAGATTTGCCATTACCTTAGGAGCCTCAGTTTTCATAGTGAGGATGAGTGCCTCGATAAGTCTGTCCGTAACCTCAACATCCTTGGAGTTAGTGAGATAGCGCTCATAGAGATGTGCAATAATATCTGTAATTCCACAGGCTGTCTGATATGCCGGCAAGGTCTCTGTAAGCTCAGGATTCAATACTGAAAACTTGGGACGAAGTGCATCACTGCCAGAGCCTCTCTTAATCATTCCATCCTCATGGGTAATTACTGAGTCAGGAGAACCCTCTGAGCCTGCTGCCGCGATTGTGAGTACGGTACCTACAGGCAAGGCTTTTTCAATATACTTTCCCTGATAAAAATCCCAGAAATCTCCGTCATAGAGAGTTCCTGCTGCAATTGCCTTAGATGAGTCAATGGTACTTCCACCACCTACTGCAAGTATGAAATCCACCTTTTCCTTTTTGCAGAGGTCGATTCCCTGATATACAAGTCCACTTCTGGGATTAGGCATAACACCACCTAACTCCACAAAATCAATTGCTGCTGCCTTAAGAGAAGCCTTTACCCTGTCTAAGAGCCCTGAGCGAACTACAGAGCCTCCGCCGTAGTGGATTAAAACCTTGCTTCCGCCAAATCTCTTGACTAGCTCTCCACAGTCAGATTCTCTTCCTTTTCCAAATGCAAAATATGTCGGTGCATAAAAATTAAAATTTTCCATAGAAACCTCCTAATATTTTTGATATACTGCTTTTATCTTACAACTTAAAGTTAACTTTAACTCAAGCATTATTTTATTTTTTAGGAGATTTTAAAATGTACACTATTAGTGAGATCTCAAAGATGTTTTCCATACCTACCTCTACCATTAGATACTATGAGCAAATAGGGTTATTAGAAAACGTAGAGCATGTCAACAATTATCACAGAGTCTATACTCAGGACCATGTCGACAAGCTCCACGCAATAGAATGTTTTAAAAAGGCAACTCTGCCTTTGGATGATATAAGAACTTTTTTTCAATATGAAAAAGATATGGCTACCAATTCCACACTGATACTGGATATGATGAAGAACCAGGAGAAAAAAACAAAGCAGGCTATAGCAAGCCTAGAGGCAGGCCTCGCCCATGTACAGCTCAAGGTTCGCTATTATACTATGGTGGATGAAGCAGTCAAGACGGGAAAACCTATACCCGATTGGAGTGCGGTATCTCATCTTGAATAAATCAAGTCTAGCACCTACGTCAGTGGGGCAGTTGTCTGGTCTGAATATAATACATCTGCTTTGACCATATCTCGCATTGTCGATGTAATTACTAACGCACCAAATATTTTTTCATCTTATGCATAATAGTCTCATCCTCCAAATGTTATCTATTGCAATACTTTTTTAATCTCTGCTTGAGTAATTCGTATCTCAGTCTCTTTTCTTCCTTGAAAAAATAAACCTTTCTGGACTGGATAGGATTGTTCTGAACCTTACACCTTCCTAAACAACTCCTCCATTGTCACTATACTCTGCATATTAAGCGCATATGCATTATCAATCACTCCATATGTGGTAATTAACGTAGGGAATATGGCATATTTCGTCTTTGTTACGGTCTTTAGGTCATGTATCTTATTACGAATTGAAGCATCCACTTTGTCAGTAACAGTATACTCAACACCTGAATACTTCATCTCACAAAGATTAATCACCTGATCCTTT
The DNA here is from genome assembly GCA_045600305.1 of Lachnospiraceae bacterium. Taxonomy (GTDB): domain Bacteria; phylum Bacillota; class Clostridia; order Lachnospirales; family Lachnospiraceae; genus JAZRXQ01. The sequence continues at coordinate 2,124 of JAZRXQ010000052.1, forward strand.
CGGACAATTAACAAGTCTATCTGTGAACCCTTAATTCCTTCATCTGGATTCGCCTTGCAATGCCATGAATTTACCTCTGTCAGCACTCCTTGTATTCCAAGACTCGCTTTTATCTGATTAATATGCATAAGCACAACTCTCTCAAATGCATATCCCATCCAGATATTTAATGCTGGCATATTTATCTGATTTGAAAAGAAATTCTCATCAGTAGGTTCATCTTCCATAAAGCTATAATAAAAGATTGTAAAATTATCTATAAGCTGATAGATAGCACCTTTTGCCTTCATTCCAAAAGCATAATACTTACGTATGAATCCACAACTTTCTAGTTCGTCAAGCTTTGATGTAAGTGTACCTGAATTACTCAGTCCACTTTCTAGTATTATTTCTTCTCTAGTTAAGCCTATTTTTTTCTTTGCTAATGACTGAATTATTTTTATGTAGTCCTCTGGATTCTTATATATAGATGCATATAAATAATGGAATTCATCTTTTAACGGAGCATTCTTCGCAAAAAGTATTCTATCAATATTTTGCTCAAGCCCAAATCCTTTTTGCAAGAAATCCCAATAATACGGAACTCCTCCGAAAACCATGTAATATTTCATAATTTGGGCTCTAGTAAATGCTATTCCTTTTTCTTTAACAAACTCTTCACATTCACTCAAATTAAACGTCTGCAAATGAATTTGTTCGGTCAATCGGTTGTATAAACCACCTTTATTATGGATAATATTAGATAGCATCCATGAGGTTGCAGAAGTACATACAATTAACACTACATCTTTCCTAGCAGACGCCCAACCATTCCAAAAGTTTTCCAATGCTTTCATAAGATCACTTCTTGGCGTGTCCATCCACGAAAGCTCATCAATAAATATTACTTTCCGTTTTTCAGTTGAATTGCGAATTAATTCCTTTAGTTTCTCGAATGCCTCAGCCCAGTTTTTTGAATGATTTTTAAAATCAAGCCCGGCATCCTTTAATGATGCATCAAAC
>JAZRXQ010000053.1:0-12932 GCA_045600305.1 Lachnospiraceae bacterium
AAGAGTGAGAGAACAATTCTCTCAGCAAGTATGCGTAATCTTGAGCCTGAGGTTGTAGAGGTGGCTCCTACACCTGTAGCAGAAGTAAAGCCTGTTGTAGAGGAAAAAGCACCTGCAGCAGAAAAGAAAGCTGATAAGAAAACTGATAATAGACCTGATAATAGACGTGATTCAGATAAATCTGGTGGAGGATTTAAGAATGCAAATCAAGGAAATCAGAGAAACACTTCAGACAATAAACAAGGTAGGAACTTTGATAAACAACATGCCCAGAATTCTGAAAGGAATCGCGGCGGGGATAGATTCAATCAGAATCGCCAGAGCCAATCTAACGGCAGACCTGCACCGGGAAGAGGAGCGCAAAGTGCGCCCCAGGCGCCTGCAGCAGAAATAAGTGCAAAGAGCGGCAGAGATAATAGAAAGGGTCATAATGCACCCCAGAATAAGCAGAATAACTATGATAAGAAGGGCTCTAAGAAACAGGAGAATCTTCTTAACCTAGAGAAGCAGACAGGTCACAAGAAGCGTAATGCTACTCCTCAGGCGCATATCGAGGAGGATCCTACAGAGATCAAGACAATTACTCTTCCTGAGAGAATCAGCATCAAGGATCTTGCAGAAAGAATGAAAAAGCAGGCATCTGAGATCGTAAAGAAGCTCTTTATGAAGGGTCAGATGGTTACAGTAAACCAGGAGGTTAGCTTTGAAGAAGCTGAGGAGATTGCTCTTGAGTTTAACTATATTTGTGAGCCAGAGGAAAAGGTTGATGTTATCGCAGAGCTCTTAAAGGAGGATGACGAGGACGAAGCTAAGCTTAAGAAGCGTCCCCCTGTTGTCTGCGTAATGGGACATGTTGACCACGGTAAAACCTCACTTCTTGATGCAATCAGACACACCAAGGTCACAGATAAAGAGGCAGGTGGAATTACACAGGCTATCGGTGCATATCAGGTTATGGAGCAGGGACAGCTTATTACCTTCCTTGATACACCTGGACATGAGGCATTTACTGCAATGCGTATGCGTGGAGCTAATTCTACAGATATCGCCATCCTTGTTGTTGCAGCTGACGATGGAGTTATGCCCCAGACAGTAGAGGCTATTAACCATGCCAAGGCAGCTGGAGTAGAGATTATTGTAGCTGTCAACAAAATTGATAAGCCTGCAGCAAATATTGATAAGGTTAAGCAGGAGCTTTCAGAGTATGAGCTTATACCTGAGGACTGGGGTGGAAGTACTGTATTTTGTCCTGTATCAGCTCATACAAAAGAGGGTATAGACAACCTTCTTGATATGATTCTTCTTACAGCGGATGTATTAGAGCTCAAGGCTAATCCTAAGAGAAACGCAAGAGGTCTTGTAATCGAGGCTGAGCTGGATAAGGGACGTGGTGCAGTTGCAACTATCCTTGTTCAGAAGGGTACTCTTAAGGTAGGACAGCCCATAGCCTGTGGTGCAAGCCACGGTAAGGTTAGAGCTATGCTGGATGAGAATGGACGAAATGTAAAGGAAGCGGGTCCTTCAACACCTGTAGCAATTCTTGGTCTTGATAACGTTCCCGATGCTGGTGAGACCTTTGTTGCATTTGATTCAGATAAAGAAGCAAAAGCATTTGCTGATACATATATTTCAGAGGGCAAGAATAAGCTTATAGAAGAGACCAAGGCTAAGATGAGTCTTGACGATCTATTTAGTCAGATTCAGCAGGGTAACCTTAAGGAACTCAATATCATTGTTAAGGCTGATGTACAGGGCTCTGTTGAGGCTGTTAAGAGTTCACTTACCAAGCTTTCTAATGAGGAGGTTGTGGTTAAGGTTATCCATGGTGGAGTTGGTGCAGTTAATGAGTCAGACGTAATACTTGCTTCTGCATCTAACGCTATCATTATTGCGTTTAACGTTCGTCCCGATCCTCAGGCCAAGGCTACAGCTGAGAGAGAAGGTGTCGATGTACGTCTCTACAAGGTTATTTACAATGCTATTGAGGATGTAGAGGCTGCTATGAAGGGTATGCTTGATCCTATCTTTGAGGAGAAGATTATTGGACATGCTCAGGTTCGTCAGGTATTCAAGGCATCTGGCGTTGGAAATATTGCTGGATCATATATCTTAGATGGTATGTTTGAGAGAGGCTGTAAGGTTCGTCTTACAAGAGAGGGCGAGCAGCTTTGTGATGTTAATCTTGCATCACTTAAGAGATTTAAGGATGATGTCAAGGAGGTCAAGGCTGGATTTGAGTGTGGTCTCGTATTAGATGGCTGGAGTGATATCCAGGAGGATGATATAATCGAAGCATACAAGATGGTAGAGGTGCCTAGATAGGTTTTTAACCGAGGTATAGTATGAGAAAAAATAGTACAAAAAACGCTAGGATAAATGGCGAGGTTCAAAGGGAACTCGCTAATATTATCCGAGGCGAGATAAAAGACCCTAGGATTGCCCCTCTTACTAGCGTAACAGCAGTAGAGGTTGCACCAGACTTAAAGACCTGCAAGGCTTATATTTCAGTATATGGAGATGAAGCAGCAGTTAAGTCTACAATCGAGGGCTTAAGGAGTGCGGAAGGGTATATCAGAAGAGCCTTAGCAAGCTCAATAAACCTTCGTAATACTCCGCAGATTACATTTGTGAGTGATCAATCTATAGAATACGCGGCAAAGATGTCAAAATTAATTGATGAAGTCAACCATAAAGAGGCAGATGATGAATAAGCTTGATTTTTATATCGAAGGAAAAGAAAAAATAGCGATTTCTGGCCATGTTAAGCCAGATGGAGATTGTGTAGGTTCAACTCTTGCTGTATACAACTACATCAAGGATAATTATCCTAACGTTACAGTACATATCTATTTGGAGTCAATACCTCATATTTTTGATTTTTTAGGTCGTTCGGACGAGATATATAATGATTCTGGCAGGGACGATGTCTATGATTTATTTATCTGTCTTGACTGTGGGGACGAAAAGAGACTTGGTGATAATGCGGGTTATTTTAAGAGTGCCAAAAACACTATTTGCATCGACCATCACATTTCTAATACAGCCTTTGCAGACGAAAACTATGTTGTTCCTGACGCTAGCAGCACCTGTGAGCTAGTGTATGGTCTTATGGATGAGGACAAGATCACAAAGGAGATTGCAGAATGTCTCTATGTTGGTATAGTTCACGATACAGGGGTATTTCAGTATTCCTGCACTGCGTCTTCTACTATGGTGATTGCAGGTAAGCTCATGGACAAGGGAATTGACTATTCTACAATCGTTGATAAGACCTTCTTTGAAAAGACATTTGAGCAGAATCAGATACTAGGTGCTGCTCTTTTAAAGGCAGAAAGGCACTTGGGAAACAAGTGTATATCATCAATAATTACCGCTGCTGAGATGAAAAAATACAACGTTTTGCCTAAGCATTTAGAGGGAATTGTTGCACAGCTAAGGAGCACCAAGGATGTTGATGTTGCAATATTTATGTATGAGACGCCTAAGGGAGACATCAAGGTTTCACTTAGATCTAATGGTGCAGTTGATGTGGCGACGTTAAGCGTACGATTTGGCGGTGGCGGTCATGCCAGAGCTGCTGGAATTACTATCGCCGACAAAGCAGCAGAAGATATTTTACAGGAATTATTATCAGATATAAAAAAAGTATATGAACGGATTGATTAATGTATACAAGCCTCGTGGTTTTACCTCATTTGATGTGGTGGCAAAGCTTCGGGGCTTGCTTCGTGAAAAGAAAATAGGTCACACAGGAACCCTAGATCCTGATGCAACAGGAGTGCTTCCTGTATGTATAGGCAATGCAACAAAGGTTTGCGAGTTACTTACAGATAAGGACAAGGTATATGAAGCTGTTATGCATCTAGGTATCAGTACAGATACGCAGGATGCATCAGGTGCGGTGCTTTCTGATAATAGTGAAAAAGCATTAGCTCTTGATGAAAATGCGATTAGAACTGTCATTAATAGCTTTGTAGGTGATTATTCTCAGATTCCACCTATGTACTCTGCGCTCAAGATTGGAGGTCAAAAGCTCTGTGACCTTGCCAGAAAAGGCATAGAGATTGAGAGAAAAGCTAGATTAGTGAATATCATAAGTATTGATATAAAAGAAATAGCTTTGCCTTTGGTAAGGATGAGAGTGCACTGCTCCAAGGGAACATACATTAGAACTCTATGCAGTGATATTGGAGATAAGCTTGGCGTAGGGGCTTGTATGGATGAGCTTGAAAGAGTAAAAGTCAGCATTTTTGATATAGAAAATGCACATACGTTAGATGAGATTCAGAAGCTAAAAGATGCAGGGAGTGTAGAAGATATTCTAATACCAGTAGACTCAATTTTTGATTACGAAAAGCTTCACGTAAGGTCTGAGGCAAGGAAGCTATTAGAAAATGGCAACAGACTGGAAACGTATGACTTTATAGAACAGGAAAAGCTCGAAGCAAGAGCATTCTCTGATAAAGAGGAATTTTTAGTTTATTCGGATGATAATCAATTTTTTGCAGTTTACGAATATGCTGCTGAAAAGAAGGATTACAAATTAAAGAAATTTTTTGGAAGATAATTTTAGATGTTAGTTTATAAGGAATTTGACAAATTTATATCTGCTGAACCCACGGCTCTGTCGTTAGGCAAATTTGATGGTTTACATAGGGGACATATGCTTCTTATGGACGAGCTTGTAAAGGCTAAAAGTGAAGGACTAAAGTCATCAATTTTTACCTTTGATATTCCGCCTAAATCCCTGACTGCGGGAGGAGATTTTTCGCAAATCAACACAGTTGAGGAGAGGTTATCACTCCTTGAGAGGGTGGGAGTAGATATGGTGCTGGTTTGCCCCTTCACGCCAGAGGTGATGATGCTTGATCCGGTGGATTTTATAAAAAAGCTTGTAAATAATTTGCAGGTAAAAAAAATAATAGTTGGTACAGACTTTGGATTTGGATATAAAAAGGCTGGTAATGTTGAGCTACTCGACAGCATATCTCGTGAGCTAGGATATGAACTCATAGTTAAGGACAAGCTTGTAGTGGAGGGTGAGGAGGTTGGTTCAACTCTCATTCGTGACTGTATAGAGAATGGGGAGCTTGTAAAGGCTAACAATTTGCTTGGGTACAATTATTTTGTTAGTGGAGAAGTAACCCATGGGAATGGAATAGGGCATAAGATGGATATACCAACGATCAATATTCCAATTCCTACAGAAAAGACTACACCGCCTTATGGGGTATATGCTTCAAGGCTATATGTTGATAACGAAGTGTACGACGGTATTTCTAATATAGGGATTAAGCCAACGATAGAAAATGCTGACAATTCTACTAACGCGCCAGCCCTTGAAATGAATATATTTGATTATGACAAGGATTTGTATGATTGCGCCGTGAGGATTGAAATACTAGATTTTGTGCGTCCAGAGCAAAAATTCCCCAATATTATGGACTTGCAAAGACAAATAAAACAAGATATTATTAATGTGAAGAAATTTTTGGGAAATACAAACGTAACAGATTTGTAACATCTGCGGATAGATATAATTAGGTAATGTAAAATGGAAATGGTATTAACTTTATTTGGAGGCTTGGCACTCTTTTTATTTGGAATGAATTTTATGAGCCAGGGACTCCAAAAGGCAGCAGGAGACAGACTTAGAGGTGTTCTTACTGCTATTTCTAAAAAGAGAATTATAGGGGTGCTTTTTGGTGCACTCTTTACGGCAATAATACAGTCATCGGGTGCTACTACAGTTATGGTAGTTACATTTGTAGATGGTGGAATGATGAGCCTTGCTCAGTCAGTGGGAATCATCTTCGGTGCTAATATAGGTACTACGATTACTGCTCAGCTAGTTTCCTTCAAGCTGACAGGAATAGCACCTGTAATACTACTAATAGGTGTTATTGTATTCTTATTCTTCAAGAAGCCTCTCATGAAAAAGGTGGGAGAGATAATTTTAGGATTTGGAGCACTTTTCCTTGGAATCAGTATGATGAGTGATTCTATGGCGCAGCTTGCTGATATAGATGGAGTCAAGAATACACTCGCAAGTCTTACCAATCCATTCCTTGCGATACTAGTTGCTTTACTTATTACAATAGTAGTTCAGAGCTCGTCGGTTACAGTTTCCATATTCCTGCTTATGGCAGGACAGGGACTTATAGGACTAGACACCTGCTTCTTTGCAATACTTGGATGTAATATCGGTTCATGTACACCTGCTGTTATGGCGGCATTTAGAGCTAAAAAGGATGCAAAGAGAGCAGCACTTATCCATGTGTTATTCAATGTGGTAGGTCTTATAGTAATAGGTATTTTCCTCGCATTTGCTAAGGGACCCTTTGAAGAGTTTATTATGAGCATCTCTGGCGGAGATTTGAAGAGAGCGGTTGCTAATACAGATACCATTTACAAGGTATTCCAGACAATACTTCTTTATCCCTTCGCTGGTGGTCTTGTGGCATTATCCAAGAAGCTTATACCTGGAGATGACCATTTGGACGAAGGCTACAAGCTAGCACATATTTCAGATACGACTACTGTTTCTCCTGCTGCAGTTTTAGCAGAGGCTGAGAGTGAGATTATTAGAATGGGTCATATGGCATCTGAAAATCTCAAAGCTGCTTATGAGGGATTTGTTAATCAGGATAAGGATGCTGTAGAAGCAGTTTATAAAAAGGAAAAGTATATAGATTATCTGAGTCACGAGATAACGGATTTCCTTGTTGAATCAAATAGAATGCAACTGCCGGTCTCTGATAGCAAAAAAATTGGTGGACTATTCCATGCTGTTAATGATATAGAGGGTATTGGTGATCATGCAGAGAATATCGCTGATGCGACACTCAGATGTATTGATGATGGACTCGAGTTCTCAAAGAAGGCACTTGCGGGACTTACCAATATGTATGATGAGGCTGCAAGGGGCTTAGAGATTGCTCTTGAGATGATAGAGCATACAGATAGAGACAAGCTCAAGGAGATGATTATAATTGAGGATGTGGTTGATGAGATGGAGATTGATTTGCAAAATGACCACATCAAGCGTATGGCAAAAGGTAAGTGCACGCCAGAAGCAGGGCTTGTTTATAGTGATATAGTAACTGGTCTTGAGAGAGTATCTGACCATGCTATGAATGTTGCTTTTGCTCTCTACGAGGGTGAGGAAATACATGTTTCTAAGGAATTCAAGCAGGAAGTCCTTAAAGATAGAAAAAAAGATTTAAAAATAGACTAAGGGGCATATATGAGAAAAAATTTATTGAGATTTGCAATAGGAGCAGCGTTTGTTTTTTCGGCAATGATTATTACAAAGACAGACGTTTTTGCAGATGTGACAGCTGGTATGACGGCTACTTTGTCTGAGTGTCTTAGACAGTCGAGAGGTAGAGTGGTTTCTCCTACTGATGTTGCCATAACCAAGGCGTCTATGGGTGGCGATGTTGTAGGTACAGTTAGTATGACCTCTGGTCTTGGAACAGATGTTGCCGATGCTGATCGTAATGTTGTGGTTAATGAGAGTACCGGAAAGAAGACTTTTTATGGTTATGAGGTATTAGGAGTAGCTAACGTTGATTCATATCTTAACGTCAGAAAAAAGCCTTCTGAGGAGAGTGAACTCGCTGGAAAGATGCCTCCTGGAGCTGGCTGCGAGATACTTGGAGTAAAAAATGGCTTCTATCATATCAAGTCAGGCAAGGTCAAGGGTTATGTTAGCTGTGATTATCTTTTAACTGGTGATGATGCTATTATGCTTGCTCCAAACAAGGCAAATACAATGGCAACAGTTAATACTACTACACTTTATGTGCGTAGTGAACCCAATACAGATTGTACTATTATTACTATGGTTCCTATAGATGAGGAATTAGTTGTATTAGAGGAGCTTGATGGCTGGTGCAAGATTGAGCTCGATGATGAAGAAGGATATGTTTCATCTGATTATGTAACACTTTCAGACCAGCTTCCAAAAGCAATTACAATCAAGGAGCTTAGAAAGAAAGAAAACCCTGGAGTTAGTGACACGAGAGTCGAGCTGGTTCAGTTTGCACTCAAGTGGGTAGGAAATAGATACGTATGGGGTGGAGAGAGCCTTGAAAAGGGAGTTGACTGTTCGGGCTTCACCATGAAGGTTTATGAGAAGTTTGGAATTAGGCTTCCTCACCATGCTGCATCACAGGCAGGCTATGGCACCAAGGTTACCTATGATACCGCCAAGCCGGGAGACCTCTTCTTCTATGGCTCAGGTAGCAGAATTGGACATGTAGCAATATATATTGGTAATGGTCAGATTGTTCACGCGTCTAATGCAAGAGAGGGAATTAAAATCTCTAATGTGGGATATAGAACACCTCTTAAGGTAATTAGCTTATTATCTTAGTAAATATTACAACATCCCGTCTATTTTTGGCGGGATGTTTGTTTCATTTTTAGTCAAAAACTATTTGCATTTAATTAATGGTCATGTTATATTAGCAAAGTACATTTTTTACCTATCACCGAGTTATGGGAATCCTAAACCCACTACACAGTGATTGGCGCATAATAACATTTAGGAGGATTTAACAATGTTAACTAAGGAAGCAAAAGACGCAATCATCAAAGAGTATGCAACAGCAGCTGGAGACACAGGATCTCCTGAGGTTCAGATCGCAATTCTTACTACTAGAATCAACGACCTCAACGCTCACCTCAAGGAGCATGCTAAGGACAATCACTCAAGAAGAGGACTTCTTAAGATGGTTGGTCAGAGAAGAAGACTTCTCGCTTACTTAAAGGCTAAGGACATCGAGCGTTATCGTAAGCTCATCGAGAGACTTGGACTTAGAAAGTAATATGTACACGTATAGAGTGGCTACCAGATGTGGCCGCTCTATTTTGCATTTTTACGTTGTAGGTATTTTTATTATTCTATGACGAAAAAGCATATGTGAATTCACATGGTCGATTACATGTGGAGCACTTTTTGGCATCCGTCGAAAAGTGGGGTAGAAGAAGGACGCAAAGAAAAGGAGAAAAAAATGTTTAAGACCTATTCAATCGAAATCGGTGGCAAGACACTTAGTGTTGACATCGGAAGAGTAGCTGCACAGGCTAACGGAGCAGCACTCCTTCGCTACGGCGAGACAACAGTATTATCAACTGCTACAGCATCAGACAAGCCCAGAGATGGAATTGATTTCTTCCCTCTTAGTGTAGAGTTTGAGGAGAAGATGTATGCAGTAGGCAAGATGCCCGGTGGCTTCAACAAGCGCGAGGGCAAGGCATCAGAGAATGCAATTCTTACATCACGTGTTATTGATCGTCCTATGAGACCTTTGTTCCCTAAGGATTATCGTAATGACGTTTCACTTATCAATATGGTTATGGCAGTAGATCCCGAGTGCAGACCTGAGATCGTTGCTATGCTTGGAGCATCTATTTCAACATGTATTTCAGATATTCCTTTTGATGGTCCCTGTGCTATGACACAGATGGGTATGGTAGACGGTGAGCTCATCGTTAACCCTTCACAGGCACAGTGGGACAAGGGTGATCTCAAGCTTACAGTTGCTTCTACATCAGAGAAGGTTATCATGATCGAGGCTGGAGCTAACGAGATTTCTGAGGAGAAGATGCTTGAGGCTATTTACAAGGCTCACGATATCAATCAGGAGATTATCGCTTTCATCAACAAGATTGTTGCTGAGGTAGGTAAGCCTAAGGCTGAGTATACTAGCTATGTTATCCCAGCAGATATGTTTGAGGCTATGAAGAAGATTGTTACTCCCGAGGAGATGGAGGCAGCAGTATTCACAGACGTTAAGCAGGTTAGAGAAGAAAACATCAAGAAGGTTGTTGAGAAGATGGAAGAGGCCTTTGCAGATAACGAAGAGTGGCTTCCTCTTGTTGGCGATGCTGTTTATCAGTACCAGAAGAAGACAGTTCGCAAGATGATTCTTAAGGATCACAAGCGTCCTGACGGTCGTGCAATCGATCAGATCAGACCTCTTGCTGCTGAAGTAGATATTATTCCCAGAGTTCATGGTTCAGCAATGTTTACTCGTGGACAGACACAGATTTGTGACATTATTACACTTGCTCCTCTTTCTGAGGTTCAGAAGATTGATGGACTTGATGCGAATATTACTACCAAGAGATATATGCATCAGTACAATTTCCCTTCATACTCAGTTGGAGAGACCAAGGTTTCAAGAGGACCTGGACGTAGAGAGATTGGACATGGAGCACTTGCAGAGAGAGCACTTCTTCCTGTACTTCCTTCAGAGGAGGAGTTCCCTTACGCAATCCGTGCCGTATCCGAGACATTTGAGTCAAACGGATCTACATCAATGGCATCAACTTGTGCATCATGTATGTCACTTATGGCAGCTGGTGTTCCTATCAAGAAGATGGTTGCTGGTAACTCTTGCGGTCTTGTAACTGGAGATACAGATGATGATTTCGTACTTCTTACAGATATCCAGGGACTTGAGGATTTCTTCGGAGATATGGATTTCAAGGTTACAGGAACCAAGGATGGTATCACAGCTATTCAGATGGATATCAAGATTCATGGACTTACTCGTCCAATCGTTGAGGGTGCTATTGCTCGTTGTAGAGAGGCTAGATTCTTCATTATGGACACATGTATGTCCAAGGCAATCGCAGAGCCTCGCAAGGAGGTTTCTAAGCTTGCTCCCAAGATTATTCAGATTACAATTGATCCTGAGAAGATTGGTGATGTAATCGGCAAGCAGGGCAAGGTAATCAAGGCTATTCAGGAGTCTTTGGATGTTAAGATTGATATCACAGAGGATGGAGCTGTTTCTATCTGTGGTACAGACATCGACAAGATGAATGAGGCGCAGAGATTAGTGGAGGTTATAGTAACTGATTTCGCTGAGGGACAGATTCTTACTGGTAAGGTTGTCTCTATCAAGGAGTTTGGTGCATTCGTAGAGTTCGCACCTGGCAAGGAGGGAATGGTTCACATTTCTAAGGTTGCTAAGGAGAGAATTGACCACGTTGAGGATGTACTCACTTTAGGTGACAAGGTTACTGTTAAGTGCATGGGCAAGGACAAGATGGGCCGCATGAGCTTTTCTATCAAGGATGTATAAGATTAATAAGGAGGATTAGACAATGGGAACTATTATTGGCGAAGGCATCACATTTGATGACGTCCTCTTAGTACCTCAGTATTCTGAGGTTACCCCTAATATGATCAACTTACAGACTAAGTTGACTAACAAGATTACACTTAATATTCCCCTCATGAGTGCAGCGATGGATACTGTTACAGAGCATCGCATGGCAATCGCTATGGCACGTCAGGGTGGTATTGGTATTATTCACAAGAATATGCCAAACGAGGCTCAGGCTGATGAGGTTGACAAGGTTAAGCGTTCTGAGAACGGAGTTATAACAGATCCTTTTTCACTTTCAGAGGAACACACTCTTCAGGATGCTGATAACCTTATGGCAAAGTTTAGAATCTCAGGTGTGCCTATTACTAAGGAGGGCAAGTTAGTAGGTATTATTACTAATCGTGACCTTAAGTTTGAGAAGGATTTCACCAAGAAGATTAAGGAGTGCATGTCTTCTGAGGGACTCATCACCGCAAAGGAGGGTGTTTCTCTTGAGGATGCAAAGGAGATTCTTGCTAAGTCTAGAAAAGAGAAGCTTCCTATCGTAGATGATGATTTCAATCTCAAGGGGCTTATCACTATCAAGGATATCGAGAAGCAGATTAAGTATCCTCTTTCTGCTAAGGATTCACAGGGAAGACTTCTCTGTGGAGCTGGTGTAGGTATCACTGGTAATATGATGGAGAGAGTAGATGCTCTCTACAAGGCAAAGGTTGATGTAATAGTAGTTGACTCTGCACACGGACATTCTAAGAATATCCTTGAGGCAGTTAAGAAGATTAAGACAGCTTATCCTGACCTTCAGGTTATCGCTGGTAACATTGCAACTGGAGCAGCTGCTAAGGCTCTTATTGAGGCTGGCGCTGATGCAATCAAGGTTGGTATTGGACCTGGATCAATCTGTACTACTCGTGTAGTTGCGGGTATCGGTGTTCCTCAGATTACAGCTATCATGGATTGCTATGAGGTTGCCAAGGAGTACAACATCCCCGTTATCGCCGATGGTGGTATCAAGTACACAGGAGACCTTACCAAGGCTCTTGCAGCTGGTGGTAATGTATGTATGATGGGTTCACTCTTTGCAGGCTGTGATGAGGCACCTGGTACATTCGAGCTTTATCAGGGACGTAAGTACAAGGTATACCGCGGTATGGGTTCTATCGCTGCTATGGAGAATGGTTCTAAGGATCGTTATTTCCAGGAGAATGCGAGAAAGCTTGTTCCAGAAGGTGTTGAGGGACGTGTTGCATACAAGGGTACTGTAGAGGATACAGTATTCCAGATGCTTGGAGGTATCAGATCTGGTATGGGTTATTGTGGATGCCCTACTATCGAGGAGCTTCACGAGAAGGCACAGTTTGTCAAGATGTCAGCTGCGGCACTTCGTGAGTCACATCCCCACGATATCCAGATTACAAAAGAGGCACCTAATTACTCGACGGATGACAAGTAAAATTAGTCAAAAAGGACTAGATTTAAGTCTAGTCCTTTTTTTCATAAAGTATACTTTTTGACAAAGCTGACGCAACCATTCAAGTGAATTAGGTATAGGTGTCCCTGCTCAGACAGCGCGTCAGGCTGTGCAAACTCACCGTCTGCGCCCTGCAATTTATAGTAAACCTCTACAATGCGGTCGCTCACTGTTCAATCCATTTCACAGTTCGCTCGATTTGCCGTCCCTGGCAAATCGCCCGCTGTTGGCGCAAGATATATGCTCAGTTCGAGAGCACAAACAAGTTTGTACCTCGAAGCTTCGCATATATCAGTGAGTTTCACGACGCCTGCGCAACTCGCATTGCCCCC
>JAZRXQ010000054.1:0-9071 GCA_045600305.1 Lachnospiraceae bacterium
AATGAAACGATTAATAACCGTGTAGGTTTTAAGTTGTTCCTGAGACATAGTGATTAGTCCTTCTTTCATAGTTTCTAGTCTATAAAAAAGTGACATAATCTCAAGTTAATCTAAGGGAGACATTATCATAAGTTAATAACACAGTTTTATAATTCATATTTGATTCTATGAGAGAAATGTGTTAGCATAACAGAATGAGTCGATTAAAGATATGTATTAAAAAAGATATAATTGAATTACGTAGAAGTAAGAAAATGCTTATAGGCTTGTTGGCAAGTGTACTGTTTGCACTGCTTTTACTCCTGGCATCTAATCTCATCAGACCAATGGTTGATTTTATGGAATCCTATGACGGTATGATTTCGGAGCTGACGGAGGTTTTACAGGTGCTAAAGGACTTTTTTACAGGAGACTTAGCCACCAGTATCAGCATATATGCTGCTGATGTAGGCTTATTTTATGCTGTAATGATTGTCTTTTTTACATTTGGTCTTATCCCAGATGAAATAAGAAAAGGCAAGCTCGTCATTCCTTTTGCTGCGGGATACGATAAAAAAACATTAGCACTGTCAAAGGTAATAGTTTATAGTCTAAGCCTAGGACTTCCTGTGATACCAGGATACCTTGTGTATTATTGGATAGGAGGGGCGGTGTATGGCTTCAACTTTGAATTTGGACATGCACTTTATAACGCCATTCTTCTAGCTTTTGGAATGAGTGCTCATGCTTGTGTGTCTATAGGCTTATCAATGCTATACAAGTATAAGCTTGCTACAATGTTTTCAATGATAGGTTTGATAGTAATTCTTCCTGAGATACTTGGACGAGTAAGCATAGGCAAGTATTTCCCGACGTATGTATATACCTATGTGTTCAACTCAGGGACTGACCCGATTAGCACAATTATTCCAATCTTAGGAATGCTAATTGTTATGGCTGTAGTTACCTTCTTTGGGGTGAACTTTGGCATGAAATATAGGTTTGAGAGGTAGTTAGTAATGAAAAAGAGAAGACCATTTATAGTAGGGGCAGTAGTAAGCTTTGTTTTATTTATACTGTGGACGGCACTGGTTAGATTTGTAGATGTTCAGTCGATTGGACCTGAGAGGTCCAAGGTTGGACTTGCAAGTATAAATGCAGCCTTCCATGAACTCACAGGATATACATATGAGCTTTATAAAATAATAGACAAGATTTCCTATATCTCGTTTGTGATATGTCTGGTATTTTTTATCATAGGTTTGGTTCAATGGATTAAAAGAAAGCATATTGCAAGAATAGATATGGACATCATTTATCTTGGTGTTAGCTATATTATTACATTGGTATTTTATGTGGCCTTTGAAAAAATTGTAATTAATTATCGACCTGTTATTCCTGAGGATACGGGAGTTTTGGAAGCATCCTATCCATCCTCTACAACGCTCATGGTAATAGTAGTGTTTGTGACTACATATTTGCAGGTTTCAGCTAGAATTAAAAATGAAGTACTTAGACTTTTTTTGAAAATAGTACTTTTGGTTTTGGGCTCATTTATGGTTATAGGTAGACTTACCTGTGGGGTTCATTGGCTTACTGATATTATTGGTGGAGTCATACTGGCACTCAGCATTGTATTCCTGTATCAAGGGCTTATACCGGGATATGGAATGCACTATGACAAGAATAAAAATCTAGTTTCGGAGTAAACATTGATTAAAGCGAAAAATATTAAGAAGACATATGGTAGCAACAGAGTACTAAGAAGTCTGTGCTTGGAAGTGAATAGAGGCGAGGTATACGGTTTAGTTGGAAAAAATGGTGTAGGAAAGACAACACTACTTAGTATACTGTGCGGTCTTGTTGACACAGATGGTGGCTTTTGCGAGATTGATGGCAAGGTTGTTGACGATAAGATTTTAGGTAGTGGGGTGGTTGGCTATCTGCCAGATGTGCCAGCTTTTTTTGAGAATTTGACGGTAGAAGAGTATTTAAAATTCTTATCAGATGGTTTAGGAAACAATGATGTAAAAAGAGAGGTGGAGCTCATTGACAAAATGGGACTCACCCCCAAAACTGTAATTAGGAAGCTCAGTCGTGGTAACAGACAAAAACTGGGTATTGCTGCGGCAGTTTTAGCAGGACCTAAGGTATTACTTTTGGATGAGCCAATGTCTGCTCTTGACCCGATGGGAAGACGAGATGTTGCAGAGTTAATTAGGTCGCTAAAGGCTGAGGGGATGACGATTATTCTATCGACACATATACTGTCAGATTTGGAGCAGCTTTGTGACAGAGTGGGATTTCTACACGAAGGTATAATCGCCAGAGAAGTCGATTTTTCAAAAGAGGCAGAGTTACGTAATAGATATGTTATTACTTTTGAAAAAGAGGCAAAACTAGATTGTGACAAGCTATCATGTCTTTTTGATGGATATCATGTTGAGATAGAAGAGAATCAATTAACTGTCACAGATGATTCAGCTGCTATAAGTGACGAGGCTTTTCAGAAAGATATTTTCAAAAAAATATCCACTCTCGACATCAATGTAGTGAGAGTGGATAAGAGTGAATCGCGTAGTATTGAAAAAATTATGGAGAGTGTGTTGGGTAATTAGTTGCCTAATACACTTTTTTCATCTAATTCTTTGACAAGCTCGACGACCCTCTTTTTTAATACAGGGTGCAACTTGTTAGGTGCTAACTTTGACAGAGGCTTTAATACAAATTCTCTGTTTTGCATATCAATATGAGGGATGATTAAATCGGCCTCTTCAATAATTGCGTCATCATAGAATATGATGTCTAAGTCAAGTGTTCTAGGTCCCCAGCGCATCTCTCTGGTTCTATTTGCCTTTTGTTCTATTTCGTTGCATAAGCTAAGCAGCTCAATAGGAGAGAGGAGTGTTTTGATTTTAACCATTCCATTGAGAAAATAAGGCTGATCTGTCACTCCGTAGGGATTGGTCACCTCGTGAGGTGCAACTTCTATTACGCGACAGTTTGGATCATCTGAAAGACAATACTCTGCCAGTGTGAGGAAGCCTTCTGAATCGCCGAGATTAGAACCTGTAGAGATGTATGCTTCATGCCAGCTGCGAGTAATCTCAACACTTGCGCTCTCTACATGTAGTCCGATTGGAGCCCAGGGTTTTTTTATCTCTAGTGTAATAGATTTAAGAGAAGCAATCTCGTGTAATAAGAGACGAGCGAGATTCTCTGCTACTGCTTCAATGAGCTTATATGTGTGTGTAGTCATAAATTCGCTAATCATGTGGCTGACTTCAGCGTAATCAATTGAAGCGTCTAAATCATCCTTTAATCCAGCCTTCATGGTGTCTGTACATAGTGTAGCATTAACTATAAATTTTTGTCCAAGCTTAGTCTCTTCGGGGAGAAGTCCGTGATTACAAAAAACTTCCAAACCCTCTATTTTTATTTTGTCCATTATATTCTCCAACTAATATTCTAACGAACCATGCAAAAGAAATTGCTCTGTAAATCGTGATTGTTTTCAAAATCGCCACGACATGCATAGGTCACTGTTTTTGTACCAGGCTTTTTAACACCTCGCATAGTCATACACATATGCTCAGCCTCTATCATTACCATAACTCCCTTAGGAGCGAGGTTATCCATAATTGCATCAGCTATCTGAGCTGTGAGCTGCTCTTGAAGCTGTAGTCTCTTGGCATATACCTCTACAGTTCGTGCTAATTTACTAATCCCAACCACTCTATCAGTTGGAATATAGGCTATATGAACCTTGCCGTAAAAGGGGAGCATATGATGCTCGCAAAGTGAATATAGAGGAATGTCTTTTTCTATGACTATCTCTGAGTTTTCAACAGTAAATGTTTTAGAAAGATGTGTACTAGGTTCCTCATCCATCCCACTGAGAATCTCCTCATACATGCGAGCTACTCTATCGGGGGTGTCTATGAGACCTTCTCTATTTGGATCCTCGCCGATTCCCTCAAGTAAGAGCTTGACAGCTTCTTTTACTTTATTTTTATCAACCATGTCGGTTTACCTCATTGCATATAATTACACAACATTATAATATCACATGACATTTTTTGCAAGATGGTATAAGATATATCTGATGGTCTAAGAAATATCCAGTGCTGTAATATTATGGGTAAAAGATTATTCAGGAATATGGCACTAAAGCGGACAATTAGAGGGACGGATATATATCATAATGAACGAAGAATTAAATGAAGTGTTGAGTGAGTTACTAACGGATGGAGCAGATAAAATCATACTTAGTAACACGAAAAATACTAAATATAAAAAAATTGTTATTTCCAGGCAGAAAAAAGGCTATCAGGCCGAGAAATTTACTGACAAGCAGGCTTTTCATGAAAACCTTGGAACGGAGGCACTAACCTGCTTTTGCGAGCAATGCATGGAAGATGGCTTTAAACAGATGAATATCTGGAAGGATGAGGATGAGTATACTGTAAAGGTATCTAAAAAAGGCAAGGTTTTCACTGGTAGGACCAAGGCCAGTGGAGCTGTCAAAGTGCAGGCTGAAAACAATAGAAAGAAAAAATATTTTCTTGAGGAGGGAACTGTAATCCCACCGCTTGTTGATATGGGGGTATTTACAAAAGATGGCAAAGTTGTCTCCTCAATGTATGATAAGTACCGCCAGATTAATAAATTTATTCAGTTCATAGAAGAGGCTGTAGATAAGGCTAATCTTAAGACACTTAACATAGTTGATTTTGGCTGCGGGAAATCTTATTTAACCTTTGTAGTTTATTATTATCTCACCTTTGTAAGAGGGCTAGACGTGACGATGACAGGTCTGGATCTCAAGGAAGACGTTATTAAAAAATGTCAGGATACTGCAAAAAAATATGGCTATGACAAGCTGGATTTTAAGGTAGGAGATGTGGCAGTGTATGAGAGTGATAGACCAGTAGATATGGTGATAACTCTTCACGCCTGTGACACGGCAACAGACTATGCGCTATATCACGCAATTAGATGGAATACTAGGATTATTATTTCAGTTCCCTGCTGTCAGCATGAATTAAACGGGCAGATTGAGAGTGAGAATTTTGGAGTGCTTACTCGTTATGGACTCTTAAAAGAGAGAACAGCGGCAATTATGACAGATGCAATTCGAGCGAATCTATTGGAGTATTCTGGATATACCACTCAGATTTTGGAGTTTATAGATTTTACGCATACACCTAAGAATCTTTTGATACGAGCTGTGAAGTCAAAGATTCCTGTTGAACACAAGGCTAAACTATTGGCAGAGGTGGAGAGGCTTATGGAGGAATTTCATCTAAATCCCACGTTATATAGGCTTCTCTTTAAGTAAATATTTCTTGACTATATATGTAGTGAGTATATAATTGAGACATAAGAGACAAAAAGGAGGGACTGCTTATGAATATGCAAGAATCATCTAGATTAATACTTGGACTCAGAGCAAAAGGTTGGACAGATACTGAGATAGCAGACTTTATCCTCTGGGTAGAAACTGGTGATGAGACCTACAAACCTAAGAAACTAACAGAAGAAAAATGATAATAGAGAGACGAGTAATCGTCTCTCTTTGGTTTTAATGATATGGATAATGTGGTAATACTTATTAAAAAGGGCGGCGACAGGGGATTGGCTGAGTCGCTTGCAAATAAAATAGGGTCGCCCATAGTAGGAAGTGAGGGCGATGGGTTAACGGTTGTTTTTGATTCAACTGGAGTGTCGCTTGTAGGCTATGGGCTGACTTTTCAGGGAGATTTCGAGGGACTTCTTCGGCGAGTTACTGAAGGGAGAATAATCCACGAGATGCTAGTGAAGGCAGCAAAATGTGACGCTATAAATCCTGCCACAGGTGGAGTTATCGGAGGCTACGATAGACCAAGGGCTATTGATGCAACTGCTGGAATGGGAGAGGATAGCTTTTTATTGGCTGCCTATGGATATGATGTGACCTTGCATGAACAAAATCCAGTTGTGGCATGTCTACTAAAGGATGCGATTAGACGAGGTAAGAAGAATCAGCTGCTAAAGCCTATTATGGATAGGATGCATGTTGTTGAGGGTAGGAGCGAAGAAATACTATCAGACAGAGTAGAGCCGGTGGACTTGATATATCTTGATCCGATGTTTCCAGGAAGGCAAAAATCATCGTTAGTTAATAAAAAGTTACAGCTTATCCAAAAGATGGAGCCACCCTGCTCTGCAGAAAATGAACTCTTTGATGCGGCAATAAATGCATCACCTGCAAAGATAATAGTAAAGAGACCTCCCAAGGCACCTTGCCTGGCAAATCGTAAACCTAATTATTCGTTAGAAGGAAAAGCAGTCAGATATGATTGCTATATTTAATGAAAAGACATATGTATTTTGTAGTAATTTTGATTGATAAAATTGCAGAGCAAAATATGTATGTCTTTTTGTATGGAATAATCTTGACAAATTTCATATTTGACATAGAATATATATGGCGTTTTTTGCCCATTTTACATTTTTTAAGATTCTCAAGAGGATGAAATATGAAGTTTACCAAGATGCACGGTTGTGGCAATAACTATATTTATGTGAATTTATTTGAAGAGAAGATTGATAACCCGGCTGAGGTTTCAATCAAGGTTTCTGACAAGAATTTTGGAATAGGGTCTGACGGACTTATTACCATAGGACCTAGTGATAAAGCAGATTTTTTTATGCATATATATAATGCAGATGGGTCAGAGGCTCAGATGTGCGGAAACGGAGTCAGATGCGTAGCAAAATATGTATATGATTTTGGGCTTACCGACAAGACAACATTTGACGTGGAGACACTTGCTGGAATCAAGACAATCACCGTTCAGGTTAAGGACGGCAAGGTTGTTACTGCAACAGTTGATATGGGAAGTCCTATTTTAGAGCCAGAGAGAGTGCCGGTAAGGTATGATGGTGATAAAATGATTGACAAGCCTGTAGTAGTGGATGGTGTGACTTATAATATCACTGCTGTTTCAATGGGCAATCCTCATGCGGTAACTTTTGTTGATAATGTTAAGGCTCTTGACCTTCCGAAGATTGGTCCCAAATTTGAAAGACATGAGATATTTCCAGAGAGAACTAATACAGAGTTTATTCATGTAATTAGCAGAAATGAAATCGATATGCGTGTGTGGGAGCGAGGCAGTGATGAGACCTGGGCATGTGGAACAGGTGCATGTGCTTCTGTAGTTGCCTGCATCTTAAATGGGCTTACTGATGATACGGTGTTAGTTCACCTCCTTGGAGGAGATTTAAATATCACATGGGATAGAGAAGAAAATACAGTTATCATGACAGGTCCTGCAACCACGATTTGCACAGGAGAGATTTTCCTGTAATATTACGCTGGTTGTACGTATGGACTATTGTATTAGGTACAAGAAGGCAAGAGATATGATATTAAGAGATTTAATCAAGGATTTTGAATATGAGATTTTATCCGGAAGCGTAGATATAGAGGTTGCCGGGCTTCAGATGGATTCTAGAAAAGTTGGCAAGGGAGATGTGTTTGTGTGCATTCCTGGAGCTAATAGAGATGGACATGATTTTGCTGCCCAGGTAGCTGAAAATGGTGCTGCTGCAATTATTGTAGAGCATGAGGTTGATTTGCCTGAGGATGTTAATCCCACAATTGTGAAAGTGAATTCGTCTCGTCATGCGCTTGCTCTTACGTCAGCTGCATTTTTTGGATATCCTGCAAATGAGCTTAAGACGATAGGTATAACAGGCACCAAGGGCAAGACCACGACTACATATATGGTAAGAGAAGCCCTCGAGGGAGTTGGAGTTAAGACAGGTCTCATAGGAACTATAGAGACTATTATAGGTGATGAGAGGACTCCAAGTGCCAATACTACACCTGAATCCTATATGGTTCAGAAATATTTTAGACAGATGGTTGATGCTGGTCTTGATGCGGTTGTAATGGAGGTTTCTTCGCAGGGACTTATGATGGAGAGGGTGAGTGGTTTTACCTTTGACTATGGTCTATATACCAATCTTTCTCCAGATCACATCGGACCTAATGAACACAAGGATTTTGAGGATTATATGAATTGCAAGGCACTTCTTTTTAAGGCTTGCAAGGTGGGTATATTTAATATAGATGATGAACATGCAAAGGATATGATGGAAAAAGCAACCTGTGAGAAGGAGACTTTCTCTAGCAAGGATTCATCTGCGACGCTTTGTGCAAAAAATATTAGCCTATTTACAGAACCTGGAGTACTGGGTGTGGCATACGACCTTAGCGGAGCGTTGGATACACATGTAAAAATAGATGTTCCTGGAGATTTTAGTGTATACAATTCGCTGTCAGCTATTTCAATATGCAGGCATTTTACAGATGATACTAAGAGGATTGTTGATGCGTTGGAGAAAATCAGAGTTAAGGGGCGTGTGGAGATCGTGCCTGTTTCGCCTGATTTTACAGTGATGGTTGATTACGCTCACAATGCAATGGCTTTGGAGAGCCTCTTGAATTCACTAAATAAATACGAACATAACAGATTAGTTACAGTATTTGGCTGTGGCGGTAACAGGGATAGGAATCGACGTTTTGAGATGGGAGAAGTATCGGCTAGGTTATCTGATTTTACAGTGGTTACATCGGATAATCCCAGAGATGAGGAGCCTGAGGACATTCTAGCTGATATTGAGATGGGACTAGAACGTGGCGGATTAGCTAAGGGTTCTGATAAGTATGTGACTATTATCGACCGCTATGAGGCTATTGAGTATGCAATCAAAAATGCAGTCAAAGGCGATGTAATCATAGTTGCGGGAAAGGGCCACGAGGATTATCAGATTATCAAGGGTGTTAAGCATCACATGGATGACAGAGAACTCATAGAGCGAGCTAGGAACACGCTGTTTAGCTAAAATGTCAAAATGTATAGATTTTGAAGCATAAAACGAGGAAAAATATGACAATACGAGAAGAACTTGAAAAACGAGAGCATGAGGTTTTAAGCCCATATGCTGCATTTTCTGATGAGAGCAAGGGAAGAGACAGAGAAGAACCTCAGTGCGATATTCGTCCTGTATATCAGAGAGATAGAGATAGAATACTCCAT
>JAZRXQ010000055.1:0-7244 GCA_045600305.1 Lachnospiraceae bacterium
CACTCACATCTATCTGTGACGTAAGCTTTGATACATCACCTAGGCAGCCTCCAGGGAATACTCCCTGATTAACTGTAAATGAGAAGGTCGAGCCCTTGCCATATTCACTATTTACTTCTAATGACGAATCCATCATAGAAAGTAAGCTGGCTGTGATATTAAGACCAAGCCCTGTTCCTTCTATATTTCTATTTCTACTCTGCTCAACACGTCTGAATTTTTCAAATAAGAGCTTTAAGTCCTCTGGTCTGATACCGATACCTGTGTCACTTACGGCCACGCAAAGTGCTAATGTAGGAGCATCAGTATTCTTGTCCTTAAGGGTGCCCGTTATCTTGATAACGACTTCCCCTTCATTGGTATACTTAATAGCATTTGTCAAAATATTTATAATAATCTGTCTTAATCTAACCTCATCTCCATAGAGCATTCCAGGAAGGTTTTCGTCTGCTTCTAGGCGCACCTTAATGTTTTTATTCTTGACCCTAGGCAGAGTAACTGCCATTACATCACTAAGTAAATCTGCCAGGCTATATTCCACTAAAACAAGCTCCATTCTACCTGACTCAATCTTGGTAAAATCTAAGATATCATTGATAATAGCAAGTAGTCCCTTGGTTGCAGTCTGGATATCTATCGCCATTCTCTTGGTATCTAATTCCTTGGTTTCTCTTAAGATAACCTCATTTAAGCCCAAAACCGCATTAATAGGGGTTCGTATCTCGTGACTCATGTTTGCTAAGAAATCACTCTTGGCCTTGTTGGCTGACTCAGCCTTTTCTTTTTCATTTTGTAAGAGTGTAATTCGAATCTTGTTCTGAATATTGAGGTATACTGACAGACAACCAATAGCCATACCAAAGCTAACTATAGGAAGTCCTGAGATAACTATCTGCACTATCTCTGCCACAACAGGCCAAATTAAGAATCTAAGTATAGCCATACACTCTTTTTTCTTGATAGGGTCAGTAGCCCTGATAGCGACAAACAGTGCTTTTAGCGACGACAGACCTGCTGTCCATATACCTGCAACAACCTGTATAGTATGATAGGGTCCACGTATATATTCACCCGCTTCATTATAATCAAATATCCAGCCTGTCCATATAGATGCAATTGACATAATTACGATAATTACAGAGGGAAATCCTAAAAGAACCTTTACCCAAGGCTGTGACTTGATATCATAGCCTTGCACGTATTCTGAATATAGCATCCAAGAAAAGCATACAACCATAGTCGCCACAAAATACAGGGCGTTTACTATCTGCTTGCCATAATAGCTCATCTGAACAAAGCCTAGTGCTGTAAGGCTCCACAAAAAATCAAGTAGGAACAAGGTAATAGCAGACTCTAATACAACATTGAAATACTGTACATTTTTATCATGCTTGCCCCTATCTCCCTTGACCACATTGAGTCTTAGAAATAAACATATTATTACGCTGGCAATTAATACTAGGCCGTAGTAGACCATTTCTTTATTTTTATCCATAAGTCACCTTATTACTTCTTTTTAGAAGTCTTTTCCTTGTATGAATATGCGTTTGAAATCCTGCAGTTTTCTGCAGTTAATGTAACCTTATTTCTGTAATACGCCACAACTGGTGTGCCTACATCTACCATATCAAACATTGCTTCAACTATTGAAGCAGGTGCATTGATACAGCCGTGAGAGCCGCTATATTTATAGAGTTCTCCACCAAACTCACTTCGCCAGCTTGCGTCGTGTATACCCACATTATATGCAAATGGCATAAAGTATATGTCCTTGGACTCATAGTCCTCGCCTGCTAAGGTTGCATCCTTTTCCTTGTAGGCTATCTTGAAAACACCATCTGGAGAGCCGTTATTTTTGCTGAGGTTACCTGTCACAACATCTGTATCACAGACAATCTCGCCATTTTTATAATACCACATATGCTGATTGGTGTAATCTATTTCTATATAGGTATCACCTATATCATAGGCTCCAAAGCTAACACCTCTCTGGGAAAACATAGGCTCTCTGACTACATTATCATCGCTTGCTATATCGCTTAAGAGTCTCTTTTTCTCAGCAGCCTTGTCGATAACCCAGCCAAAGTCTCCTCCACCTATTGTTATATTATCGCCCTTGGTAGTCCTAAATTTTCTACGGTCACCATAGGTGTTGTATTCGTCAGCAAGCTTTTGGACAAACTTCTCAATGCGTGCCTCATCTATAGTTATATTGTAGGATTCATCAACTCTTAGCCAGCCAGCTATATCATTTCTGGATATAACCTTTTCCTCTATCTCTCCGCCAAAATCATAGGTGATACTGTGTCCAAAATAGGATTGAAGTCTCTCTATCGTATCATTTAGCATAGGATCATTGGTCCTGATGTCTGGCACTGTGTAGCAGCTATCGGGAATAGTAATCGTCTTTTCTCCCGCATCTACTGCACTTTTTATGATATTAAAGGTTTTTTCAAAATTGAGAATATTACCTGACTCCTCAGGAACGATTATATAATTGGCTTGTTCAACGTCCCATTCTATGTATGCATTTTTAGGCTCGACCATATTAGAGGGGCTAAATATGCCCGTCTCTATAATCTCTTCCTTGAGCATTTCCTCATCGTAGGTTGCCCCCGAACGAACAGAATAATCGTGCCTTACATTTCCCTTGGATTCAACCATCCAGGTACTTGCATTCTGAAGCTCTAGAATTTTTTCTATCTCTCCATTGGACTCATATGTATAACCAAATTTAGGTCCGAGTAAATTGTATTTTTCCCCATCTCTTGTGCGTATGCTAATGAGATAGTCTGATATATTTTCGGTTACCTTTTCGGTTGCTTGCTTTGCGGTAAGCCCTGACACATCAACTCCACTAAGTGTCGTTCCATTGAAAAAATGCGTCTTGTAATAGCCTGTCACTGCAAAAAACGCTACTATAAGTCCCAAAAGAATCAGTATTGAAATAATTAGGAAGGTCACAAGACCTTTATGCTTTTTCATTATTTTTTATTACATCTACCATATAAAACAGTTAATTCGCGTATCTCTCTGGCAAGCTTTTTGGTGAGCATGCTCTTTTTTACTCGCCAGGTCCAGTTTTTGCCTAATGTAGAGGGCTCGTTGATTCTCGACTCTATACCTAGACACAAATAGTCCTGGATAGGAATAATACATCTATAGGCTACTGATGCCATTGCTAAAGCAACAACGCCCTTAACTAATTCTACATCTGTAGGATTCTTAAGCTGCATGTAATCAGCCATGTATTTCTTGTCAGCCTTGGACATATGGCCTACATAAGACATCATAGGCTCATTGTCATGGGTTCCTGTGTAAACGACACAATTTGAATCATATACAAATGGAATATAGTCACTAGTTGAATCTGCCTTGGCATTGAAAGCGAACTGAAGCACCTTCATATTGGGCCAGCCAGTCTTTTTTACCATCTCTCTAACTGCATCTGTGATAAAGCCCAAATCCTCTACTATGACATCCATCTTGCCAAGCTTGGACTCGACTACGTCAAAGAGCTCATTTTTAGGACCTTCTTCCCACTCGCCTACTCTCGCTGTCTCTGCGTATGCAGGAATTGCATAATAGCTCTCAAAGCCTCTAAAATGGTCCATTCTGATGCAGTCATACATCTTGTAGGCCATCTTGATTCTGGCAGTCCACCATTTGTAATTGGTCTTCTTATGGGCTTCCCAATTATAGATTGGATTGCCCCAGAGCTGTCCATCCTCTGAGAAGCAATCAGGAGGACACCCTGCTACTGATATGGGATTAAGCTCCTTGTCAAACTGGAATAGCTTGGGATTAGCCCACGCGTCTGAGCTATCAAGTGCAACATAAATAGGCAGGTCTCCAACTATTAATATGCCATATTTATTAGCGTATGCTTTTAATTCTTCCCACTGTGAAAAGAACTTGTACTGCATAAATTTATAGAAGCCTACTTCTGTTTTTAGTCTCTCAGCTGCTTCTTCTATGGCTTTTTTCTTGCGAAGACGCAGCTCGTCTTCCCACTCAACCCAGGGTCTGTCATCATGGTCTTTTTTAATAGCCATATAAAGGGCATACTGGTCTAGCCAAAGCTTGTTATCTTTTTCAAACTTCGCGTATTTTTTATCTCCCTCGGGCTTAAATCTGTCATACGCCTTATGAAGGACATTGTAGCGAACCTTATACATCTGAGCGTAATCTATATAATTAGGATTCTTGCCAAAGTTTACTTTTTTTACCTCATTATCTTTTAGTAGGCCTTCTTCTATGAGCTTGTCTAAGTCTATAAAATAAGGATTACCAGCAAAGGTGGAAAAGCTCTGATAAGGTGAATCTCCGTAGCTGGTCTGACCAAGTGGCAAGATCTGCCATATTTTTTGACCTGCAGCAACTAGAAAATCTACAAATTCGTAGGCTTCCTTGGAAAAAGAGCCTATTCCGTATTTGCCTGGTAGTGAACTTATTGGCATAAGTATTCCTGAACTTCTCATGTATTTTCTCCTAAGTATTTATACATGGCTAATCCCGTCGAAACAACTAGGTGCGTATACGAGTTTTGTGACGAGGGTCGAGCCACAGATATAATTTTTATCACAAGTAATACTTGCGAGCATACCCGAAGTCAGCAACCTGTCTGAGTATACGTGCCTAGTTGCTTCTACGGGATATAAATTGGATAAAATAAAATAGACCTACCCGAAAATGGATAGGTCTATAATGCCGGCAGTGGGACTTGAACCCACACGTGGTTACCCACAACAGATTTTGAGTCTGCATCGTCTGCCATTCCGACATGCCGGCTTTTTAGTTTTTACAACGCATACGCGCTGTAAAAACCAAAAAATATCCTATCACACCCTTATAATTTATGCAAGTGATTTATTTATAGAGTTTCTCCATTCCATCAAAGCAGTCAAAGGTTGCAAAGTAATCAGCTATAGTCTGTGCACGACGGATTTTTTCAAAGCTTCCATCCTCTTTGAGGAGAACCTCTGCTGACCAGAGACGTCCGTTGTAGTTATATCCCATAGCAAATCCATGAGCTCCTGTATCGTGAATAATTAGGTAATCACCCATCTCGATTTCAGGGAGCATTCTATCCTTAGCAAATTTATCGCAGTTTTCGCAAAGTGAACCTGTTACGTCATACTTATGGTCGCAAGGTTCATTTTCCTTGCCAGCAACTGTAATGTGATGATATGCATCATAGATTGCGGGTCTCATGAGGTTTGAAGCGCAGGCATCAACTCCGATATACTCCTTGTAGGTGTGCTTTTCATGAATAGCCTTGGTAACGAGGCAGCCGTAAGGTCCCATCATGAAACGTCCCATCTCTGTGAATATTGAGATATCACCAAGTTCATTAGGAACTAATATCTCATCAAATACCTTGTGAACGCCCTCTCCAATTATAGCGATGTCGTTAGGAGTCTGCTCGGGACGATAAGGGATTCCAACACCACCTGAGAGATTGATAAAGCTAAGCTCTATACCGAGCTTTTCCTTGATTTCAACTGCAAGCTCAAAAAGAGTCTTGGCAAGTGTGGGGTAATAATCGTTAGTTACTGTATTTGATACAAGGAATGAGTGCATTCCGAATCTCTTAGCACCCTTGTCCTTGAGTATCTTGTATGCTTCAAATAACTGATCCTTGGTAAGACCGTACTTAGCGTCTCCGGGGTTATCCATGATGCCGTTTGAAACCTCGTATACTCCACCGGGATTGAATCTAAGTGAGATGGTCTCAGGAATACAGCCTATTGTCTCCTCTAGGAAATCGATATGAGTGATATCGTCAAGGTTTATGATGGCTCCCAACTCATATGCTTTCTTAAACTCTTCTGCAGGGGTGTCATTTGAAGAAAACATGATGTTCTCACCTGTGATATTGATTGCATCTGAGAGTACGAGCTCTGCCATTGATGAGCAGTCTGTTCCGCATCCGTATTCATTTAATATCTTGATAAGGAAGGGGTTGGGAGTTGCTTTAACAGCGAAATACTCCTTGAAGCCCTTGTTCCATGAGAATGCCTCATATACTTTTTTGCAGTTTTCTCTAATGCCCTTCTCGTCGTAGAGGTGGAAAGGGGTAGGGATTGTTGCTGCGATTTCCTGAATCTTCTCCTTAGTTACAAATGTGTTTTTCATTGATTTATTTCTCCTTAAAAATATTTCTTTATCTATTTATACAGTATCAATAAGTATACTTTATGCAAACAACTACTTATCTCCCAAGTCCTAAATTAAGCAGTAATAACCACGCTAATCCGTAATATGTAACAACTGCAACCAAATCATTGACGGTTGTAATAAGGGGACCTGATGCGACTGCAGGGTCTACTTTAATCTTGTGGAAGAACATAGGAATCACAGTTCCTGTGAGGGATGAAATCACCATTGCCACAAGAAGTGCAAGTCCAATACAGCCTGATGTAATAAAGGCTGTCGCTGCCGTCTGATGCTTAAATAGCATCAAATATCCACCTATAAAAGCAAACGAAATAGTTCCTAGTATAAGTCCATTAGTTAGTCCTACTCGCATCTCCTTTAAGACCTGACCAGCCTTTTGCCTGCCAGTAAGAGCCTCATCCATCAGCACTCGAATGGTAACCGCTAGAGACTGTGTTCCGACATTACCAGCCATATCAAGTATCAGTGACTGGAAAGCCACAATAAATGTAAGCTCTGCTACTACGTGCTCAAATATACCCACAACAGATGAAACTAATAATCCTAATACTAATAAAATAAGAAGCCAGGGTATACGCTTCTTGATTGAAGCACCAAGAGTCTCTGTACGATCCTCCTCAGAAGTAAGACCCGCCAACTTAGCATAGTCTTCTCCCATCTCCTCATCCACAATCTCAACCACATCCTGAGCGGTGATGACACCGACCACGTGATTGTTGTTGTCTAGTACGGGGATTGAATCCTCTGAATAATCCTTTAACTCTTCAATACACTCACCAACATCCTCTAACGCGTATACGTAAGGATATGATGTTGCAATTATGTCCTCAAGGTCTGTTCCCTCTCTTGCAATGATCAAATCATTGAGGGTGATGGCTCCATAGAAGGTTCCATCCTCTGACTTAACAACATATATCGTCGACAGATTGTCATTGTCCGCAGCTTGGTCAACGAGAGATCTCATAGCCTGCTTGATAGTCAGCTCATTAGAGATAACAATATAGTTGGTAGACATGTGACTACCGACCTGATTGTCCTCGTAGCTCGAAATTAACTCGATGTCT
>JAZRXQ010000056.1:0-6291 GCA_045600305.1 Lachnospiraceae bacterium
ATCCACACTTGCAGGGATTCATCGCTGCCGCCAACAAGAAATCTGCTGGAAATGTAAAGCTCCCCTGTTGTCTGCTGATGCATATCTTGGCATCCTCCATCGGTTGTCTTAATATCTCAATTGTAGATTTTGAAAACTCCGGAAGCTCATCTAAAAACAGTACTCCTCGATGTGCCATAGATACCTCACCAGGCTTAGGGTTTGATCCACCTCCGGCCATACCAACAGACGATATCGTATGATGCGGTGCTCTAAATGGTCTTTTTGTTATCAGTGACTTATCTCCATTTTCATTGAAATAACCGCATACAGAATAAATCTTAGATAGCTCTACACTCTCCTCCCTAGAAAGTGGTGGTAATATAGTAGGAAGCCTTTTTGCAATCATACTCTTGCCCGCACCAGGCGGACCTATCATAAGAAAATTATGCATCCCACTTACCGCAACCTCACACGCTCTTTTTATTGCCCTTTGTCCATTTACATCAGAAAAATCAACCTCAGCATCATAATTTGTTTTCTCGTCAATCCTAGGACAATTAAAGCTTTTGCTTCCTCTGGCAAGCATCACACAGTCTAGCATAGATTCCACTCCAACAACCTCAATGTCTCCTGCAAGCATTGCCTCTTTTACATTATCTAAGGGCACGATAACCTTCTTATAGCCCAATTCAACCGCCCTTAGCGCAACTGGAAGTATCCCCTCAGTCGGGATAACATTTCCATTTAAGTTAAGCTCGCCTAGAATTATCGATGAATCAAAAAATTCCGCCGAAACCGTTCCGTCAGCAATGAGTATCGCAATAGCCACAGGCAAGTCAAAGCCTGAGCCTGTCTTTTTAATATTAGCGGGTGACATATTGACTGTTATATGATTAGCCGGAAGTCTAAAACCACTATTTTTTAAAGCAGTTCTCACTCTATCCTTAGACTCTCGTACCTCTGAGGACAAGAGACCCACCATATCAAAGCCAGGCAAACCCTCTGCTATATCTGCCTGAATTTCTATGATCCTAGCATCTATACCGCACAAAATGGCCGTAGAAACGCTACTATTCAATTGTACTACCTCGTGGGATTCTTACGACAGCCTCTGGGGAAGGCCAAGAATTGTTTGATTATGTTTATCACAGAAAAAAGATAAAATCAACTCTTTTAAAAAAATAAAGCGTCTTGCACAAAGTTTTACAAATAAAATTTGTGCAAGACGTAGAATTATTTTTTATTATTCAGAATTTCGCGCCTGATATAGTCAAAGGTTTTTTCTTCTCCCTCATCTCGAAGCATCATTAGCATCCTCTCTAATAATTCCCTCGTATTGGGATGAAGTAAATGAACCTGACGCCTCTTGGCGTAGTATTCCCAAGGGGAGGCATCGGTATATTTATCACCATTATATACCTTGTTGGCGGCGATTCTATCCGCAAACATCTCTACCACATATTTAACCGGCATCTCCATACCACTCATCACGTCTGCAGGTCCCTTATCCTTGTCGTAAGCAAAATCAATCCAATACTCTAAGTGGTGCTTATTTCTGCCCTTGTGATGAAGCCAGGCAGTAGAATAGCCATATATCTCTCGCTCTCCTACATGAGGCGACAAATCAGGTCTATAATACTTTGCCCCTATACGCAGCTCTGTCCACGAATATTTTGACAAGTCATGTGTAAGACCCTGCCAATATAATCCCAGCTTAAAGCAAACCTTTCTAACCTGCGAGCGGTGTCTGTGTACAGTTTTTAAATGATGTCTCAAACCTGCAAAAGACATTACATTAAATATCTCCTAATCAAGAATAAAATCAAGTGGTGCAAGGGATAAAAAACATAAAAAGCATATTTTATCACCTTATTGTCAAAGCCCTTTTGTCCCGAATAAAAGCTCATTGGAACAAAGGCAAAAACCGCATAGCCTTGTATCATTGATGTTCCAAGAAAAAACATCCTAAGCCCATTTATCAAGCTTCCGGAGGCAAAGGCTGCTGGAATGACCTCTAAAACCTTGGTATAAATAAAAACATTACATATCGCCTCGAAAATGTACTTGGCAATGAAGCTGTTATAGAATATGTAATAGCCTATAATCATCAACACGCCACCTACCCCATAATCCGAATTTGAAAAATGTGTAGCAAAGCATACTGCTATTATAATGAGAGGACTCTGCCATTTCACTCTAAACTTATCTAAAGCCCATATACACACTAACCCCGCTAGGAGCGTAATGTAGACGTTTTGTTTTTGCCAGTAAAAAAAAGTATCCGCACAGGCTAAATCATACGGAATCTCGCTGATTATAGCAAATATCCCAAGTCTTAGCATGTACTTGTATACATTTTTACTGCGAAGATACCCCTCCACAATTAAAAAACAAAACAAGGGAAAGGCTAGTCTGCCAATATAGCGAATCCAAAGCTCCGAAGGAAACAGATACGCGCCTATATGGTCAACTAACATAGTAGCACAGGCTATGCACTTGAGGTCAAAGGTCGATAGTCCTTTTTCTTTGCTTACTGGTTTTCTCTCAGCAAAAAAATCCATTATTCTACTTCCTCTTTTTACTCTTGATGCTGTTCTTTTTGGACGCAATGACCGCCTCAGCCTCTTTTTTGGCTTTTATCTCAGCTTCTGTCAGCTTTTTCCTGACTAGAATTGTCACTGATT
Source organism: Lachnospiraceae bacterium (assembly GCA_045600305.1). GTDB lineage: Bacteria > Bacillota > Clostridia > Lachnospirales > Lachnospiraceae > JAZRXQ01. The sequence continues at coordinate 2,667 of JAZRXQ010000056.1, forward strand.
CTCCATCCACAATTACTCTGTCATCTTCAAGCCTGTCTGAACCATATACACTCTTCCACTGACCATAGTTTTCTCTATCGGTGAGTGCCAGACTTGTAGATGCACTCGAGAAATTGAATCCCAGATACACATCCTCTTCACTGCCAGCATACTGTCCATTCAAGAGAAGTCCAACCATCATAAGAGAGGGATACAGATTCATTGTCCAGGGATGTATATCATGGAAAGATACATCAGGAAGCCCCAGTGCCTTATAATCCTCCCCCTTTAGTGCCCCTTCACTGGTCAATACAGAATATATATTTCTTATCTCAACTAGCTTCTTAAAAGCATCTACATAATCAGAATACTTTTTTCCAAGATTCCAGCTAACCCAGCCAACCTTATTATCTTGACAATAAGCATTATTATTGCCGTACTGGCTATTACCAAACTCATCTCCAGCATAGATTAGAGGAACTCCCCTAGACAAGAGCACCGATGCTGCAGCCATCTTCATTCTGTTTTCTCTTGCAGCAAGAACAGCCTTTTTCTTAGTCTCTCCTTCTACCCCCATATTGGTCGAATAATTCCAATCATTACCATCTGAATTATTCTCACCATTATCATCATTGTGTTTGACAACGTATGAAAAAATATCAGCAAGGGTAAAGCCATTATTGTTGGCAATATAGTTCACAAAGCCAATCTTGTCATGATTGCGCCCCATTGTGCTTATAAAATCCAAGGTATTAGAATCCTGATGATTTATCTGTTTCCTAAGCACATACGAATAATCATCGTTATAGATAAAAAGTCTCTTAATCTTGTAATCGCTATTCCAAATATACTCAGGATAAGAGTGATAAAAAATCTTGGTTCTAGCAAGATATGGATCCTCTGTCAGTGTCTCAATAGGCAGATAATCGCTTAAAATATGAAAGCCATCTATGTGATAATTCTTAACCCAGTGTCTAAGTACATACACCCCATATCCAGGATTACCTAATCCATTAAAGCTCATCTCCAAAATGACCTCTATACCGTTTTTATGAAGTGCCTTAACAAGTCGCTTAAATTCATCACTAGCATTAGAGCTCTTGGCATAGCTCTTTTTTACAGCAAAATAATTGCCCTTTCCATAGCCCCAATAATTGAGTCTAACTCTCTCAGATGTATTTCCCGATAAATCTGAAAAGCCTTCTGCCGCTTGTGGATTCCAAGCTTTTGTATCAACTCTTCGAACAGGAGTCTCCTCAAATTCATAAATAGGCATGAGTTCAACTGCCGTTACTCCTAGAGACTTTAAGTAATCGATTGACTCGATGATTCCCTCAAAGGTACCCTTTGCCTTGGCTGGCGAGCTCTTGTCCTTAGATAAGCCTCTGACGTGAAGCTTGTAGATAAATAGCTTAGTCCTATCTATCTCAGGGAAAACATCATCCTCCCAGTCAAAATCAGATATATAAAAGCCTCCTCGAACCTTTTCGTGCTCTACTCCCCACTTTTCGCGTCCTAATACGCTCTTGGCATAAGGATCTATTATCTCTCTGCCATCTATGACAAGGTTATAGGCATATCCTTTGCAATTAAACCCATCTAATGTAATAGATTTAACCGCTCCCATGCAATAGTTCTCAGGAATCGCAAAATCAGTAAATGTATCATCTTTTTCATCGTAGATTCTGATTACACAGCTTGACTCCTTGTCGCACTGCACTGTGAAGGTGACGCTGTCCTTATCACAGACCGCTCCCATCACACCATAATCTCCCTCTTTGACTGTAATTTTTTCCTTTAACATAAAAAACCTCTTAAAACAAAAATTCAAGTTATTATACCAAAGAAATACTAAATAAAGCAATATATTTATAAAGTTTCATCAGATAAGAGACCTTTAAACAAAAAAAAAGCACCTCTAATTCGTAGAGGTGCTTATAATAAACTCTATTTTAGAGTCCTGTTCCAGTTACATCAAATGTAATTGTGATGTTTGAGAAAGGTGTAGGATAGTATCCGATCTCTGCAATATCACCATTCCAGATGTTCTGAATAGCCATGTTAAGGTAATCAGGTGAGTCAGGGCTAACGATAGGAGCGATTGAAGGCTGTGCACCATCAATATCAACTACGATGTTAGAAATCTCTACACCAGCATCAGCAGGGATATTAGATGAGAGGAAGATAAGGTTAAGGTTCTCCTGATCTGCGAACTCATCTGCAGGGAACTCGATTCCTGAAATAGAAACCTGATACTTACCATCTCCTACGATGTAAGCGTCTGTAATCTCAGCGGGAAGTGCGTATGCGTTGTTGTCAGCATCCCAAGCTGTAATCTGGTTAAAGTACTCTGTTGCTGCACCGTAATTAGCCTCATCCCATGCATTTCTGAATGACCACTTGGGTGTCTGGATACCAGCGCAAATTGTGTAAGCTGCCTCATCGGGATTTCCAATGATAATCTCATCAGAAGCTACAGGCTCCTCCTCTACAACAGGCTCCTCTACCTCAGGCTCTGCAACGGGCTCCTCAGCAACCTCTTCCTGAAGCTCCTGCTCAACCTCTGCTACTGCCTGATCTACTGCCTGCTGAACCTCTCCACAAGCTACAAGGCTAAGTGACATTGCTGTTGCTAAAACAGCTGCAAAAATTCTCTTCTTCATTTTGTTTTCCTCCATAATTATGTGGGAATTCATTTTCCCTTGAACATTTGGTATATTAGCACATTAAAATATAAATGCAAGTAGTATTCGTATTAAATCACTAATTTTTAATGCATTTTTTCAAATTATAAGTAAAAAAAACAAGGACACTCATGTGAGCATCCTTGTCAATATCATGTAATTACTCTAAAGCTTAGAACTTGCCAGCCTTTGCAGCCTCTTCGATAGAAACTGCTACAGAAACAGTCATACCAACCATAGGGTTATTACCTGCTCCGATAAGTCCCATCATCTCAACGTGAGCGGGAACTGATGAAGAACCAGCGAACTGTGCATCTGAGTGCATACGTCCAAGAGTATCTGTCATACCGTAAGAAGCAGGACCTGCTGCCATGTTATCGGGATGAAGTGTACGTCCTGTACCACCACCTGATGCTACTGAGAAGTACTTCTTGCCCTGCTCGATGCACTCCTTCTTATATGTACCTGCAACGGGATGCTGGAAACGTGTAGGGTTAGTAGAGTTACCAGTAATAGAAACTCCTACGTTCTCGTGGTGCATGATAGCAACACCCTCTACTACGTCGTCTGAACCGTAGCACTTAACTGTCGCACGAAGACCATCTGAATATGCCTTCTCATATACGATATTGAGCTTGTTAGCTGCATAATCCATCTTTGTCTCAACATATGTAAATCCGTTGATACGTGAGATAATCTGAGCTGCATCCTTACCAAGTCCGTTAAGAATAACTCTAAGGGGCTTCTGACGAACCTTGTTAGCCTTCTGAGCGATGCCGATAGCACCCTCAGCTGCTGCGAATGACTCATGTCCAGCGAGGAAGCAGAAGCACTCTGTCTCCTCCTCAAGGAGCATCTTGCCAAGGATACCATGTCCAAGACCTACCTTACGGTGGTCAGCAACTGAGGCAGGGATACAGAAAGCCTGAAGTCCCTCACCAATAGCTGCTGCTGCATCTGCT
>JAZRXQ010000057.1:0-23939 GCA_045600305.1 Lachnospiraceae bacterium
GCCCTTGTGCCAAGACATAATGTTGAGTGAAAGCTTAGACTCCGCAAATACTCTAGTCGCATCATCATCTCTAACCTCTTCATGAATAACCAAATTAGCTAAGCCAGCAAAAGGAGAATAATTCCAGCTATCGCCAAATACGTGAAGCTCTATTCCCTCATCTAAAATCGTCTTAATTATTTTCTCTCTGTAATGGTGACTAATTATTCGAAGCATAGTGGAAGCTTTGGAAAAAGCATCCATAAATTCACTCTCACAGTGCTCTGCAAATACTTCTGACATTGCAAGCTCAAAGGCTTGTTCAGAGGGCATGTCTGGATTCTTTCTAATTATAGTGAACAGATGATTATATAGAATCCTCTCCTCCCTAGGCTTTGCCATAAGTTCACTAAGATAACCATGAAAGCCTGAACCGTAGCTGCCTAAAAATGAAAGTGTGTATTTTCTGTCATTCCATTTATCAATACTACCTTCAATATCTGATTCAAGACCCGCGAATAGCTCTCCCGCGGGTGGACAAAATGCTGCATTAAGTCCATAGTGCTCTTTAATAAATCTCACATAATTTTCGTCCAGAGTAAGAATCGTTGTCGCTTTACAGCAATCTCCTAAATGTTCTCTGCCCTTAATAGGATGATCAAAATAGAAGTTGTATTTTTCTCCTTCTATTAGGTCATGAACATAGTCACCTGAAACTGTTTTTATAGAAAACATATAGCTTTGGAAACCGAATATATACTTAAATCTCCTGCCAATATAATCGCCTATTTTGGAGAAATTGTCGCCGGTGGTATCAAAGTATATTACCTCTTCTCCTCGCCTCTCAAATGCCTGTCCTAAGAGCTTTGCAAAACGTTCCAGGACGCCATAGCACATATCTCCAGGCAGATAAATAAGTATAGGTAATTGTTTATCATCTGCCGACACTCCCAAACCTGCATCACCAAAGAGCTCTGGAAATGCCAGCTTCATCATCTGAGCCATTCGAATGGTAAATGTGTGATTGTTTTTTACATACTCATATCCAGTATGCGCTATTTCTTTTCTCTCATTGTCGTGAGCTAGGTAATATTCGCACTTGCTCACCATCTCATCTAAGCTACCATAACTAGCTAAATGAACGCTATCTTCAAAATAGTTGAATAACTCACTCTGGTAATTTGTCAGACAAAAGCCTCCCGCTCCTAAAATGTCCCATATTCTGAGCGAAATTCCACTTCTAATAGAGCGTGAGGTCGTGCTGAGATTAATCTTGCTATTTCTAAAAATAACTGGCATCTCAGTTAGAGTCTTGGCAAAGCCTCTGTTATGAAGCTTTGGATACATAGAGGTATCACTTCCTGTATAAACATTCAAATCAAAATGCTCAGACAAAAGCCTCATCTGTACATCACGCTCTCTCGTCGTGATTTCCGAACCAAGATAAAGTCTCGCCAATGTCATCTTATTCGTAAGAAAGCTTTCTCCCGGCAGCTGATAAAAGCCTGGAAAATTATTCTTGAAATCCTCCGCAAGCTCATCCGTAAGAGAATTCTCCATGAAATTATATCCATATACTCGAAGCTGTGATTCTAAAATACCATCAAGATATCCTGTCAGATATGCTGGTGCATTTTTAAGTCTCGAATATGGATTTTTTTCAGAATACAAAGAACCCACGAAAGCCACATCATGAGAAAATCTCTTTTTCTCTGCCTCGCTTGCCTTGTCATTCGCTTCATCCTTGAGTGCTACGGAAGCAGCTAGTGGCAAATGAAAAATATGTCCTGAATTAAGCGGCTCTAACTCCTTATAATCCTCGTAATCAAATATAAATGTCCTATTGTAAGGATTAGTAATTGATTTTGTATATAGCTCCATAACCGGCGAATCTACAGTCCAACTGAGATACGGTATATGGTGAATATTGCAAACTTCTGATAAAGTTGGGTAAAAATTAATGCTAAAAACAAAATCAAAAGAAGCAGAAATAAGCCGGTTACTCACCAGCTTAATCTGCTCCTGCATAGTCATATTTTTATTGTTTATCTCAGAAGTCTCTTCGATTACCTCAACGCCTAACTCCTGAAATCCCGCAATGATATCCGGCTCGCAAATACTGCCGTATCTATACAATAAGACTCTCATCTATCACCTACATAATGAAAAGACTTGAAAGATTTTCTAATGCATCAAAAACCTCTGTGCCAGCTCCCACAGCTGATACACCTATTGATGCACACATAGCGCAACCATATATTGATAAAATGATAAACAAGATTCCAAGCTCTACTGCACCAGCTATTATTGCAACCTTTGAGGTTATCTTACCAGCTTTTGCCATACCCCAGGTAAAGCCATCTTCTTCAAATGCTTTTTTAGAATATACGTTTCCTATAATTCCACATACTAATGATACAAGTCCAAAATATACGAAGAATAAGAAAAAGCTTCCAACAATTCCAAGTACCATTCCCGTGATTCCATTTTTCTTAGAAACAGGACCTGTACTCTGTGTGTTTTGAGTATATACTGGTGTAGGCACAGGCGCGTCATCTGTAATAGGTGTTGCCACAACCTGTTCTACTTTTTCCTGCGCTTCTTCAACTGTCTCTGTTGCTACAGTTTCTTCTACAATAGGCTCCTCAACCTTAGGAGCTACGGGTGTCGCTCCTCCCTGTTCAATCTTGCATCCGCATCCAGTACAAAAAGCTGCACCAGGAATTAGTTCTTTTCCACATTTAACACAATACATATCATATTCTCCTTTCTTGTAAACACTCTCTACGTGTCAACTACACAATTAGCTCTCTACTATCTCACCTGCTATGGCACACGCTGCCGCTGTAGCTGGACTAGCCAGATAAATCTGTACCTTGGAGGTTCCCATGCGTCCAAGGAAGTTACGATTGTTAGTCGCTATAACTACTTCACCATCTGTAAGAATACCACCTGTTCGTCCACAGCAAAGTCCACATCCAGGATGAGTAATAATCGCTCCTGCATCAGCTAATTTTTTTAATGTTCCATCTGCCTGAGCCTCTAGATATATTTTTCTAGATGCAGGTGTAACAATCAGTTTGACAAAGGGATAAACCTTTTTACCTTCTAATACTCTTGCTGCTGCCTGCAAATCCTCTAGACGTCCGTTGGTACAAGAACCTATAAATACCTGATCTATTTTAGTACCTTTAAGCTCTGATACAGGACGAATTGCATCTACCTGGGAAGGCACTGCCATATTGGGAGTGAATCCCTCTGCCTTGTAAACTAACTCTCTGGCATAGACTGCGTCCTCATCTCCAACAAGCGATTTTTGGAAATCGTCTAATTCTATCTCACAATATTCAGCAGTCTTTTCGTCGGGAGTAAAGAGAGCACATTTTGCTCCTGCTTCGATCGCCATATTACTCATGGTCATACGGCTGGCAACTGACATGTTCTTTACTGTGTCTCCAGTAAACTCAAGTGCCTGATAAGTCGCTCCTGCCGCTGTTAAATCTCCAATAATCCTGAGTATTACATCCTTAGAATACACATTGCCAGGTAATGTGCCATTAATGGTAACCTTGATTGTCTGTGGAACTCTTACCCACAGCTCTCCTGTTCCAAGAATACCTGCCATCTCAGTATATCCGATACCAGTTGAGAAAGCTCCTACACAACCATATGTAGTAGTATGTGAATCTGTTCCAAATACAACATTTCCAGGCTTGACATATCCAGCCTCTGTCATAAGCTGGTGACATATTCCATCTGTTCTGTGAACATTTTTTATTCCATGCTTGTCAGCAAATTCATCGCCAATTTTATACGCTCTTGTATCATCCACCTGTGATGCAGGTAAGAAATGATCATATATCATGACGATTTTATCTGGATCCCATACCTTGGTAAATCCCATCTCGTTAAACTTGCTAACGATAAAGGGCATCATGATATCATCACACATTACTCTGTCTACCTTGGCGCTTATGATATCGCCAGGGTGAACCTCTCTACCAGCGTTGTGAGAGAGAATTTTTTCTATAATAGTCTGTCCCATTTCTCTCTACTCCTATTCTAATCCGTTCTTTTTTCTCATTGCCTTAACTAATCCACCTGCCTCTAATATCTCAAGCAGGTTGTCAGGTAGCGAGGTGATGGGATAATCCTTGCCATTTGCTGTAATATGATCACCCATAAATATCTCTATCTCGTCCCCTTCTTTTACTCCATCCTTTAATTCAGGGCATTCGATGAGAAGTAGTCCATTGTTGATAGCATTTCTAAAAAATATTCTAGCAAAGCTTCCTGCAATAATTGCTTTTATACCGAGTGCCTTGACTACCTCAGGTGCCTGCTCTCTAGATGAACCGCATCCGAAGTTGGAGCCAGCCACGATACAGTCTCCTGGCTTTATCTGTGCTGCTAATTCTGGACGAAGAGGTGAAAATCCGTAAGGTGCCATCTCTTCTACAGTACCTAGTGCCAGGTAGTCAGTGGGGATGATGATATCGGTGTCGATGTCATCGCCAAGCACCCAGACGCGGGATTTAAAACTATTACTCATTTTTTATCTCCTTATAAAACTTAAGTACGCTGATTGATGCGTGCATAGTATTTGATTCAGTTTATATTGACTACACTGACGCTGCAGATTATATCATATCCGCAGTAGTAATCTCTCCCTTAATCGCGCTGGCTGTAACTGTTGCTGCGCTAGCAAGATATACAAAGGAATCCTTGTGGCCTGCACGACCCTTAAAGTTACGAGTTCCAGTTGAGATGAGCGTCTCACCCTCACCGATTACACCCTGACAAGAGCCCCAGCATACCGAGCAGTTGGGATTCATAACAATCGCTCCAGCTTCCATAAAGGTCTCTATAATACCTTCCTCCAACGCCGCTTTATAAATCGCCTGCGAGGCAGGTACAACTAAAAATCTAACCTTGTCTGCAACCTTCTTGCCCTTGATAATCTCTGCACCTACTCGTAAATCCTCAAGACGTCCATTGTTGCAGGATCCAAGAAATGCCTCATCAATATGTGTTCCAATACACTCTGCCGCTGGCACAACCTGATCTACAAAATGAGGCTTAGCAACTATAGGAACTATTTCTGATAAATCTATGTCATATACCTCAGAAAATACCGCATCGTCATCTGACTTATAGATAGCCTTGGGTTCTCTGCCATGCTCCTTGAGGTAGTCCATAGCTACATCGTCCACCTCCATAAGCGCTGTCTTGGCACCAGCCTCTACGCAAAGATTGCAAATAGAGATACGGTCCGCCATTGAAAGCGACGCAAGTCCCTCACCTGCAAACTCCATTGCCTTGTAGTTTGCTCCATTTGCAGAGATTTTTCCAATAATAGTAAGTATTAAATCTCTGGCATATACACCTTTACTAAGCTTGCCCTTGAGATTAAATCTGATTGTCTCTGGCACTAATAACCATGATGTACCAGTAACCATTGCATATAAATAATCAGTACATCCAACCCCCGTACCAAATGCGCCTAACGCACCATACGCACAAGTATGTGAATCTGCTCCAAAAATAAGCTCACCAGGGCGTACATGATTTTCCATCATAATCTGATGACATACACCAGCACCCTCGTAGAATGTAATTTTATTCTCTCTTGCAAAATCTCTCATCTTTTTATGAGATGCTGCAGTCTTAGGCGAATCTGCAGGGATATTGTGATCCACAATCCATACCAGCTTGTCAACATCAGCAATACGAGGATTCTTAAGATTATTGTACATGTCAATAGTAAGATGTGTTGTTCCATCGTTACTCATGAGTCTATCTAACTCAACTGTATGTATATCACCAGCGTGCGCTTCAGCTACACCCGCTGCCGCTGCAATTATTTTTTCAGCTATTGTCATTCCCATTTTTATTCTCTCCTATTTATGAAATGAGACACGAAATAACGTGTTCCTCTCGTATTATTAGTTACTATATCATATTGAGACTCGAGATAAGTCCACCCTGGTCTAGAATCTCCTGCATCTTAGCGGGAAGCTTGGTACACTCATATGACTTACCATCACAAGTAACTCTACCCTCTTCCATAGAAAGCTCCATATCCTGACCGGCCTCTACATTGTCATATAAATCCTTGCACACGATAACAGGAAGTCCAATGTTAATCGCATTTCTATAAAAAATTCTAGCAAAGGATTTTGCGATAACTGCCTTGACTCCTAAAGCTTTAAGAACGGCAGGTGCCTGCTCTCTTGATGAACCACAGCCAAAATTCTCACAAGCTACAACATAATCTCCGTCAGCAACCTGTGAAGCAAAATCCTTGTCTAAAGACTCAAATGTATGTGATTTCATCTCATCTATTGTCGGAAATAATAGATACTGAGAAGCAATAATCTGATCTGTATCTACATCTGTGTGAAACTTAAATATCTTACCCATAACAACCTCCAATCCTTCTAGCTACAGAAGGTTCTTTAATCTATGTATTTTATCACATTTGTGTCTACTTTATCAATAGTAACCTCATAATGAAATATAGTCCTATTTCCAAGACCAAAAAAATTATATTTACCAAGGTGAATTTCCCGAAATAATGCCCCTTTTCCTCAGGCATAGATTTTACAATCTGCTTGTACGAAATAAGACTAGCCATTGATGCAATAAGAGTTCCCAATCCACCAATATTTACCCCAATTAACAAATCAGGTAGCGACTTGGCAAAGTCTCCCAACAGTAATGCCGCCGGAACATTGCTGATAATCTGGCTTAGTCCAACACCTAAAAGCATCTCCCTGCCACTGACTGCACTAGATAAAAATCCATGAATGACGGGGATTTTACCCATAGAGCCAATAAATAAAAAGAAGCCTATAAATGTAAATAACAGCGAATAGTCAGCTTTTAATAACAATTTTTTGTCTATTATAAAGACTGCAACCACAACCACACCAATCATAATATAGTATGGAATCACTTTAAGAACGCATAACAGGCATACAATAAATAATACTGCATACAAAATGTTTTTTACTCTATTTTTCTTCCCAGCATCATCTAATACTTCTTTCTCTGTCTGTGGCAACACAAAGGAAATATCATCATCTACAAGTGTAAAACTTTTATTTATAGGCACCCTTTTGTGTCCAAAGAAAAATACCGCAAGTCCAAGAGCCGCAAGCAAGGTGTATGGCAGCATAATAACGATAAATTCACCTATGCCACTGCCCATTTTTCCAAACAAATATAGATTCTGTGGATTGCCAAGAGGTGTCAGCATGCTACCAAGATTTGCCGCTATGGTCTGATATACAACAACTGCCACCATGCGTTCTTTTCTCTCAGAAATCTTAAGAGTCTCTATAGCAAATGGAACGAATGTGATTAGCGCAACATCGTTGGTGATAAGCATACTCGAAACAAAACATAAAACTATTAACACCAGCTCCATAGTTCTGGTACTGCCACACATCCCAATCAGTTTTTTTGCAAAAAAAGCAAATAATCCAGTGGATTTAAAACCCTCCATCACTAGCATAAGCCCCAGCAAAATAGCTAGCACTCTTATATCAATAAAGCCAATCGTCTCCTGAAAGGAGGGCTTTGCAATAATCACGCCCGCGATTCCCAAAACTATTGCTATTATTAGTACCACATCTTTTTTTATAAATTCTACTATTCTCTTCATAACTAAAATCAAAGAGAGGCGACCTAACGCCTCTCGCATTTATTTTAACAACGTTCCAACAATTCCTCTAAACATAGATGCCCCCACATTACCACCAAGGGTCTTTCCAAAAGAGCCACCCATGCTGCTGCCAACATTTTTTCCGAGCTCTCTTCCTATCGTTCCCATAGCAGTAGTCGCTGTAGATTTAACTGCTTTTTTAACTGCAGTATTCTGTGCCTTTTCTTTTTTAAGCTGTGCCTGTAATTCAGCTTGCCTAGCCTTATTTGCCTCCTGTTGTGCCCTTAACTGCTCTTGAAGTGACTGTATCTGAGAGTTCTGTGTCGGCTGTGGTTGCACCTGTTCAGCTGGCACATTTTGAACCGCCTGAGTTTCGGGCTGTACCTGCTCTACTTCCGGCGTAACAGTCTCCTGCAGCTGGCCAGCTATATTTGACTGCTGACACTTGAGTACCAATATCTCATATGCCGACTCATTATCAACAGCATTTCTGTACTTAAGCTCAAATTCACTCTGATTTATTTTCATACTTCTAGTTGCATCATCAATAGGTCCCATTTTTGTCTCGGGAGGAAGTATATATGCACGTTCAACGATTGTAGGCACACCAGCTTCATCTAATACTGATATTATTGCCTCACCGACTCCAAGCTCTTGAATTACATCTATGGTCTTAAATGCTGGATTAGGTCTGAATGAATCAGCAGCAGCTTTAATCGCCTTTTGCTCTGCAGGTGTGTATGCTCTGAGTGCATGCTGAATCTTGTTTCCAAGCTGAGCAAGTACCCCATCAGGAATGTCCTTGGGGGACTGGGTAATAAAATATATACCTACTCCTTTAGATCTGATAAGCTTCACTACCTGCTCTATTTTCTCTAACAGTACCTTGTCACAATCCTTGAATAAAAGATGCGCCTCATCAAAGAAAAATACCATTCTGGGCTTATCCATATCTCCAACCTCTGGAAGCTCCTCAAATAATTCAGTCATCATCCAAAGCATAAACGCTGTGTACATCTGAGGATTATTGATAAGCGTCTGACAGTCTAAAATAGAGATCATTCCCTGACCATTCGCATCTGTTCTAATCCAGTCGGTGACATTAAGAGCCGGCTCTCCGAAAAACTTCTCACCGCCCTGTCCTTCTAAGGCAACAACTGCTCTGACCAAAACTCCCAGTGACTGGGGCGACATATTTCCATACTGTATTCTATAATCACCCGCATTATCTGACACATGTTGAATCATTGCCTTGAGATCCTTGGTATCCAGTAGTGCTAGGCCTTCATCATCTGCTATCTTGAAAATAATGGATAGAATATCCTTTTGTGTATCAGTAAGACCCAGTACCTTGCCTAGTATAATCGGTCCCATTTCTGAAATAGTAGTCCTGACGGGTATGCCCTTTTCACCATAAATATCCCAAAAATTCACTGGTCTATTTGCGCACGTAAAGCCCCTATTCTCAAGTCCAAACTGAGCCACTCGCTCTGCCACCTTCCCGCTCATCTCACCGGGTAAACATGTAGCAGCTAAATCGCCTTTTACATCCGCTAAAAACACCGGCACACCTGCTGCCGAAAAGCTCTCTGCTAAAACTTTTAATGTGACAGTTTTTCCTGTTCCTGTAGCACCAGCTATGAGTCCATGTCTATTTGCCATGCCAGGGTAAATATAAACCTCTTTTTCACCCATTCCTATTAGTAATTTGCCTTCTGTATACATACGTAGGATCCTTTCTAACAATTTGAAAACAATTTTAGCACTTACAAAAGCTTTTGTCACTTGTGAAATAACAATTGTGGAATTGCAATAAATATTTTGCATAAAAAACCAAATATGATAAAATACCACCAAAACAAACGCCAGTTAGGAGAACTGATGGGAATCGCATTTAAACTCAAGCAAACAGCAAAAAGCATAATGCAAAATAAATACATGCCGAAGCTTTACAAAAAAGCCTTGGGCAAGGGTGATAAGCAAAAACCTGTAGAAAAGGGCTTGGTTATCTTTGCGGATAGTCACACCAGAGAAGGTAATGTTCCTTTTTCCATGGAACGCATGATAGATTATGTAGCTGCTAATCCTAACTATCACGTAGAGCGATGGATTACTCGCTTTGATGATTTAGGCTACAAGGGAATGATTGACTGGATTAAGAAATTTATGAAGCGCTACGCTGTAGCAGAATATGTTTTTATCTGTGATAATTTTCTCCCAGTTTCATCCTGTGACAAGCGTAAAGAGACTAAGGTTATCCAGCTATGGCACTCTGGTGGTATCCTAAAAAAAAGTGGCTACGATGCACCCGACGACATTCCCAAGGGCTACAAGGGTGAGATATATAAAAACTACGATTTAGTAACCGTTTCTGCCCCTGCCGTTGTTCCTATATTTGAAAGCTCATGGCGTATGAAATCAGGCATTGTACAGCCCCTTGGAATTAGTAGGAGTGACTGGTACTTTGACAAGGAGTGGAACGAAAAAAATAGAACATTATTCTATGAGCACTACCCTGAGGCTAAGAATAAAAAGATTATTCTTTGGGCACCAACCTTCAGAGGGAATGCTGCTAATCCAACGCTTGTTGGTATGGATGAAATCAAAAAGATTATGTCTGAGACAAGCGACAAGTACTTTTGGCTTATAAAGCTTCATCCCCATCTTGAGGGCAAGGGTATGACATCTAACTGCGACATACCCTCTGATAAGCTACTTGGTGTTTGTGACCTACTAATAACAGACTACTCATCAATACTTTTTGACTATATTATCTACAAAAAGCCTTTTGTGCTCTTTGCCCCTGATAGAAAACAATATGAAAGTGAAAGAGGCTTTTATCTTCCCTACGATAGCTATCCTACTACAGTGGTAGAGGATGAAAAGAAGCTCTTTTTTGCAATTGAAAATGAGCTAAGTAACAGAAGTATTTTAGATCTTGAAAAAGCTTTCACTTATCACATGGGTTCCTGCGATGGACAAGCAACAAAACGCATTTTTGACTATATTATCAACAAAAAATAAGGCAAGACCTGCCTTATTTTTTATTTGCATTATATAAAATGTATGATAAAATTACCTCTAATTGTGATTATATTTAAATAAGAAGACTATTAAGGAGTAAATATGCAAGACAAATACCTTGAGGCAGACCTAAATGAGATTGCAGGAAGCGCACTGCCCTTTGATTCATTTAATAATAAAACCATATTTGTAACAGGTGCTACAGGACTTGTGGGTTCTATGGTGGTCAAAGCCTTGCTCACTATGAATACTACTAACGACGCAAATATATGTGTCTTGGCATTTGTAAGAGATATTGAAAAGGCTGAGCGATTCTACGAGGATTTTGATTCCAACAATTTAGTTTTCGTAGTAGGCGATTTGAATAAGGAGATTACCTCTGAGACTACCAAGCTCTCTAACGGCAAGACCTTAGACCACTATGCTATCGACTATATTGTTCACGGTGCATCTCCTACTGCGTCTAAGTATTTTGTAACTTATCCTGTAGAGACAATTATGACTGCTGTAAACGGAACAAAAAATGTCTTGGATTTTGCAAAAAGAGAACACGTCTCAGGAATGGTTTATATGTCATCTATGGAGGCTTTTGGAATTACTGACCCTGTTCTCACTGACGTCAAGGAAGATGACCTGGGTTATATTGATATCCACAATGTCAGAAGCAGCTATTCTGAAGGCAAGCGCATGTGCGAGCTTTTGTGTTCATCATATTCTAGCGAATACAATGTTCCCGTTAAAATCGCTCGCCTCTCTCAGACCTTTGGTGCTGGTGTAGATTACTCAGAAAACAGAGTCTTTGCCCAGTTTGCTAAGAGTTATATCAACAAAACCGATATTGTTCTTCACACAGAGGGCAAGTCCGTCGGCAACTACTGCTATACCAAGGATACCGTCATTGCTATTCTCTTACTTTTGTTGAAGGGCGAAGCTGGCGAAGCATATACTGTATCCAATCCCAAGGCTAATTCTAGAATATGTGACATGGCAAAAATGGTTGCAGAGGATATAGCAGGTGGTGAGATAAAGCTGGTTTTCGATATCCCCGAGGATGCAAAAACCTTCGGCTATGCACCTGATGTAAATATGCGACTCAACTCTGACAAATTACAGGCACTCGGTTGGAAACCCACCGTTGATTTACCAGAGATGTATGAGCGTCTAATCTATAGCTTAAGGCTTACAAAACCTGCTGATGCAGAATAAATAGGAACCATTATGAAACTATCAATTATCTGTTGTCTGAACAACGTCAGTTCAGAGAATACAAAATCTATTGAGAATCTAGTTAAAGAGATTAAAAAAACAAAAAGCAAATTTCAGCTTGTTGTATCTAGTCCAGATGCAAGCTACGAGGCTGTTAAGCCTTTATTTACATCTCTTCCAGCAAACGCAGAATGTAGTTTTTCTGATAAGACCTTTTCTAGCGTTGCAGAATGCTACAACAATGCTCTAACCTTAGTAAATGGAGACTATGTAACAGCATTCTTTGGAGGAGATTCTTACAATAATAAGGCTCTCAAAAAGATTTGCCAGACCATAGAAAATGACGGCAAGGAAATCTATGTCATCCCCAAGCTCAACATGAGTGGAAACGCTTGTAACTTCCGCTCTCCTATGGCTCTTAATCCAGAGGTAAAGAGATATAAGGACGACATTAATAGAACCTATAAAGCATTCCCTAAGCTTATTGAATTTTCTGTAGATGAATACTACGAGTGCTACCCATTTGGCTTTGGTGGCACATTTATCAAAACAGATTTAATTAAAGGCAAGGTATTTTCAACTACTCTTCCCTGGGATTTTGAGCGAGATGTATTTCTTAGAATATTAACCCAGCATAAAAATGTATCATTTATCAATAAGGGTGCTAACTATATATCATGGGAATACGAAGAGAGTAACATTGCCTTTTATCGTGGACTCTATGAGCCTAGCTGGTACTATGATTCCTTTGATGAATTCTGGGTTCCATTTTTTGAGGAGTTAAAAGAAAAACTAGGTAGCATCCCCAAGTTTATTCAGTACCATTTTATGTACGCGCTTGAGGCACGTATAAGTGGAAACCTAAACAACCGCAACAAGCACATTATCGAAGAAGACAAGGGTGAAGAATACTTAAGATATCTATGCAAGCACCTAGATTACATTGATGAGGATGCTCTTTTCAACAAAGAATTTCTCAAGGAATGTGACGCCCCTGGTGGACTCTTTTGGGTGTTTGGAATCTTAAAGTATGGCGAAGACTTTAAGTTTGAGACCTTTAAGGATAAGAGATTTGAATCAACAGTTTGTGGTGCCTTTGGAGTTACTATTGCTGAGCTATATAAGTACTCTGTAGACATCCAGTTTATGGAATATGAAAATGGAAAGCTAGAGATAGATGGACGCATTCACCCTATTCTTTTTTCCATTGCTGATGATTTTAAAATCAGAATTGATGGCAAGGATTATCCTCTTAATTACTGCGAGCGTTATGGTCACACCAAAGCATTTGGAAAGGCAATTTTTAAGCTAACAAGCTTTCACGTGTCTGTCCCTGTAAATCAGGATAAAAAGACATCATTTGAGTTCAACGCGATAATTGGCAAAAAGCGTGAACGCTGCAAGATTTCCTTTGAGTCTCATTTTTCAAGACTTAGCAAACGCTTCAACAACAGCTACTGGTGCTTTGGTGAAAAAGAGAGATTTATGGCGACCTACAAGAACGATGTCATCTCTATCGATATCGTAAATGGTGCCAAGAAATTTGGAAAAGAATTTAAGCTTCAGCTGAACATGCTAGCCTGCCATAGCCTATGGATTGAAAAGTATGCACTTTTTAGAATCCTTTACTTTATGTTAAGACCCGCTATGACCAAGAAGCCCATCTGGATGTATATTGACAAAATCTATAAGGGTGGCGACTCGTCTGAATACCTATATCAATATGCTAGCAAGAGAGATAACAGTATTAATCATTATTATCTCATAGATAAAAATTCTTCTGACTATAAGAGACTTAAATCACTTGGCTTTAAGCCATTGAAGAGAAACTCGTTAAAGCAAAAGCTAATCTTTATGTATGCGGATATGATGATTATTTCAAATTCAACCGTATACGCCTTTAATGGATATGGAATTGCAAGCTCCGCACTTATACGAGGGCTACCTCATTTTCATGTATGCTGCGTACAGCATGGAATGTCTGTGCAAAAAATTGCTATTGCTCAAAATAGACTACGAGACAATACTAGATTATATTTCTGCGCATCACAATATGAGATAGAAAACCTATCTAGACCAGTGTATGATTATGTCGGATATGATGCATTAAAGCTCACTGGAGTTCCTAGATATGATGGGCTTCACGATAGAGCTAATAAGCAGATTATGATTAGTCCTACCTGGCGTATGCAGGCAGCAGCACCTGTACGAACTAACGAGGGAGAACAGCGAGACTACAATCCTTTATTCAAGGAATCTACCTACTATAGGGTATTTAACTCGCTCATCAATGACCCTAGACTTATTGATGCCGCTAGAGAATATGGCTATCGAATAAAATATGTACTACATCCCATCGTAAGCTCACAGGTTGAAGATTTTGACAAAAATAATTTTGTAGATATAGTTCCTGCTGTTGGCGATATGAGCTATGAGGATATGTTCTGCGAATCTTCGCTTATGGTTACAGATTTCTCAGGAATACAGTTTGACTTTGCATATATGCGTAAACCTGTGGTATACTTGCACCACAAGGATATTCCTCAGCATTATGAGGAGGGAACCTTCTACTACGACACAATGGCATTTGGTGAGATTTGCCATGATAATGACGAGCTCATAGATCTCCTCATCGACTACATGAAAAATGATTGTAAGATGAAGGATGAGTATAGACGTAGAGCAGATGATTTCTTCTACTTCAATGATGATAAAAACTGCGAGCGTATATATGATGTCATGAAAAAATATCAATTAGAAAAGCTAGGTCGATAATGTAACAAAAAATATAGTATACATAAGTTCACGCGCCACTACGTGACCCGTGAAAATAAATAAGGAGAACAAAATGAATATAGCTATTATTTTTGCAGGTGGTTCAGGACAGAGAATGGGTGCGGGTGTACCTAAGCAATTCTTAGAGATTAATGGCAAGCCCATTATTGTACACACTTTAGATTTATTTGAATCACACCCCGAGATAGATGCTATCTATATCGCTATGTTAGCAGATTATATACCTTATATGAAAAAGCTCTGTCGCAAGTTTGACATTGAAAAGGTAAAGGGTATCGTCCCCGGTGGAGACAGTGGTCAGGATTCAATATATCGAGCACTAACAGCAGCCAGGGCTGAAAACCCTGGAGACAGTATAGTACTAATTCATGATGGAGTACGCCCTTGGATTTCCTTTGACACTATTTCAAAGAATATTGAGTGTGTTAAGAAAAATGGAAATGCCATCACTTGTACCTCTGCTTACGAGACAATCATGATTTCTACTACAGGCGAGAAGGTTGAGCAGGTTCCTCTTAGAAAGGATGCGTATTCTGCACAGGCTCCCCAGAGCTTCGTACTTGACGACATATTAGAGGCTCACGAGACTGTTAGAAAAAATGAGAACTGCTATGACAATATCGTTGACTCATGTACACTTATTCGTAGCATCGGAAAGGATGCATATATCGTTGAAGGTAACAGAGGCAATATCAAGGTTACCACTCCTGAGGATGTATACATGTACCGAGCACTCATCCAGTACAGAGAAAATGAGGCTGCCTTTGGTATAGGTCAGGCTCCAGATATCTTAAAGAAAAACTAATTATAGGAAGCTCTATGGGAATCAAATCAGTTGTAAAAAAAATATTTGACTATACAATTGAAAATGATATGAGGGTATTAACTCTCAAGCACACAAAAATCAAGGTCCGCTTTTCACTTACAAAGCGGGCCTTTAAAAAGTATGGTCATCTTCCCATAGTTCCTAATCGAATAGTCTTTGATAACTACATGGGCAAGGGCTACGGCTGCAATAGCAAATATGTAACAGAAGCTCTACTTGCCTCTGATGCAGCTAAGAATTTAGATATCGTTTGGCTAGTACGCGACGCTAGCACTAAGGAAGCCGATTTCCCTGCTGGAGTTCGCGTGGTGGAATATGGCTCACCAGAGTCTCTTGAGATGTATTATACAGCCGCTATTTGGGTTTCAAACTATCATCTTGCCCACTACTTTAACAAGGGGCTTGAAAAACGCCCTGGTCAGACCTACATACAGATGTGGCATGGTTCTCTTGGAATCAAGAGACTAGAGAGAGATACTACTGTTTTGGACTCTATGCCGGGATGGAAATATTTAATTGAGAAAAACTCTCGAATGACAGATTATTGGATATCAAATTCAGATTTTGAATCGGATGTATTTAAGAGTGCTTTTTGGGATGTGACAGATGATAAAATTAAGCTTTTAGGTCACGCTAGAAATGATGTATTCTTTGACGACAAATACTCATTTCTCCCCGCAAAGGTAAGAGGCTATTATAGCTTAGATTCTGATACAAAAATTGCCCTCTATGTACCTACATACAGAGAGGACAATGTATTTCCTGATGTTAAAATTAATGTAGAAGAAACCCTTTCTTCTCTTAGTTCTCGTTTTGGTGGTACCTGGAAGTTCATGGCAAGACTCCACCCTAGAATGAAGGGAGAAATCGACCAAGTTCTAGATATTGACTCTAACGTAGCTTCTGACAGTGTAATTATCGCCAACGACTATCCTGATATTCAGGAGCTATTAGCAGCATCTGATGCCTTAATAACAGATTATTCTAGTTGTATTTTTGACTTTATGCTGTCAATTAAACCAGCATTTTTCTTTGTTCCTGATATAGATAAATACAATTCCACCAGAGGCTTTTACTATTCCATGGAAGAAACTCCTTTTTCTATTGCAAGGGATATGACATCCTTCAAGAAAAACATTGCTTCTTTTGATGACAGTAGCTACGCCTCTTCTGTCCAGTCGTTTTTGCAGAACAAAGGTTGCATAGACGACGGAAAGTCCGCGGGCAAGATCGCGGACTTTATCCAGTCATTGGTGTTCTAACTTATATTCATTTCGTGATTTCTATCATTTTAATCTATACTCTGCTGCCACCTTCTTGTTTGCTCTAATGATTAGAATCACTATAATAAGCGCAAATGTTAGCACTGCAATCAATCCACCTACAAAACCAGGAGCTACACTTCCCGTAGTAATAAGTGTTCCTATCTGATTAACTAAAAATCCTATTGTAAATCCCGTAGCTAACTGAAGACATATTGTTCCAAGCATCCATTTACCACTCTTAAGCTCTGAATTAAGTGCTCCTAGTGCTGCAAAGCAAGGAGGCGTATACAGGTTAAACATGAGGTATGCCAACGCAGCAACCTTGGTTATTCCCATAACTGTAGCAACCTCTGCTCCACCAGAAACCAACTCTAATTCCTCTGTATCTATATAGTTAGTAACCGCATAGCATACTGCAAGTGTTCCAACTACATTCTCCTTGGCAATAAATCCTGTGACTGCTGCTGCCGCCAACTGCCAAGCACATACACCTACAACAGGTATCAGCACAACAGCAAAAGGAGAAGCTATAGTTGCTAATATAGAGGTATTCTCCATTCCCTCTTCCACAGGCTGAAACTGCCAGGTGAAGGATTGCATAATCTGTACAACCGTATTACATACGAGAATAATTGTACCGGCTTTTACAATATACGCTTTTCCACGCTCTAACATTGAAAGTGCTGCAAACTTAAAGCTAGGTCTTTTGTACTCAGGTAACTCTATAATAAAAAATGATTTTCTAAACTTGGCCCCTGTAATAGCCTTTACAAGAAGTGCTCCCAAAAGGATGAGAACTACTCCAACAAAATACATTAAAGGACCAACCCACCAGGCATCAGCAAAAAATGCACCTGCAAAAAGTGCGATAACAGGAAGCTTGGCTCCGCATGGCATAAAGGGTGTCAGCATAGCTGCTGCTCTACGTTCTCTCTCATTCTTGATTGTTCTACATGACATAATTCCAGGAATAGAACAGCCTGTTCCAAGAACCATAGGTATAACAGTCTTACCAGATAGACCAACCTTTTTGAATATGGGGTCAAGAACTACTGTAGCTCTAGCCATATATCCGCAATCCTCTAAAAATGCAATGAGGAAATACATTATCATAACTAGTGGAAGGAATCCCACAACAGCTCCTACACCACCAATAATACCGTCTACTATAATAGCCTGAAGAATGGGATGTGCATTTTCCATAAGTGAGCCTACCCACTCTTGGAACATCTCTATCCATCCAACCAGCCAATCCGCAAGCCAGGTTCCAAGTGTTGACTGTGAGATAAAAAATACTAAGAACATAACTGCCGCAAAAATAAGAAGTCCTAACACTGGATGTGTAAGAATTTTATCTGCCTTATCGCTTGCATTTTTCTGTTTTGCGTCTATAACCTTTGTCTCTACCTGACTAACTATTTTATTTACAAACTCAAATCTCTTTCGATCAGCCTTTTCAACCTCATTTTTATCATTAAGATTAATATCAGCTTGAATAAAGGGGGCTTTTTGATCTGTACCAACAGATTCTAAAGCCTTTGTAACTACTTCCTTAAGTCCTGATGACGAGGTTGAAATGGTGTCTATTACGGGACAGCCTAGCTTTTCAGCTAATAGCTTAGTCTGAATTGTTGTATTCTTTTTCTTATTTATATCGCTCTTATTCAAGGCAACGACAACCGGTATCCCTAGTTCCAAAAGCTGTGTTGTAAAGAATAAGCTTCTGCCAAGATTAGTAGCATCGACAATATTGATGATTACATCTGGATTTTCGTTTTTAACATATGCACTGGTAATGCTCTCCTCGGATGTAAATGGTGACATAGAATATGCACCAGGAAGGTCTACTGCTATTACCTCCATTGAGCCATCATAATATGTCTTTTTAATTGCACTCTCCTTGCGGTCTACTGTTACACCTGCCCAGTTACCAATCTTTTCACTTCGACCGGTAAGAGCATTGTACATAGTGGTCTTTCCACTATTAGGATTTCCTGTTAATGCAACTCTCATAATCTTCACTCCCTCTTGCAAACATTCTCATCTATTCATGACAAAGTATGCTTTCATAAAAATTATAAATTCATATATCGTCCTAGTTAGTTTCTCCTAACAGAGGGTAGTGTATTACAACTACACAAATTTGTCAATATAAAATTGTGCGTTTTTTCTTATTTTTCCCTTAATCTTCTCCTCATTCTATTTATCTGCTTTTGGTATTCCCCGCTCTCTATTAGTTCAGCCAAAACAATCTGCTCAAAGGAAGGAACTGAACACGAATAAAATCCCAGCTTATCATCAAATATCTCTAAAAGCTTCTCTGGTAAAATCATATATCCTATTCTGACAGAGGGAGCAATAGTCTTGGTAAATGTATTCATATATATGACATTATCGGTATTAGAAATAGAAAAAAGTGCATCCTCTAGCTTTCGAGATACGGTTAGCTCTGAGTCATAATTGTCTTCGATAATGTATTTGCCGTTAGTAGCCCAGCTTAAGTACTCTTTCTTTTTTGATATGCTAGCAGTGACTTTACTAGGATAACTGTGAAATGGAGTTACATGCAAAACCATTGATTTTGACTTTGATAATTCCTCTGATAGCACCCCATCTCTGCCCATTGTAAGTCGCTCAGTTTTGTGTCCAAACGCCTTATATACCTTTTCAATTTTTTCATAACAGGGATTTTCTACAGCTATACTCTTTTCCTTGTCAAAAAGCTGTGCAATGAGGCCATACAGATACTCTGCCCCAGAGCCTATCACTATCTGTTCTACATGTACATGTATATTTCTAGTAATTGCCAAATAGCTTTTTATTGCCTGTCTGAGTTCTACGAGGCCTTTGCTTGGTACTTTTTCTAGTATTTTTTCACCATAATCTGAGATTACTTTTCGCATAGTTTTAGCTAAAACGGAATAAGAGAACTCTCCCTTTTCAGTTACTTCAATTTTCCCCTCACTTGCATGAGTTTCAATGTGAAAACCTTTATCGATAAAATCTCTTTCACGATAAATAACATAATATCCTCTTCGCTCGCTCGCTTCTATATACCCCTCGTCGCAAAGCAACTCGTATGCATGCTGAATTGTGATAAGGCTCACCTGAGCTATTGAGGCAGCGTCTCTTTTTGATGGAAGCTTATCCCCATACTTATAGTTTCCGTCTATTATATTCTGTTTTATTCTCTCGTAGCTCTCTAAATATTTTTTCATATCTGGTCCTATTTTTTTATTTTATTTTGGGCATTTTTATATTACCAAATTAGTTGTATTATAACTCCATCATTAAGGCAGCTGTCAAGCCTATTATGAATTTAGCACGTGCGAATATATTATTATTTTACAAAAAAGGAGACAACAATATGAAGACAACTACTAAGCAGCTATGTATCTCTGCTGTATTCGCAGCTCTCACTTTTGTAGTGACATTTTTCTTACAGATACCTATTCCATTAGGATATTTTAATGTAGGTAATACCGTTATCCTATTAGGCTGCCTTATGGTGCCCATGCCCTACGGAATATTATTTGGTTCTATAGGTTCGGCTCTTGCTGACTTGATTTCAGGGTACGCGCACTATGCACTTCCCACTTTAATTATCAAAGCTCTTATGCCTCTAATCTTTTATTTGATAACCAAGAAAAGCAAATCCTTTGGTCGAATAGTATTAGCAACAGCCGTATCTACACTCATCCCCTTATTCGGCTACACCTTTGTGGGAGGTCTTTTCTACGGTGGATTTATGGCAGGACTTGCACAGTTCCCGGGGCTTGCCATAGAATATGCTGCTAACCTAGTACTAATCATTGGCCTTGCAGTTCCTATTAAAAAGCTCGCTGGCAAGCTTGCTACAGTGTAGTTTATAAAAAATGCTGGTGATAATAAAAACCTCTCGAGAATCCCGAGAGGTTTTTTATTTCATATATTTATGTTTTATAAATCTAGTGTTTTTACATATAAAAATAGAGTCTGATTATCATCTGTGTAATCATCTGCAGGAATCATCTCCATAACAACCTGCTTGTACTCATCGTTTACCTTTCTGCGATACAGCACGCTAACAGCATTCTTGGATTCACGGAAATGTTTTCGAAGATACTCTATATCTGTTTTCTCCATATACTTCTCCAGGTCATCCTTATGTACCTGTCCTGACCTTCCAAAGCCAGATAACCACTCAGAAATTTTATCAGAAAAGCCTTTTTCTGCTGTCCGTTCTGACTCCACCATATTAACTATGGAATACGTATCTTCTGTAATGTTAATTTTGAGTATCTTGGTATAGAGATTGAACAATGCAGTGTGTGCCGCAGCTCTTCCTCTTCTATCAACGCCCTGTCTCTTATAGTACGCTGTCTTATCCTCGTACATTCGCTGGTCGGCTAGCGTTTCCATATCATGAATAGTCATAAAATCCTGCTCACTCTTTTTTACGAAACCGCAAGAAATAGCTAACTTGTCAACCAGCTCTCCCCTCCAGGTGAGAGTGAATTCATCCATATCTGCTTTGATAGTTTCTAGCTGCTTATCGTTAGCTCTAATCATTGCTAAAAACTCATCGCCACCCGTTCTATAAATTCTACCATAAGGCTCAAAAGCCTGCTTCATACAATCAGCTGCGCCCAGTAGTAGCTCATCACCAGCCTCATGACCAAGGGTATCATTTACAATCTTTAAGCCGTTTACGTCCATAGAGAAGAATACAAAATCATCAGAGATTCCAGACGCTTCTATTTCCTCCACGTCCAAATCAAAGGCACGTCTATTGAATAGATCTGTCAAGCCATCCTTTACTGACTGTTCCTGTAGCTCCAGCTCTTTTTCTTTTTCTTCATTAATGGTTCTGAAACCCCAGAGAACCTTTTGTACTTCGCCACCAGCATTACGCTCCATAGCGATAAAGATTGTCTCCTTCCAGTCTCCATCCAGACCATAGTACTCCTTTGAGACTGAACTTAAATTCTGCAATCTATCCACTAGAGTATTTAACTGCAAGAAATCGAACATGTCGCTAATGTGGTCCATCGTCATCAGATTAGCACACAAAAAGTCCAGGCTATCCTGTGCGTATCCTGACTTACCTACCGCCTGCGCTATGAATTCATCCTTTGCAAGAATCTCTTCAAAGGTGTCATCTGTCAAATCAATCTCATATAGGCAGGTAAATATTGCTGATATAGACTCTACTATAGACTTATATTTTATCAGCTGTTTTTCTGTATTCTGCTCACCCTGGGCAACTACGTTTTCCATTTTTCTACTCCGCAATCTTGCAATTAGCGCGTCCATTCTGCTTAACGTAATTGAGCGCCATATCAGCCTGTCTCTCGACCTCTACATTGAATCCCTCTTTAGAGAATGCCACTCCTACACTAACTGACGCTGACGGAATGTCGTCAGTTGTATTTTTCAACTTGTCATTGATAATGGCTATTCTCTCTGTAAGTAGTTTTGAATCCTTGGCTGTCATTTTAAGTAAGAAAATCTCAAACTCATCCTGGCTGGTTCTTATGACGTAATCACTACTCTTAAATGAGCTTGTAAACAATTTAGCTGTCTTGGCAACCAATTTATCTGCTGTCTCGTAACCGTGCGACTCCTTGATGGCTCTAAAATTATCAATATCTATCATCATAACAGCTAGAGGGTCTTTATTCTCAGAAAGATTATGTCTTACCAGTTCAAGCGTTCCTACCTTGAGAACTCCTGTAAGCTCATCTATCTCTCCCTGCTCTCTTAAAAGCTCTTTGTTTTTTCTATCCGAACGATAAATATCATTGTATCTTCTTGCGAATTTTCTAAACTCATAACCACCTATCTCTGGAAGTTTTTCCTTTTTATTGAGTGCCTCCACAAATTTCTTCGCAGGCCTTACAACAAGAAGTGATGTGAAAATAAAAATTAAAACCAAGAGAACAAACATCGCAAATACAAGTGCAGATGCAATGTTCATAATACGAATCAGAGCATACTCGTCTTCGATAAGGGTTGCCTCAGAGTTCTCTTCAATTAACTTAATAACGCTATCTACATCCCAGTCAATTCTCTCTTTTAAGCTCTCATATTCGTTGCTGTACAAGAGATTAATTGCCTCAGTTTGCTTATTATCTTCTGGTGTCTCTATCAGTCTAATAGCCTGCATCTCTATTACCACTAGTTCTTCAGACTTTGCCATAGCATCCTTCATCAAATCCAGTTCTAAACCCTGAGAGTATCTATTCTCTATGTTTTTTAACGCAGTCTCTCTATTTTTTAGTATATCTTTTTCCTCGATATAGTTATCTACGTACTGTAAATCTCCTGTTACAGCATATCTTCTCACCTGGTCTGTGAGATAATCTGATGTGTCTCTAAATTTAATTGCGGATGTTCTATCGGTCTCTATATGATTGAAAGAATCTCTAAGTCCGTCATAATTCTTATATACCCTCTGTAGCACAAAAACAGATGCCACCATGACAAGAACCCCAATAATGATTAAAACAGTTGTAAGTATCTGTACCTTTATTCCTTTTTTGCTTATTTCTATATTTTTATTTTCCAATTTACTGGTCTCCTAATCTTACTATTATTTTTTAATAAGTGAGAAATAATCCTTTTTACTATCAGCCTTTTCTGACATCACTATAGCCGATCCATCTATGCGTACAAAATATCCGTTGCGACTGTACTCAACTATGATATTTCCACGTTTATCATAAAACACCTGAAATCTACACTTGTCATCCATAGATGCCTTTTGCGTGTCCAAAGTACTCTTTTCACTTACTGGAATCTGAGTTGAATTACTCGTCCAAGCTACTCCATTCTTCTTGATCTCCATCTTTAGCATCTTAAAAAGTGCTTCGTTAAAATATGTATTATCCTGTGAAGCATCGGTTGTTCCATTAAAGAAGGTCCAAGTGGTAACTCGTCCATATAAAACTCCATTATTATAGTAAGGACTTATCGCATTTCTAACAGGATGCTGAATAGTTTTAACAGGTGTATTTGCGCTTGCCACAGCCTCTACATAAGCAATATCTGCAGCTTTAGCAAACTGTACCGCTTCCTGTTCAACCTGAACATGCTTGGCTCTCTCAATAAATTGCGTTACTGTAATTGCGATAACAACACCCAGCACTGCCATGATTGCAATAACTACTATTAGCTCTAATAGTGTTACACC
>JAZRXQ010000058.1:0-4534 GCA_045600305.1 Lachnospiraceae bacterium
CTTAATGGAGAAATACTCAAGAGGCCGAAGAGGTGCCCCTGCTAAGGGTATAGGTCGGGAAACCGGCGCGAGGGTTCGAATCCCTCTTTCTCCGTTTCCGCAATGGTATAGTAAAATTGGCTGAGAATCGCTCCGAGTGGCGCTTCGCTTGCCGCTCGTCGCTATCGTATTTTGCGGAGCAAAACACGATATTCCTCAATAGCTCAGTCGGTAGAGCATTCGGCTGTTAACCGAAGTGTCGTAGGTTCAAGTCCTACTTGGGGAGGCGTGCCACGAGTCTTTGACTCGTGGCGTGAGCAAACAACTTATTGGTTGCGAACAAAAGGTAAAGCGTTCGAAAGAACCAAATTTAACATGGTGACATAGCCAAGTGGTAAGGCGTGGGACTGCAACTCCCTGATCATCGGTTCAAATCCGATTGTCACCTCTAAGGAGAGCATAAGCTCTCCTATTTTTGTATTTGAATCCAAAATATATAGATATAGCAAAGAAGAAGACTAATGCATTATTATTCTCTTAATCAGTATCTTTACGATACATTTGGTGAAAAAGTATATAAGATAGCTATTGATTCAGGCTTTACGTGTCCTAATCGTGACGGCACAAAGGGCACTGGGGGTTGTATTTTTTGTAGTGGAGCAGGATCCGGAGATTTTGCAGAGAGTAGGAATCTTTCAATAACAGATCAAATAGAGCTTGGTAAGAAAAGAGTTGCTGGTAAATATAAAGGAAATAAATACATAGCCTATTTTCAAGCATTTACTAATACTTATGGACCAATCGAAAGGCTAAAAAGTATATATACGGAAGCAATAAATCATCCAGATATAGTTGCTATATCTATAGCAACAAGACCAGATTGTTTGAGCGACGAAGTTGTGGCTTTGCTTTCAGAGCTCAATAAAATAAAACCAGTATGGGTTGAGCTAGGTCTACAGACAATACGAGAAGATATAGCAAAATATATAAGACGTGGATATGATTTATCTGTGTATGATGCGGCTATGTCAGCTCTAAAACAGAACAATATATATACAATAGTACACATAATACTGGGGTTACCTGGAAGTTATCCACAAGATATGGTGGAAACAGTGGATTATGTTGTGAAAAGTGGAGCAGATGGTGTAAAACTCCAGCTTTTGCATGTCATCAGGGGAACTGATTTGGAGCAGGATTATATTGATGAGAAATTTTCATGTTTATCTATGGATGAATATGTAAATATTGTGGTAGAATGTTTGAAACATATACCTCAAAATATAGCAATACACAGACTTACTGGAGATGGTGACAAGAGGACATTAGTTGCGCCTATGTGGTCTGCTGACAAAAAACGTGTGATTAACACGCTTAATGACGCCATAAATAGAGCATAGAAGACATGTTATGCGTAAAGGGGATAGCTATGAATATAATGATAACAAATGATGATGGAATAGATGCAGCTGGTCTTGTAAAGCTGGCAGAGGCTGCAAAAAAATATGGTCAGGTGACAGTTGTTGCTCCTAGTAAGCAGCAGAGCGGAACCTCACATAGTATAAATCTTCATTATCCATTTGGTGCAAGGGAGGTAGATTTTCCCGTTAAGGGTGTAAAAGCCTTTTCTGCAGATGGTTCACCGGCAGATTGTGTGAGACTTGGGATATTAAGTTTAGTAGATAGCAGACCAGATATCGTATTGTCTGGGGTCAACTTTGGATACAACTCAGGAACAGATTGCCAGTATTCAGGAACTATTGGTGCTGCTATGGAGGCAATATTTCAAGGTATACCAGCAATAGCCTTCTCTGAGGGCTTTGACGAAAGTCATAGCATGGTTGATGCATACTTAGAGCAGATAATGGGAATTGTTATGGACATGGAGCATAGAGAGCATTCCATTATCAATGTAAATTTTCCGCAAATAAAGCCTGATGAATTAAAAGGCATACTGATGGATAGAACAGTATCAAGAGGTTTTTTGTTTAAGGATCATTACAATGTAGAGATAATGCCAGATGGAACAAAAACCTATATGGTAGAGGGTGTTCTTACTGATAACGCTGAGGAAGGATCAGACCTTAGAGCACTATTAGATGGATATATATCTATAGGTTATGTAAGAAATATCGGGTAGTTGATAAATCAGTAGTTTTGAGATAATATCGATGTATGGGGATGTATTTTACGTAGAAATGCTAAGGAGGTTGTGTCTATGGGTAAAATAAAAGGTAACAGATATACAAAAGACGAGAGGAATGAGCTTCGCAAGGCTTTAGCTGATAGGCAGCAGGTAATCAAGGAAAACAAGCTTCCTGTAATTGTAATGATAGAGGGCTGGAGTGCAGCCGGTAAGGGTAGCGCAATCAGTAGTACTATCAGGTTTATGGATCCCAGATTTTTCAAAGTATACAATATGGACAAGGTTACTGAGGACGAATGGAGAAGACCTTTTCTATATAGGCATGCCCTTAGAATGCCAGGTCAGGGACAGATAGCAATCTTTGATGGAGGCTATTTGGATGAGGCAGTAAAGGATCATTTATGTGGACTTACGAGTAAGAAGGAATACGAAAAAGTTATTACGAGTATTAGAGATTATGAGCGCAGTATGACAGATAATGGCTATCTCATAATCAAGATATTTATAAATGTTGACAAGAAGACACAAAAAGCCAGATTAGACGAGCTCATGTCCGAGAAAAACACCAAATGGAGAGTATCAGATGAGGACATTTGGCAGAATGAAAATTATGAAGAGTTTGAAGCTGCTTATCAGAAAGCTATAGATGCAACTGACACTAAAGAATGTCCTTGGCATGTTTTGAAAGAGGCTAATAAAAATGACATGGAGGGTGATATTATCTCAATTATCACCAATGCCATTGATTTGCGTCTCAGAGAATATGAGGAAAATGGTAAAGACAGACCAATTGTAGAAAATAAATTTGAGATGGCACCTGTTAAGCCGCTCAAAAAAATTAAACTAGATAAAGAACTTACAGATGAAGAATATAGAGCGCAGCTCAAGGTTCTCCAGAAAAAACTGTCAAAGTTACATAACAAACTGTATCGCAAACAAATACCACTAATTATTGCTTATGAGGGATGGGATGCGGCTGGAAAAGGTGGAAACATCAAGCGTGTAGCTGCTGCATTAGATTCTAGAGGATACGAGGTATTTCCTATAGCGAGTCCATCACCTGATGAGAAAATAAGGCATTTCTTGTGGAGATTTGTAACCAGATTGCCTAAGACAGGTCATGTTGCGATTTTTGATAGGACCTGGTATGGCAGAGTAATGGTGGAGCGTCTCGAAGGATTTTGCTCAGAAAACGACTGGAAGCGTGCGTATAATGAGATAAATGAGTTTGAGCGTGACCTTACAGATAGCGGAGCAATAGTTATCAAATTCTGGGTACAAATTGACAATGAGACACAGCTTGCAAGATTTACTGACAGACAGAATACACCTGAAAAACAGTGGAAAATAACTGATGAGGATTGGCGTAATCGTGAAAAATGGGATGATTATGAGATTGCAGTAGATGAAATGATAGCAAAAACATCCACAGTTAACGCGCCCTGGCATGTGTTAGAGGCAAATGATAAGAAATACGCAAGAATTAAAGCACTTAAGATTATAATTGAGGAATTAGAAAAGCATGGAATATAGTACATTAGTAAGAGAAAGAGAATCATGTAAAAAATATGATGGAAGAAAGGCAGATAGAGAGGCATTAATGAAGGTGTTAGAGGATGCCAGATTTGCTCCTACTGCTAAAAATCTACAGGAACAGAAAATATATGTAATAGAGTCTGAAGACTTGCTCAAGAAGATAGATGAAGTAAGTCCTTGCAGATACAATGCTGGAACTGTTCTTGTAGTTGCATATGACAAAAACAACGTATATACATATCCTGAGAGTGACAGGACATCTGGTACAGAGGATGCCACAATAGTAGCTACACATTTAGTATTAGCTGCAAAGAATGCGGGATTAGATTCGTGCTGGGTGAACTGTTTTAATCCAGACAAGATGGCAAAGCTTTTAAATCTTCCCGAAAATGAAGAAGTACTTATGATGTTAGATTTAGGCTATGCGGCAGCAGATGCAACAACAAACCCCAATCACGGAGTACGCAAGGAGCTTGAGGAAACAGTAGTATTCATGTAGGGATATGCATATGAGTAAGAAGGCGTTTATTTATAATCCAGTTTCAGGAAAAGGAATAATAAAGCAAAATCTAGGTAATATTATTGAGCTTTTATCAGATGAAGAGCCATTGACCTTAATTCCGACTGGTCGAAATATTGAGGAGAATATTAAAAATTTCGACGGAGACAGAATAATATGTGCAGGAGGAGATGGAACAATCCACAATTTGATTGAAGCATCACTCCAGGTTGGATATAAAGGAGTATTAGGATATATTCCTGTGGGAACGACCAATGATTTTGCAAATTCCATAGGAGTACCCCATGACATATTAGAGGCTGCCAAAGTCGCAGTAGGTGATAAAATAATATCATGCGATGAGGGGCGTTTTA
>JAZRXQ010000059.1:0-11198 GCA_045600305.1 Lachnospiraceae bacterium
GACACATCGGAAAACTCGTCAAGATTGCTGGTGGGATGATGAATACACATTCCAAGTATGGAGATAACCGTATGGCAGTTCTTGCTGATTGTCTGGGGGCAGTTGGAGAAGCGCAAGGGGTTGATGTAGCTGATGTTATTAAAAGAGTTGGTGAGTGCGTAGTGACTGAGGATGCTATTAATATCCTAGAGCAAGCAGGATATAGAGATGCGGTTATGGCTCATGTAATGGATAAGATAATGAGTCAGTTAGAAGATAGGGCAGAGCAAAGTCTTCGTATTGAGTGCATAATGTATTCTAACAGCCATGGACTTTTAGCAAAGAGCAAGGGGGCAGATGAGCTGTTAAAAGAGATAAAAGAACACTGTATGTAGGCATGTGAATTTTTTTGAGCATTAGATTTTTTGTTGGTGCAGCAGTTAGGTGGGATTATGAAGGTTTATTTTGTAGGCGCAGGATCTGGCGCAGTAGATTTAATAACAGTGAGAGGACAAAGACCCCTTGAGAGCGCAGACGTGATTATATATGCGGGTTCTTTGGTTAATCCAGAGCTACTAGGCTATGCAAAAGAGGGTTGTGAGATATACAACAGTGCCACGATGACGCTTGAAGGGGTAATGGATGTGATGATTCCCGCGGTTGAAGCTAAAAAGCAGGTTGTGAGATTACATACGGGAGACCCCAGTGTATACGGTGCTATCAGAGAGCAGATGGATATATTAGATAAAGAGGGCATTGCTTATGAGGTCTGCCCTGGAGTGAGCGCATGTTTTGGGGCGGCAGCTTCACTTAATCTGGAGTACACGCTGCCAGGAATATCGCAGTCACTTATTATTACTAGAGCAGAAGGGAGAACCCCAGTGCCTGAGGGTGAGGGGATAGCTTCATTTGCAACACATCAGACGTCTATGGCGATTTATCTGAGTGCTGGGATGATGGAGAATGTGCGAGAACAGCTACTTAAGGGCGGATACTCTAAGGATACACCTGTTGCTATAGTCTACAAGGCAACCTGGCCAGAGGAAAAAATAGTATATGCCACAGTTGAGACTTTTCCTGATTTAGAGGAAGTTCAGGATATTAAAAATACTGCACTTATTCTCGTAGGGGATGTAATAGGAAAAACAGACTGCGACAGAAGCAAGCTGTATTCACCAGATTTTACCACCGGGTTTAGGCAGGGCAAGTAATGAAAATATCAGTTATAAGCTTCACAGAAAAAGGAATGCAGTTATCTAGACGACTGGCAGAGGCTTTTCAGGAGAAGAAAAATATAAGTGAATATGAAATTGAGCTTTGGGCAAAATACAAAAGCTTTGATGAAAAAGCAAGTGCAAGTGAAGGTTTTGTTGTAAATGAAGTAGAGAATTCGATTTATGAGTGGGCTTTTACGCGTAATAAAGAGCATACTGCCATGCTCTTTATCGGTGCTATGGGAATAGCAATTCGTGCAATTGCGCCTATTGTAAAAGATAAGCTAGAGGACGTACCAGTAATCGTAATGGATGAGCTTGGAATCCATGTTATACCTGTTTTATCTGGTCATATGGGCGGAGCTAATGAGTTGGCACTTCTAATAGCAGACTGTGTTGGGGCAGAGCCAGTCATCACCACCGCTACAGATATAGAGGGAGTATTTTCGGTAGATTTATTTGCAAAAGAGAATAATCTCGCCATAATGAATCGCGAGGGCATAGCCAAGGTAAGCACCAAGGCACTAGAGGGAAAATCAATTCACCTCGCTATTGAAAACTTCCCCTCAGAATCTGCTGACGTTATCATTTCTGATACGATACCTGTGATGACTACTAGTGAGAAATTCATAGAGAATGGTAAAAATGTATATTCAGTAAATGAAAATATTGCAAATCAGCCGTCCGTAAATAATCATAAGTATGAAAATACAGACAGTCTCATACTTTGTCCCAGAAAATACGCAGTTGGAATCGGTTGCAGGCGTGGAACGGACGCGGGCAAGCTATATGATTTTTTATGTAATAATATAGAGAAGCTAGGAATAGACAAAAAGCAAATAGGAGGAATTGGCTCAATTGACTTAAAGGCAGACGAACCCTGCCTCATAGATTTAGGAAAAAGACTTTGTGTACCATTCATTACATTTACAACAGAGATACTAGAAAAAGCAAAAGGTGAATACACAGAGTCTGTTTTTGTAAAAGAAAAGACTGGCATAGGTAATGTCTGCGAACGCGCCGCAATGGTATTATCCAATAATAGGGGGGAGTTTGTTCTTCGTAAGACATCGGGAGAGGGAATGACAATTGCAATCGTAAAGTGTGAATAAATTTACCACAGAATTTAGGCAATGAAGCGATGTAGTTTAGCTATTGAATTAAGCTTTTTTATATAGTATTTCGTTATATATTTTTTTTGATTTCAGAAACTTATTCTGCTTGACATTTTGTGCGCGCATTTTTATGATATAAAAAAGGAAAAGATAGGAAAGAAAAGAAAAAATAGGAAAGAACAGGAAAAAAAGGAAAATGAAAGATACAGTATTTGCACCATCATTTGGAAATAGGCCAAGTTTACTAGTTGGTAGAGATAGTCTTCTCATAGATGTTAAATATGCGTTAGAGACTAATCCTGGAACAAAAGATAGAGCGCTTATTCTGTTGGGACCAAGAGGTATTGGTAAGACAGTATTACTATGGGAAATTGCGGATTTGGCGCGAGAAAAGGGTTATTGCGTGGCTAATCCTACAATTGCGTCGGACGATATGTTAGACAGAATAATTGAAAAAATAAATGATGATAGTCAAACTAGAATTTCAGGTATATCTGTAGGAGCTGCGGGCTTTTCAGCAGGAGTTTCATTTGCAAATGATAGTAACACAACAGCCCAGTCGAGGCTGGTATCAGTAGCAAGAGAACTTACAAAAAAGAAAAAAGGACTTTTGATACTTATAGATGAGTTACAGGCTAATTCTATAGAAGTACGAAAATTAATTGTTACCTATCAGGAGATGGTTGGAGAGGGATTGGATGTTGCTTTGATTATGGCAGGATTACCAGCTGCAGTATCTAATGTACTCAACGATAGGGTTTTAACATTTCTCAACAGAGCAAAAAAGACTATGGTTGAGGAACTCAGAAATAGGGATATATATTATTACTTTTTAGATACTTTTGGAGCACTTGGGATTAAAATTGATGAAGAAAAAGTAAAATTGGCAACAGATGTAGCAAGTGGTTCTCCGTATATGATGCAGTTAGTGGGACATGCTATAGTTTCAGCAGCAAGTGAGGATGGTGCAATATCTGATGAGAGAATAGAAAGAGCAATCAGATTGGCAGAGGAAGATTTTAAGGATGATATATGTGCGACAACACTAAGAGCACTTTCTGAGAGAGATATAGATTTTCTAAATGCTATGTCTGTTGATGATAAAAATAGCAAGATTTCTGAGATTGCAAAGCGAATGGGTGTAACCGTAGACTACGCTCAAAAGTATAGAAAAAGATTGGTGGATGCCGGGGTTATAGTGGCTGCTGGCCGAGGAATAGTTGAATTTGGACTACCTTATTTAAGGGAAAAATTGAGAGAGGAAAATATATAAATTATTTTTGGGAGCATCTATGGGCAAGATTTATATAGTTGGAATTGGACCTGGTGAGGAATGCCAGATGACAGTTTTAGCAAAAAAGGTATTGGAGCAGGCGGATGTAATCGTTGGCTACACCAAGTATGTGGATTTGTTAGGCGAGGATTTTTCAAAAAAAGAAAAGCTTACAACAGGAATGAAGCAAGAGGTTGAGCGTTGTAGGCTATGCTATGAAGAGGCTATTGCTGGCAAGACAGTTGCACTAATATGTAGTGGAGATGCAGGCGTCTATGGTATGGCTAGTCTAATTTATGAGCTGTTGCCAGAATATGACGAGCAAGTCCTTGAGAAGGCTGTGGAGATTGAAGTCGTTGCAGGAGTCACAGCGGTGCTTTCTGGAGCAGCAGTTTTAGGTGCTCCAATTAATCATGATTTCTGTACCATAAGTCTCAGTGATTTACTCACCCCCTGGGATGTGATTGAAAAGCGTCTAAGGGGCGCGGCAACAGGAGATTTTGTTATAGCTCTATATAATCCAAGCAGTCATAAGAGAGCGGATTATCTGGCGAGAGCCTGTGGTATACTTATGGAGATAATGCCAGAGAATCAGGCTTGTGGATATGTTAAAAATATTGGCAGGGATGATACCTACGCTTGGACGGGTACGCTAGCAGAACTCGCCAAGGAGCAGGTGGATATGTTTACCACATGCTTCATAGGTAATAGTAGCTCATATATTAGAGATGGCAAGTTAATCACACCAAGAGGATACTTAAGGAATTAGCATGATAATTATTTTTTCTGGAACAACTGAAGGGAGAAAAATATCTGAATATTTATCGGCAAAGGCTACTAGACACATTGTATGTGTAGCTACAGAAAGTGGCGAAAATGTCATGAGTTCTTCGGATTTTGCAGACGTACATGTAGGGCGTATGAGTGCAGATGACATGGAGGCTTTTTTTGAAAAAAATAAGCCTGATGCTGTAATTGATGCGACACATCCCTATGCAGAGATTGTAACTAGTATAATTAAAAATGTCTGCGAGAAAATGAGCATTAAATATCTTAGAGTTAGTAGAAGTGAGAGTGTTAGTTTAGAAGGAACACATAACACTAGCTTTTCTGATATGTTTATGACATATAAAAATACAGGAGAGCTTGTAGAGACCCTTAAGTCTACAACTGGGAATATACTTTTGACAACTGGAAGTAAGGAACTAGCTTGCTTCACTCAGGATGATGAGCTTAGAGATAGAATTTATGCGAGGGTATTGCCTACAATAGATTCAATAGAATTGTGTAGACAGGAAGGCATTGATGAGAGACATATCATCGCCATGTATGGACCTCACACAACTGCTATGAATGAGGCTGTATTACAACAGTTCGATATCAGGCACATGGTGACCAAATCCAGTGGCACCAATGGAGGATATGAGGAGAAGCTTTTAGCTGCAAAAAATTGTGGTGTCACAGTACATGTGATTGAACGACCTACCGAGAAGCAAATAAAAATAGATGCAAGTTCTCTAGATAATCAGAATATGGATTCTAAAGTGACAGTTGTGTCGTCGGTAGATGAGTGTATTACATGGCTAGAGAACAATTCATTTATAGAAGCTATCGTAGCTAGTGGCGAGACTACTAGCAGTAAAAGACTCCTTAAAGTTTCTCTAGTAGGAATAGGAATGGGCAATATAGCCTACCTTACTCTTGCTGGAAAAGAGATTATAGAAGTAGCAGATATAGTTTATGGAGCTAACAGGATGCTTTCGTCCTTGAAGGATATTATACGTGTAGATGCCATAACAAAATCAATCTATATGCCAGATGATATTATTTCGGATTTAAAGGATCAGCTAACTTCAGTAGATGATAATGGTGATATTCATGTGGCGATTCTATTTTCAGGTGATACAGGCATATATAGTGGTGCTATCAAGCTACATAGGAAGCTATGCGAATGGGGTAGATGTGATGAGATAAACATACTGCCTGGCATTTCATCATTTTCAGCTTTCGCAGCATCATTAGGAGTTGACTATACCCATGCTCGTCTTGAGAGTCTGCATGGCAAATCAGATGATGAGGATAATCTAAATAGGATAAGTAATCTTGTAGCGGAGCTTATAGATGGGGGAGATGAGGTCTGGCTTCTCATGTCTGGAAGGGCAGACTTTAACGTATTAAAAAATCTAATTCGAAAAGCTATCGAATCGACAAAGAGAATAGGCGAGAACTTTCAAATAGGTATAGATATAGGCTACAATATTTCGTACGAGAATCAAAAGATTTTTCATGGCGTAATTGATTGTGCATCAGATAATGCATCATCTAGTATATGGGATGAAGTAGCAGTCAGTGAAGAGGGGTTATTTATCACACGATTATTCGCTGTTGATAAGGGTATCTAAAGGTATAAGATTTAAGAGTGTAAAATAAATGTATTACTAGATTCGTGATCTAGAAGGAATTATATGCGAAGAATAATCATATCTGCCATAGGCAGTGGAAGTGGAAAAACAATAATAACATGTGGCATACTTAAGGTCCTCAAGAATAGAGGACATAATGTACGCGTTTTTAAATGCGGCCCAGACTATATCGACCCCATGTTTCATACAAAGGTAGTGGGAGTCCCTTCGGAAAATCTAGATACATTTTTTTCTGACGAGAAACACATTATGAAGTTATTGTCTTGGGGTAATGAAGCTGATAATTCGTGTGAGATTATTGATAGAAATATGTCAGATGCAATCCAGATTATCGAGGGTGCTATGGGTATCTACGATGGCATTGGCGGTGTATCAAATAAAGCTTCGGTCTATGAGCTTGCCAGTAAGACCAATACACCTATTGTGCTCATAGTTAATGCAAAGGGAATGGGACCTACAATTATCTCTGTGATAAAAGGAATATTAGCTGATGATAAGGCTAATCTCATCAAGGGCATTATCCTCAATAACATATCAGCCAGTTACTTTAGCACGATTGCACCTTTTATAGAAAAAGAAACGGGTGTATCTCTTGTTGGATATGTACCTAGATTAGAAGATGTCTCACTTGATAGTAGACACCTAGGGCTTAAGCTTCCTCATGAGATAGAAGACCTAACTGCAAGACTTAATAGAGTCGCAACACAGGTAAATGAAACAGTTAATCTTGATGGGATTATAAATATAGCTTCAGCTGCTTCTCATATAGAGGATAACGTGTACGAAAAAAGTAATGGTGACTTTATTAAACTCCTAGAAGATATCGGGATGATAAAAAAGAACACAACGCCTCGCATAGCTGTGGCAAGAGATGAGGTCTTTTGTTTTTACTATGAAGAAAATCTAAGACAGCTAGAGAGTGCTGGAGCTGAGCTTGTTTATTTTTCACCTCTTCATGATGCAGCAATTCCAGATAATATAACAGGAATACTTCTAGGGGGCGGTTATCCAGAGCTTAGACTAGCTGAGCTAGAAGCCAATATTTCCATGAGAAATAGCATCAAATCAGCGATAGAAAATGGCACTTCCTCAATTGCCGAGTGTGGCGGCTTCATGTATCTACATGACAGTATAGAAGATGAAGCTGGGGTTAGTCATGACATGGTAGGCATCATCAGTGGCAAGTGTTATAACACAAAAAAGCTCTGTAGATTTGGCTACGTGGATATACAGATGGGAGACTATCACATCAGAGGTCATGAGTTTCATTATTATGACAGCACCGCGCAAGGGACTGACGCTGTAGCAACAAAGCCTACTACGGGAAAGTCCTATAAATGGGGCTATGTAGGTAAAAATCATATTTGGGGATATCCACATTTATACTACGCATCATGCAGGAGTTAATATGGAGAACAGTTCAAAGTTTTTTTCAAATAATAAATGTCAGTACTATCCTTGCCATAAGTGTGAGGGTGAGGTAAACTGCCTATTTTGTTATTGCCCATTTTATTCATGGGAGATTTGTCCAGGGATAAATAAGTACAAGGAAAAGCCTGATGGCAGACGCATAAAGGTATGTACAGACTGTAGCTTCCCTCATAGGGCTGATAACTATGACAAGGTAGTTGAGATAATTAAAATGGGAAGAGACGCCTACGCAGCCAGTCAGAAACCATTAGAGGTTAAGCTCTATGGCATAGGGGTAGGACCGGGCGATGGAGAGCTAATTACTAAGCAGGCAGAAAAGATAATAAAATCAGTAGATGTACTCATACTTCCTGCCAAGGACAAAGAGAGCTGTAGGGCATATGGTATTACAGCCCAGGTGCTCCCAGAAATCGTCAGCAAAGAATGTATTTTTATCCCCTTTCCCATGTCCATGAAAGAACCTGAATTATCAGAGTTTCATAGAGATGTAGCCACCCAGATAGAGGATATGCTCGATAATAATAAGTCTGTTGGGTTTCTTACGATAGGAGATGTCAGCATATATTCTACCTTTGCCTATATAGATGAGCTGGTTAAAAATGATGGCTACAAGACCCAGAGCATTAGCGGTATATCATCATTTTCAGCCGCAGCAAGTAGATTAGGAATAACACTTACACTTGGAAAGGAAGAGCTTCACATCATTCCAGGCAGTGGGGATGTGGACGACGCACTCAAGCTTTCGGGTACATTAGTTTTCATGAAATCAGGTAAGCACCTATCAGTGCTTAAGAAAAAACTCATTGAATTAGAACAAAACGAGAATGCGATAGTATACGCTGTTTCAAACTGTGGCATGGATAATGAAGAGGTCGCATCAGGTGCTGATAATATAAGTGATGACAATGGATACCTTACAGTTGTGATTGTAAAACGATAAACATATTATTTAGTAGTTGTTAGGGATGTGCATAATTGGTGTATATCCCTAATTTTACGTTGCGAGATATTACTTTGATATGTATAATACATTATTAGAAGATGAGATTGTATCACAAGCGCGGAGATTTACGCCTGGATACGAGATTAAGGAGTCCAATCTATGAGAAGATTTTTGATAAAGAGTGTGGCTATGATTGCGGCAGCTGCTATGTCTATGAGTATAGCAATCAACGCTACTACAAATGCATATGCAGATGATTCTTCAATGAGTGAGATAGATAGATACTTGGAGAGTCTTAAGGGAAAGTATTCTGGCGGAGATGGCACTATTTCTAATCCCTATAAGATATCCACAGTTGATGATTTGATGCTCATGAGAAGGGATATGGAGAGAAACGGCTCGTATGGTATAGACCATATTACCTATTTCGAGCTTGCTAATGATATTTATTTTAATGACAATTATTTGGATTACAAGAGCTTTAAGACTACTGCGCCTAAGAACCAGCTAGATAATCCAACAACTCAGAACGGAGAGCACTATTCCTTTAACTGGGCTAATTTAGATGGCAAGGGCTATACGATTTATGGTCTTTATGGAGAGGATAATTCTCTATTCTATAATACTAATGAATCGACTATTAAGAATTTAAATATTTCTCATTTTTATATGAAA
Organism: Lachnospiraceae bacterium; assembly: GCA_045600305.1. Classification (GTDB taxonomy): domain Bacteria; phylum Bacillota; class Clostridia; order Lachnospirales; family Lachnospiraceae; genus JAZRXQ01. Next base: position 9,054 of record JAZRXQ010000059.1, read on the forward strand.
AATACCCCCGTATTTGCCAGAGGAACATTCGATTCTGTCTATGAGAATATCAATGTAAAAAATGGTATTTCAGAGTTTAAGAACAGAGATATGTCAGATGTTTGGGGAGATTGCAATGGAGGACTTGTTGATTCTATTAGTGCAACAGCAAATACCACTGGGTACTATAAGAATATCAATGTCGATATGACAATGTCTGCAGACAATGGTTTACGTGTAGGAATGATAACAGGATCTGCTACGAATCTAGAGGATTGTAGTGTGTCTGGTTCTCTCACATATAATGTTAATAAGAATAAAAATGGTTCATATGATTTCTGGGTTGGAGGACTTGCTGGACAGGGTTTATTAGACTGGAAAAACTGTACTAATAATGCGAAGATAACTATTAATTCACCAGCAGACAAAAATGTGTTTGGAGAAGTAGGAGGAATTGTAGGAACACTTACTGATTTAAGCATGAGTGATACAAATAAAACAATTAATCCTAGTATTTCAGCTTGTACCAACAATGGTAAAATAGTGATTAACACAAAATATGATTTAGCTACTGCCAAAAAGCAAAAGGGTACGCGTCAGAATGTATATGCAGGTGGAATAATAAGTCGAGCATCGAATTGTAGGATAACAGATTGCGTCAATAACGGCAATATATCTGCAAAATATGCTTACGATATAGGTGGTATTTTAGCTACCAATGATAGCAAGAGTATGTGTGAAATAACAAATTGCCTTAATACAGGAAAGATTACAGCTACTGCCTGCAGTTATGTGGGAGGTATAGCTGCTAGGATGCAGGGTTATGTTTCTCACTGTGAGAACAGAGGCGATATTACATCAACGGAGAAGCTGGTAGATAAGAATACTTTTTTTGTTGGTTCAGATGTGGCTGGTATTGTGGCGACCATGAATTCCAATAACGGTAATTCTTCTATTAAATATTGCAAGAATACAGGTCACATTGTGGCAAGGGATACGGCACTTTGGATGCAGAGCGCTGGAATTGTCAGTTCCATCAGTTATGATAATAAAACTAAATATAGCTGGTCAATTACCGACTGTGTTAACGAAGGTAAAATCGAAGGTGGCTGGGTTGGTGGAATTGCAGCCATAACAACTGGTAATAAGTCTAAGAAGGCGACTGTTAAAAACTGTGTAAACACAGGGGTTGTTTTACATAATTATGAGGATGATAGAGTTGCCGGAATAGCTCAGTGGAATCATTACGTTAAATTCACAAACTGCTACAACCTTGGGCAGATTAAGACTGCAAAGAAGTGCAAATATGGTTATAAGAGAGCAGGTCTTATTGCGGGTGCATTAAATGACGGTGCAGTAGTGGAAAACTGCTATACATTAGATGCGAAGAGTAGCAAGTGGCCCGTTGTAGGCCTTACGCAGGGCGGAGGAAAAGCTGAGACTATTAAGCGTATGTCATTAGCAAAGCTTAAGAAGTTATCAGCAGTAAAATCAATTAAGAAGAATGCTGGCGTTATAGTATATACTATTCAGTAAGTTGTTTACAGGAGGATCAAGATGAAAAGGGTGGGCTATGGAGTAGTTGCACTATTTGTTGCAATTACGATGTTTATGACATCAGTAGTAGTAGATACTGAGGGTGTTCAAGCAGCAAATACCGCAAAAAACATGCGAGTGGAGAGTATTGAGGGCAAGGTTACCCTAAAAAACTCTAAAAACAAGAACAAGACTATTAAAAACGGTACAAGGTTATTAAGTGGAGATAATCTAACCACAGCAGCCAAGGCCAAGGCTAATATTCTATTAGATGATACTAAGGCTGCGCTTGTGGAGGAATCAAGTGCTGTAACTGTTAAGCAGTCAGGCAAGGACTTAGATCTTGTAATTGACAAGGGGTCAGTGTTTTTTGATGTATCAAAAAAACTCACCTCTAAGGAGTCTTTTGAGATTAAGACCTCTAATATGGTTTGCGGAATCAGAGGAACTATTGGAGAGGTCAAGACTGTAGTTGATAAGAAAAAGAAGACTACCAAGACCTATGTATATCTATTAGAAGGTCAGGTCAAGGTTACATATAATGAGACTGCCAAGAAGAAAAAGTCAAAGACTATAAAGGCAGGTCAAAAGCTTACAGTTTCAACTAACAATAAAACGGGAAAGAGTAGC
>JAZRXQ010000060.1:0-13526 GCA_045600305.1 Lachnospiraceae bacterium
ATGCTCACCTGAGCGACGCATTAACTAGACGCTACGTAACATAAATGCGCGTGTCCGAAGGTTGCACAGCGTGAAAGCTGTTTGAAAGCCAGTGCGCCCCATAGTGCATCATGTGGTAGCGTCAGTGTATTCATATTGATACTGTCAAAAAAGTATACTATTTGACACAACTGCCGCTCCTACAACTGTAAATATGTAATTTAGTATCCCTTATATATTCTCAATCTGCCAATCAATAGCCCCCAACCCATTAGCCACCAAAAACTCATTACATTTAGAAAAATGCTTGCATCCAAAAAATCCTCTATAAGCCGACAAAGGTGAAGGATGAGGTGCTTTAAGAACAAGGTGCTTGGGATTGTTCACGCAGTCACACTTAGTCTGCGCAGGCTTTCCCCAGAGCATGTAGCAAATCGGTCTATCCTGTTCATTAAGTGCTCTAATAACCGCATCCGTAAACAACTCCCACCCCTTATGCTGATGAGAATTGGCAGCATGCTCACGTACTGTCAGCACCGTATTCAATAAGAGCACACCCTGGTCTGCCCATTTCTTGAGATATCCATTATTAGGGATATAACAGCCCACATCCTCATTCAGTTCCTTATAAATATTGACAAGTGACGGCGGTATCACAGACTGTGACTCCTTAACAGAAAAGCAGAGTCCATGAGCCTGATTATATTCATGATAAGGGTCCTGTCCTAGTATCACAACCTTGACCTTAGATAAAGGAGTAAAATGAAACGCATTAAAAATCTCATCTCCAGGAGGATAACAAACCACCTTGGAGTACTCCATTTTCACAAAATTATATAAATCCTTATAATAAGCCTTCTTAAATTCAGGCTCTAGTACCTCTAGCCAGTCATTAGTAATTGCACTCATAATATTCCTCTAAAAAAGGACGTTTTACTCTGCCAAATAGCCACCTAGTAACGTCCTTAAACTATTATCTTCTCACAGAAACTCCTCGCGTATGCAAGTAATCCTTAACCTCTTTAATCTCAAGCTCCTTGTAGTGGAAAAGCGAAGCCGCAAGAGCTGCCTCTGCTCCCCCTTCTGTAAGTGCGTCATAAAAATGCTCCAAAGTACCAGCCCCACCAGATGCAATGACAGGAATCTTAACCGCACTAGAAATAGCTTTTGTAAGCTCCACATCATATCCAGCCTTGGTGCCATCACAGTCCATAGATGTAAGAAGTATCTCTCCTGCGCCGAGCTTTTCAGCACGAATTGCCCATTCCACAGCATCAATTCCCATATCCACTCGACCACCATTCTTATAGATATTCCAGCCGCCATCTGGCCGCCTTTTTGCATCAATTGCAAGTACAACACACTGACTTCCGAACTTGTCCGCTGCCTCTGCGATGAGTTCAGGTCTCATAATTGCAGCCGAATTAACAGAAATCTTATCAGCGCCTTCTCTTAATAACGCCTTAAAATCATCTACAGTTCTAATACCGCCACCGACAGTAAAAGGAATAAAAACCTTTTCAGCTACTGCGCGAACCATATCTACAACTGTATTTCTATTATCACTAGATGCAGTTATATCCAAAAAAACAAGCTCATCCGCTCCTGCAGTGTCATAAGCTGCTGCCGTCTCCACTGGATCTCCAGCGTCTATTAGATTAACAAAATTGATGCCCTTAACTACCCTGCCATCCTTGACATCAAGACAGGGAATAATTCTCTTTGTATGCATATATTACTCCAAAAAATTCAACTAAATATCCAAAAAATTCTTAAGAATACTAAGTCCTACACTACCACTCTTTTCGGGATGGAACTGACAAGCAAATATATTGCCTGATTCAACTGACGCATGTATATCCACTCCATATGAAGTCTTTGCCTTGACAATACTTTCTTCTCTAGCCTTGAGATAATAAGAATGCACAAAGTAAACATATGAATTAGAATCTAAGTCCTCAAAAAGTCTTCCATTATTACAAAGCTCTAATGAATTCCACCCAATATGCGGAACCTTAAGTCCTCCTTCATCAGGGATACGAACTATATCACCCGCCATCAGATGAAGTCCTTCTACACCCTGGCTCTCATCACTTCCATCAAACATGAGCTGAAGTCCCAGGCATATACCAAGCAAAGGCTTATTCTCGCCTACCACTTCCCTTATAACCTTGTCCATCTCATATTTTTTTAACTTGTCCATGGCATCGCCAAAAGCACCAACACCAGGAAGTATAACCTTATCGGCTGCTAATATTTCTTTTCTATCTCTTGTAATCTTAGCCTCTGCACCCAAAAAAGCACACGCCTTTTCTACGCTCTTTAAATTACCAGCATCATAATCAATTATAGCAATCATAACTTATCTCTCTAAAATCAAGCCACACAACTAAATGTTATTCCAACCATAACACCGACTACCATCGCAGCTACAAGAACAATAGCCACAATTCTAATCAATATTTTTTTCTTTTTATTACCCATTAGTCCACCTCTAACTATTCCAGTTCTATATCCTCTGCCACTATTGCATCAGCGTATAGGCTTCCCTGGAAGACCTCACAGCCTATCGCCTTAAGCTGTGCCTCTAATCCTCTATCCTCTATATACTGCGCATAAATGGGCATATTAACAGATGCTGCCATCTTTCCTAGGGTAAATAGCATATTTTTAGTATTCTCAACATCCTTTGTCTTTTGAAGCTGTCCAAAATCAAGCTTGATACCATCAACCTTGATATATTCTTCAAAGCGCATGAGTGCACCCTCGTTTAAGAAGTGATCAAGCACCACCTTAAAGCCAGCGCGGCGAAGTCTGTCTATCAGCTTACCCTGCTTGGGTCTATCTGTGAGAATCGTCCTCTCTGTTATCTCTAATACGACATTCTCTGGACTAACATCATATTTTTTTGCAAGCTGTATAAGTCTTGTATAAACGTCAGTAAAAAAGAAATTCTTGGTGGAGACATTGATAGAAATATAAAGGTCAGTGCGCCCCATAATCTTCCATCTTGCAAGCGTGAGGAATGCCTGCTCCCACATTGCCTGGTCTATTTCGCAAATTCTCTCTGTACGTTCAAAAGCTTCCACAAACTGCTCTGGTAAAAGCATGCCCTTATTAGGGTGATCCCAACGTACAAGTGCCTCTGCACCAATCATCTTTCCCTCGCGATTATATTCCGGCATGAGATAAAGCTTTAACTGTCCATTTACAATTGCCGGAGTTAATTCATCTGCGAGTTCGATTCTTATCTTGTCAAGAGACTTTAAATTCTCCTCGTAATAAGCAAGTCTCTTGGTATAGTTTCCCTTTATTGACTCCTCTGCAAGAAGTGCCTTTTCACATATCTCTCTAATTGGCATATCATGATCTTCTATTTCATAAACACCTATATAGCAAGGGAAGGGATAACTAACCTCTCCGTCTATCTTGACAACCTGTGCAGGCAAGGTGATAAAGGTAAGCTCTCTATAGTTTTCCTTTGGAAGCATATAGGCAAATTTATCGTTCTCAAGTCTGCCATAAACGTCACCCTTTCTACAAGCCTTTGACATGGCGCGTCCTATACTTACGAGCATCCTGTCTGCCTTTTCGCGACCATATACCTCATTTACCTGCTTAAAATTGTATATGTTTGATAAAACAAGTACATATTTTTCATCCCTATGAAGCCTAAGGATATTTTGACACTGCTCATAGAATCTATCTCTATTATAGATTCCGGTAAGCGGATCGTGAGTTGCAATATGATGCTGCTCTTGAATCTTTAGTATCTCTACTGTATTGTCAATAATTGTAATGTATGAGCAAATGAGTCTCTTTTTTTCGTCAACAAGTCTTCTGTATTTGAAGGAATAATAGGTTACTGGTCCCTCCTCTCCTTCTAGCTTGGTACTCATATCATAATCGAAATCTGAATATGGATTTCTAAAATTATCCTTGCACCACTGAGCAAAAATTGTCTCAAACTGCGCCCTCATCTCATACTTGGGCTCAATCTTAAGATACGCCCTTAGGAAATCCTTCATAAGTTTATTGAGATAGATAACCTGACCCCTATCGTCAATAACCATCATTGCCTGCTTCATCTGATCATAGGTAAGCATCAGTGTATTGTTTAGGATTGCCTTAGGACTAGCAACCATTGCGACAAAATAAACTATAACACTCGCTAATACAAAGCCTAAAATACTATAGTCAATGGGACCCGGCCAAATAAGATATATTGCATTCGCAACTACTACAACCATTAGACATGCCAGTATTCCTAAATACTTGGACTTGTAAAACTTCTGTACATACACAGTTTTGCTGATTAATATAGCTGCAACCACTGCAACTAAGATATAAGACCATACAAGATGTATTCTAAATCCAAGCAAAGCCTCCGAAATAAAAAATTCTCTGCCAGCGTACTCCATGGTAATCATCTTGTAGCAGTGACCAAATATAGAATTAGTAAGTATATTGATTGAATCTATTCCACATACACCAACCAAAACCCACTTGCTTGTAAAATTGAAAAGCTTGTAATGACAATATTTATTTAAGAATGCAATAAAGAAAAACAAAAGCCAATCTACACTTGTATAAAAAAATCCAAGAAGAACATTTACAACTGGCTCAGCATATTTATGTAAAGCCATAGTCGCCGCTATGGTTAGAATAAGTGACGCAAGCAGGGTGTAGGTCATTTCCCTGTAGCAATATGCTTTTCTAACTTCATTTGCAATTATACATGAAATAAGTAATGCTGATAAAAGTCCTACAAACACATAATAAATAATCATCTCTATTCTCCAAATGTTATGTACGGATTACCATTTTTCATTCTAGGCTCAAAGCCATAGCCCTCAAACCAGTCATCACACATACCCTCGATACTGTCCCAATTAAAGCATACATCCTGGTCCTGATTATTTCGGCACCTCTCTACTCCAGAATTGCAGTCTATTACAGAAAAATGATATCCTTCTCGCAAAACAATCTCCATTATATCATAAACCATCCCATTATCATAGAGCTGATAGAAAAAATCTTTGTACACGAGATAATCATCTCCTGGGAATTCCTTCTCCATAGCCTGATAATTATATTTGGTTAGATGAAGCTCTACAATGTCTAGGTGGTCGAGCCCTATCTCTTCCATGATAGGAAGCCTCTCTATGATAGCATCACGATTCTTAGGAAAAGCAGGCTCTTCTATTGTGAGGACAAAGCCCTTTTTCTTAGCTAGCTTCATATGCTCTAGCACCTCATCAGAAAAATTAGAGGCTGACCAGTGAAAACGTATTTCATTCACCCCAATTCGTTGAAGCCTATCAAGCATAGCCTCATCAGCTAATATTCCATTAGTATATAAAAATGTGTAAGGTCTAATCTTTTTTCTGTATAAATGAGGATAAATCCTGGGTGCATATCTCTCAAAATAATCAATGTACATCAGCGTCTCACCACTTGAGCAGAGAGAAACTATAGCTGGCTTATAGGCGTCAAACTCCTTTAGCTTGTACTCTGTAAATTCAAGCTCCTTACACTCCTGCTGTTCATTTAGGAGCTGCTCTTCACGACTAGGATTATAGTAGCAATAAGGACATTTACACATGCACTGTGTTCCGTGAAATAGATTAATTGACTGTTCTCCTGTGTAGCAGTCTCTACAGCCAAAGCTTATTTTTCCGACATGAAAGCAGTGTCCATTGGCGTGGCACTGTGCGCCTAGAGCTAATAACTCCTGCTGACGAGCAAATTTTTTACTAAGTACCTCCTGGTATGTTGCAATCCTCATTTTTATCTCCCATTCATTTACCATATTTATATATCAACTCGCATATATAAACATAACAAAAAGGATGCATCTATTCAAGATGCATCCCCTAAGATTCGTATATAATTATTGTGACAAATGAAGCACTCGCTCTGCAATCTCTTGGGTACGCCCCTGATTCCAAAACTGAGTTCCGATATATCCACAAGTACGACGTGCTACAAATAATGTATCCTGATTGCGGTTGCCGCAGTTAGGACATTCCCAAACCATCTTGCCAGCCTCATCCTTAACAACCTTTATCTCACCATCATAGCCACAATCAGAGCAGTAATCACTCTTGGTGTTGAGCTCGGCATACATAATATTGTCATAGATGTATTTCATTACATCAAGCACCGCAGCGATATTGTGCTGCATATCGGGAACCTCTATATAGCTTATAGCTCCACCAGGACTAAGCTTTTGGAATTCAGATTCAAACTGAAGCTTTGAAAAAGCATCAATGGGCTCAGTAACGTGTACGTGATAACTATTAGTAATATAATTCTTGTCAGTAACACCAGGGATTATTCCATATCTTCTCTGAAGTGCCTTAGCAAACTTGTACGTAGTAGACTCCATGGGAGTACCATATACAGAATACGAAATATTCTCTGCTGCCTTCCACTCCTTACACTTGTCGTTAAGTCTTTGCATAACAGCAAGTGCAAAAGGCTTAGCCTCAGGATCGGTATGACTCTTTCCAGTCATTCGAACACACATCTCATATAGACCAGCATATCCAAGAGAAATGGTTGAATATCCGCCATACAAGAGCTTATCAATTACTTCTCCCTTTTTAAGGCGAGCTAATGCGCCATACTGCCACAAAATAGGTGCAACATCTGAAGGTGTACCAAGTAATCTCTCGTGGCGACATCTAAGTGCTCTATGACATAGCTCTAATCTATCATCCAAAATAGTCCAGAATCTATCCATATCTCCATCAGAAGCGCAGGCTACATCAACAAGATTGATTGTAACTACACCCTGGTTAAATCTACCATAGAATTTTTTTGAGCCATCCTCATTAGTCTGAGAATCCTCTACAGTAAGGAAGGATCTACAACCCATACAGGTATATACATTGCCCCCCTTAAGCTCCTTCATAACCTTAGCTGATATATAGTCAGGGACAAGTCTCTTTGCTGTGCACTTAGCCGCAAGTCGAGTGATATGCCAATACTTGGAATCCTCTGTAATATTATCCTCGTCTAGGACATAAATAAGCTTAGGGAATGCTGGTGTAACCCATACATTCTTCTCATTTTTAACTCCGTTCATCCTCTGCTTGATTGTCTCTTCGATAATCATAGCAAGGTCATCTCTCTCAGGACCCTCAGGCACCTCATCAATATACATAAATACTGTGACAAACGGAGACTGTCCATTACAGGTCATAAGAGTGTTGAGCTGATACTGAATAATCTGAATACCTCTTGATATCTCAACAGCAAGACGCATATCAGTAATCTTTTTAATTATCTCCTCATCTAGAGCCTCACCTGTAGCCTTTCTCTCCTCGATAACCATCTCTTTTATCTGTTGACGTGATACATCTACAAAAGGCGATAAATGAGCTAGAGAAAAAGACTGACCACCATATTGATTAGAAGCTACCTGCGCTACTATCTGGGTTGTGACATTGCAGGCTGTAGAAAAACTATGGGGACGCTCTATTAGTGTTCCATTTATAACTGTTCCATTCTCAAGCATATCCTTGAGGTTGATAAGGTCACAGTTATGCTCCTTTTGAGCAAAATAATCCATATCGTGGAAATGAATCTCTCCTTCGTTGTGAGCCTTGACAATCTCCTCAGGAAGAAGAATTCTGGAGCACAAATCCTTAGAAACCTCTCCTGCCATATAATCACGCTGAGTAGAATTGATAACAGGATTCTTGTTGGAGTTCTCCTGCTTAACCTCTTCGTTGATACGCTCTAGCAAAGATAGAATTCCCTCATCTGTAGAATTTGCCTTACGAGCCAGCTCTCTGGTATAACGATAACGTACATATCGCTGAGCTACCTCATATCCTCGCATCTGCATGATACCCTTTTCTACCATATCCTGAATCTCTTCTACGCTAACTGTGTAGAGAGCTTCTTCAATCTGCTCTTGTACGCCCTTGGCAATGGCATTAATCTGACATTCTGAGAGCTGATATATATCTGTGACGCCTTCATTAGCTTTTTTGATGGCGTGTACTATTTTTTCTCCTTCAAACTCTACTTCCTTGCCGTCACGCTTGATAATCCTTATCATATGTGCTCCTCTGATATAAAAATATACATAAAACAAAATATAGTGTATCTCACCATCTGAGCTACACTATATTTAGTATAAAGTATTGATTTTTAAATGCAAGGACTTTTTACAATATTTTGTGATTATTTTTTCAAGCGTACTATATCTAGTGATAAATGTGCCTTATATCATGCCAAAATATTTAAAAACCTCTGTGTTGGTTCCATACAATATGTCGTCTCTTCCTGACAAAAGCTTAAACTCATCCTCTAGTCTGTCCCACAGCTTATCTCCATCACATTCATAGCTATGTCCCCAGATATAGCAAATGCTAGGTGTGGCACTATCAGCCTTTAGGAAAGCTTCTATCTTATCGAAGGCGTCCTCATCCCTAAAGTGACAGGTTGCCTTGTATCTTAGCATATCTGTCTGTAGCGAAAAATCCCAGGTAGACTCTACTGTACGACAATATTTAAGACCAACACTTTTTATGACTTCAACTACTCTGTCATCATAGGCACCATATGCATATGCAGCACCAACCATGGGATATTTAGCTATCTCTTCTAGATTCTTTTTATCATCTTCAAATTCTCTTAAAAGCTCATCCTCTTCAAGCTCTACTGGATTTCTGTGAAAAAGACCATGAACGCAAATCTCATGTCCATCATAATATGATGCCTTGAAGGGATTTAGCTTTCTACATAAAAAACCATTGTAGTCCCATTCATCCTTTGTCCCAATCAGTCCACTATTGAGATTGAAACTGCATTTTAAGCTGTATTTGTTTAATAATTCCAGTAGCCTTAAATCTGATTCGTTGCCGTCATCAAAGCTAAAGGTTACTGCTTTTTTATACCCCATAATACACCCCTATTTAAATAGACTTGCCAAATCAAAGCATCTGATATTAGTCCACATCCTATTGATTCTGTAGTTGCCCTCTTCATCAAAGCAAGCCATTACAACAGAACGGTCTAATACCTCCTGTGTCGGGTACTGTGCGTAGAGCTGTCTATCTAACTGACTCTCATAGCACTCGATGGTATAGTCATCATAGGCTTCCTCATCATCTGTAAAGAAGTGCGCAAGATTATATTCTACAATGGGGTCCTCTTCATCCTCTTCCTCTGCACAGTAGCACCAGTCTGCATAATCAAATACGGTGCTATCCTCTCCACCAGAGATAACAGAGGTATATCCGATATAATACATATTTCTAACTACGTTATCAGGTCTTGATACAAAGTTAATGAAGCTCTCTGCAGCAAACTGTCTATCAGCATCTCCATTAATTCCCTTATCAAGCATTACCCAGCCGTCAAACCAAAGATTAGCACCCTCTTCTGGTACTGCATAGCAAAGAGTTACATCATCTTCATCTGCCTGGTCCATTGTATAAACGGCGTCACCTGACCACTGCTCATTAGCTACAACCTTGCCAGTAACCATATCTGCCTTACCAGCATCAGTTTCAAACGAATATACATTATCTTTAGCTCTTGTTAAAAGTGCCTCTACTGCATCAACAGTTTCCTCATCTGTACGATTAAGCATCATATCGAGCTTGTCATAATAATCATCCTGAGCTAAAAACTCATCTGTAGTAATCTCATCTCTTGCGTAAATTCCGATTCCTGCAAAATATGCATCTCTGACGCTATCTTTTATCGTAACCTGCTTGGCATATTTGTCATTAAGTATTAAATCCCAATGCGAGGCGTCTTCTTTATCAACTAACTCGGGATTGTATACATATCCAAGTGTTCCCCACATATAGCCGGCTGCGTATTTACTGAGCTTCTCACCACCGATTTCTAGTCTGTCAAAGACACCTCTAATATAAGGCGAGAGTCCATTGTTGTAGTAATTATTTTCATCCTCTACATCCTTAAACTCATCTGAAAAAGGTACTAGCATTCCCTCTCTCATCATCTTCATTATCATATACTCAGAAGGACATACAAGATCATAGGTATCACCAATTGTGAGCTGATTATATAGCTCCTCATTAGTTCCAAAGGTAGAATATTCTACTTTGACTCTCTTGCCATAGGTCTCATAAAACCAATCCTCAAAATCCTCATAGAGAGCATTTTCACCGAGTATCTCTACGTCTTCGTCAAGGTCAATAACCTCGTCCTCTTCCCATCCACCTTCATCTATGTACTCTTCCCAGTTAGAAACGCGAAGAACAATTACATCTCCTTCTGAATCTGCTGCAGCGCAGCCTGTGAGCATAATAGGTGTCAAGCTTAAAATGCCTGCAAAGAGAAAGCTTATTATTTTTTTAGTCATTATCCTTCCTCCTTACATTATTGAATACAACTACTGCTATAACTATTAAAAATATAACCGCTGAGAGTGCCCAAAGAGCAGTCTTGATGGTTGTATTTGATCCTCTTGTTGCATTAACTACATAGGTTGATATTGTATCAAAGGTAGCAGGCTTGGTGTATGTTGCGATGAAATAATCATCAAGAGACAGTGTAATTGCTGTCATAAATCCACTTACTATTCCAGGCCAAAGCTGAGGAATAATAGCCTTAACTAAGGCAGTACCAGGCTTTGCTCCAAGATCAAGTGCCGCCTCGTAAAGAGAATGGTCCATAGCCTTTAGTCTAGGCATAACTGATAAATATACAAACGGTGTACAGAGTGCAATCTGACCTACCACGAGAGGCATATATGTAGCCTTGTCAACGTGGAAAAGTACAATGAGCAAAATACAGATTGAAAAACCAGTTACAACATCTGCATTTACTACAGGCACTTCGTTTGCAAACTCAAGCGCACTCCTAACTCCCTTCTTTGAGTAAAAGGCACCTATTGCTCCTACTGTTCCAAGGATTGTAGATAATAGTGCTACAACTACAGCAAGTATAAGTGTTCCAACAATCATCTGAATGAGTGCCGGCTCTGTAAAGAGTGTCTCATAGTTTTGCATTGAAAATCCACGTACCGAACCAATCATTGTCGAATCGGTAAAGCTATAAAAGGTTAGGATTAGCACTGGAACATATAAAAATGCCAGCACGAGCCAAATCCAAATATGTGAAAATACTTTTCTCATCGTGCTACCTCCTTCTCTCCCTTGCCACTGATGGCTCTATTAGTGATAATTGTAAACAGACCAATGAGCATAAGTAGAATTGCTGAAATAACCGCTCCATTGTTCCAATCGTATGAGCTAAAGTAGCTTCCAATCAAGCTACCCATGATATATGTAGAATTATAAACCATATCAAGTACAACGTAGTTTGTCATGGCAGGTAAAAATACCATTGTGATACCTGATATGATTCCTGGAACTGAGAGTGGAAGCACTACCTTTAACATAGTAGCTGCCTTTGTTGCTCCAAGGTCTGCACTCGCCTCAAGAAGTGACGAATCAATCTTGGTAAGCGAATTGAAAAGTGGCATTATCATAAAGGGAAGAAAATCGTATACCATACATATAATTGTATTTAAGAAAGGATGGTAGGCGAGGTTTCCCTCAAGTAATGTCAAAATCTCCTTCATCGCTGTAATACGAAGAGTAAAGTTAATCCACATGGGAAGAACAAATACCATAAGAAAGGAATGCTTTCTAGCATACTCTCCCTTTGCCAGTATATAGGCAACAGGATAAGCTAAAATCAGACATATCACTGTTACTGTCACTGCTATTACAAGCGAGTATAAAAGTGTTCCAATTGTCTTAGTATTGGTAAAAAAGTTTGCAAAATTTAAGAAAGAAACATTTCCATTTGCATCTGTAAATCCGTAATACACAATCACAAGGAGCGGAAATATTACGAATAAAATCATAAATATCGCATAAGGAATCGCTAAGAGCTTCCTGCTATTAAATGTATTATTCAACTCTCTCCTCCTTATTTAACAAGCTCAAAGTGCATAATATCCTGAGAAATAGATACACCTACATAGTCATCAACGTTCCACAAATCCTCGTGGTCTACTACATAATCCTCTTCTGTCTTAGAACGGACAATATAGCTATAATGGTCACCAATATAATAGAAGGATAAAATCTTACCGGTAACTGTTGCATCTGATACATCATCACTCATTTCAGCTTCTGCAGGATCAAACCATGCAACAATTTCTACGCCACTAGTCTCAATTACGGACCCTCCTTCACTTACAAGAGCACCATCAGAAACCTTGGCAGTAGGGAAGATTTTTTCAAAAGGAACATCCATTGTAATATCAGCAAAGGTAATATGAAGTCCCTTGTCCTCTGAAAATCCATTAATTGTTCCATTAAAGTGGTTCTTAGAAGTGTCGTAAGGAATAATATGAATCATATCAGGCTCTATTTTAAGTCCAATCTCTTCACCCACCTTGTACTGCTTTAATGTGTGAATCTCCATCTCAAACTGACCACACTGAACAAACATTACATAGAAGGTTCCTTTGAAATCAACCATAGTAATCTCGCCCTTTAGCTGACCTTCAGAGGGAGATACTATATCAACATCCTCTGGACGAATAACAGCATCGATTTTTGTTCCAACTGCAAAATCATCTACGCAAGGGAATGTACCACCAGCAAAGCTAGCCACCTTATCAGCCTTCATCACTCCATTAAAGATATTACTCTCTCCGATAAAGTCAGCAACAAACACGTTGCTGGGCTCATTGTATATTTCCTCTGGAGTACCAATCTGCTGAATCTCTCCATCTGCAAGGACAACTACCTTATCAGACATGGTAAGAGCCTCTTCCTGATCGTGAGTTACAAAGATAAAAGTAATGCCAAGCTTTTTGTGCATATTCTTAAGCTCTATCTGCATCTCTTTTCTCATCTTATAATCAAGCGCGCTAAGTGGCTCATCAAGAAGAAGTACTCTAGGCTCATTTACAATAGCTCGTGCAATTGCGATACGCTGCTGCTGTCCACCTGAAAGAGTCGTAATCTTTCTCTTTTCAAAGCCCTCAAGGTCAACGATTTCAAGAGCACGTCTAACCTTTTCTCTAGTCTCTTCCTTGCTCATCTTCTTGAGCTTAAGTCCAAATGCAATATTGTCATATACATTTAGATGAGGGAAAAGCGCGTACTTTTGAAAAACTGTATTTACAGGGCGCTCATTGGGTGGAAGAGGTCCTATATCCTTTCCGTCCAATAAAATCTCTCCAGATGAGGGTGTCTCAAAGCCACCTATCATTCTAAGGATAGTAGTCTTACCACAGCCTGATGGTCCTAAGAAGGTAACAAACTCACCTTCCATTACCTGTAAATCAAACTGCTCGATGACATTTGTCTTGCCATCATAGGATTTCTTTACATTTTTTAACTCGATTAATACGTTCTTTTCCATTGCATCCTCCTATTATTTTTGTGCGAAAAAAAACAGCGATACATGTGTATCGCTGTAAAAATAGACAAATGATAAATGAATAAAAATTACCCCTACGGATAATCTCTCATATGACGGAATTTTTAGAGTCTATATAGCGCGAGCTTTTACTACTCTTATTGACCGTT
>JAZRXQ010000061.1:0-7069 GCA_045600305.1 Lachnospiraceae bacterium
GTAAGCTTTCGCTTAGTATCAAGGTCTTATTAGAGGAGCAGAAGGAAGAGGAAGAGACTTCTTTTGATTTGCCAGAGAGTGAGTCAATCGGGACTAGCTTTGCGGATTTGCTAAAGAATATTAAGCTGTAGGGTTTCGTATAGTATACCTTTTGACACTGCTTATATTTTATGCTCCTGCCACTGTAATGTGTATTGATGTGTACAGGTTTAGCTCAGGGCGTCGTCCAAGCTGCTGCTATGCGAGCTCAATAAAATATCGATCCTACGGACAAGGGTCGGTCGTGTTCTGCCGTCCAGGCAGAAACTCCCTAAAACTGCCATCCGTGGCAGTTTTACCTCGATATTTTCTCGCCTCGCGCACAGCTGGACGCGCAAATCGCTTAAACCCGCACACATTCAATTACACATTTACAGTTGCCAGGAGCATTACACGGACAGCTACCACAATGATGGCAGCTATGGGGATGCACTGGATGAGTTTTTCACGCGTCGTGAACCGAGGCACGCGCTTCGGCGGGAATTTGCCAAGGATGGCAAATTGAGCGAAGTTGCGCATGGATGCGCACCTGAGCGACGCATTAACTAGACGCTACGTAACATAAATGCGCGTGTCCGAAGGTTGCACAGCGTGAAAGCTGTTTGAAAGCCAGTGCGCCCCATAGTGCATCATGTGGTAGCGTCAGTGTATTCATATTGATACTGTAAAAAAAGTATAGATTTTGACGCTGTATTAAAAAGTTGAGAAAAAGTAGTTGACAGAAATTTATATACGTGTATAATAAAAACAACATATGAATAAGTGTTCATATATTGCAACAAAACATGATAGGAGATTTAATTTATGAAGAAGACATACGAGATTGAAGTAGATTGTGCAAATTGCGCTAACAAGATGGAAGAGGCAGCTAAGAATACTGCAGGAGTTAAGGAGTGTACAGTAAACTTCATGACACTCAAGATGATAGTTGAGTTTGAGGATGGTGCAGACGAGAAGAAGGTTATGAAGGATGTTCTTAAAAACTGCAAAAAGGTTGAGGATGACTGTGAAATCTATATCTAATACAGATATTGATACAGAACTTATTTGTGAAGTAAAAGAGCGGGGATAGTTATGACAAAAAAACAGAAAAAGGTACTTAGAAGAATTATTGTATCTGCAGTACTGTTGGGAGTATTAATTGTACTTACTAATGTATTTGAGCATTTTAATATATTTATTATAAATGAGACACTTCATCCTTATGCGGTGTTCGTGTTGTATTTAGTGCCCTATATTATAATTGGTTATGATATATTGAAAAAAGCCTTCAAGGGAATAATTAAAGGACAGCTTTTAGATGAAAATTTTTTAATGGCGCTTGCGACGATTGGTGCGATTGCAATAGCATTGATTCAGAGGTCGACAGACTATCTCGAGGCGGTTGCTGTTATGCTGTTCTATCAGATTGGTGAATTGTTCCAGTCAATTGCAGTGGGAAAGAGTAGAAAAAATATATCAGCACTCATGGACATAAGACCAGATTATGCCAATATTATCACAGATGATGGTATTAGACAGGTTAGCCCAGACGAGGTTGAAATTGGGTCAATTATACTAGTTCAACCAGGTGAAAAGATACCTATTGATGGAGTGGTAATAGAAGGTTCTGCAAGCATAGATACTAGTGCTATGACAGGTGAGAGCGTTCCTAGAACGGTAAACGTTGATGACGATGTTATCTCTGGATTTATAAATCTAAGTGGTGTTCTTAGAATTAAAACAACCAAGGGATTTGGCGAATCAACAGTTTCCAAGATTCTTGAGATGGTAGAAAATGCTTCGTCAAAAAAATCAAAATCAGAGGCTTTTATTTCAAGGTTTGCTCACTTTTATACACCCATCGTTTGCGGACTTGCATTGGCACTTGCAGTGTTGCCTCCAGCGGTTACAATGTTGTATAATTTAGCACCAGATATGGCAGTAGGTGATATCTGGATGGAGTGGATTTACAGGGCACTTACATTTTTAGTAATTAGCTGTCCCTGTGCACTTGTTATCAGTATTCCGCTTTCATTTTTTGCCGGAATCGGTGGTGCCAGCAAAGCAGGTGTACTGGTAAAGGGATCAAATTATCTGGAGCTTCTGTCTAAAACAGATACTATTGTAATGGATAAGACAGGTACACTTACTTATGGTGTATTTGAGGTTACAGCAATTAAGCCTTCGGATGAGATAATCGATGGCAACAATATAACTTCAGACCAGTTGCTAGAGTATACGGCATATGTTGAGAGCTACTCTAATCATCCTATCTCAAAGAGCCTAAAGAATGCGTATGAGGAGAGTGGTAATATAGATTCTAGCTTAGTGTCAGAGGTTGAAGAAATAGCTGGTCAGGGCGTTGTAGCTACATATAGTGACAAAAGAATAGCAGCAGGTAATCTGCGACTTATGGAGTCTATGGGTGTAGAGTGCGACGGAGTCTCTGAAGTGGGAACCGTTGTATTTGTTGCAGTAGATAATGTATATGCTGGATATATTATCATTTCTGACAAGATAAAGGCTGAAGCACCAGAAGCTATTACCAGGATAAAAAAAGCAGGAGTTAGCTCTACAGTTATGCTTACAGGAGACGCTCTTGCGGTTGCAGATAATGTTGCAGGAGAGCTTGGGATAGATGAGGTTCATGCAGGACTCCTTCCTCAAAATAAGGTCGAAGAACTTGAAAAAATTTTAGATGGAAAAGGAAATCCTAAGAACGTGGTGGCTTTTGTAGGTGATGGTATCAATGATGCGCCAGTCCTTTCGAGAGCAGATATTGGAATCGCCATGGGAGCGATGGGAAGTGATGCGGCTATAGAGGCTGCGGATATAGTTCTCATGGATGATAATCCTATCAAAATTGCAAAGGCAATTAGAATCGCTAAAAAGTGTATGAGAATAGTGTATGAAAACATAGGTCTTGCACTTGGAATCAAGCTTATTTGTTTAATTTTTGGAGCAATTGGAGTAGCAAATATGTGGTGGGCAATTTTTGCCGATGTAGGCGTAATGGTCATCGCAGTACTCAACGCAATAAGAGCACTTAGAGTAACGAATCTATAATTTATAAAAAGTCACGAAATTATTTGATTTTTCGTGACTTTTTTGTTTTCAAATCAATAATTTTATGTTAGTATAAGTCTGTATGACTAGGAGTGTCTGATGAAAGAGAATTTTAGCGAAGAAGATTTATATGATTTGGCTGAACTCTTCAAGATTTTTGGAGACAGCACGAGGATTAGAATTTTAAACGAGTTATTTGAGACAGAGATGTGCGTAACGGACTTGGTAGATAGGTTAGGTATGACCCAGTCTGCCATATCACATCAGCTCAGATTACTCAAGAGTAGTGATTTAGTTAAGAGCAGGAGAGATGGCAAGCAGATTTTTTATTCTCTTGCCGATGACCATGTGCGAACAATTATCGCAATGGGGATGGAACATGTATTAGAGGACTAGAGTCATACTAGTGAGGATTTTATATGGATATAAATTCAATTACTAATGCAGTTAAGGTTATAATTATAGATAGCAATGAGAATGTCGAGCAGATGCTTCATAATTTGCTTGACCAGAGATTCATTAGCGTCCCGGTAAAGTCTGCCAGTGAGGCCATGAGTTATCTGGAGATGTATTATAGTCAGGTTGCGCTGATTATTGTCAATACACATCTTCACGGGCTCAATATGGTTCAGCTAATGGAGGATCTCAAGGGCAAGGGAGTATTAGAGGATATTCCTGTTATTGCGATATCTGGATATCCTACAGAAGAGGACAAGAACTTTGCTTATGATTTAGGTGTCGCAGATTACTTGGATGTGGCCAAGCCTAGAGACTCAGCTGCTAAGCGTGTACGTAATATGCTCAAGGTCTACATGGAGGCTAGAGCTAGAGAGATTTTTCAGACGGAGTTTGATCCTTTGACTGGCGCACTTAATCTAGCGGGACTCCGTAGACGTTTTCAGGAGAGCTTATTCTTAAATCCTAAGGATAAATATCGCATAGTATATACAGATTTGATGGATTTCAAGTACTTCAATTCCTTGTATGGTTTTGAAGAGGGAAATAGATTACTTTGCTATTGGGTTCAGGCGATTAACAAGATTCTTAATGAGAATGATATGATTGCTCGTATCTCGGGAGATCGAGTAGTTGTTGTCAGGCCGCTTGAAAAGGATGATGTATTTGTAGACCCGTTAGACGACCTCTTAAGGGACGTGAGAGAGCATTTCAAGGATGATTTTGCTGAGTACGAGATCAATGTGGTAACAGGTATATATGTATATGAGCCGAGCAAGAATCGCGGCGAATCCTTTGATGAGATGATAGGATACGCAAGACAAGCTCAAAAGGCAATCAAAGGCAGAGAAGCCAGTGGTAGTATCTTCTTCGATGACAAGATGTGGGAGAGACAGCAGAGACGCATGGAGATTAATGGTCATGTGGATACTGCGCTTAAGACTGGTGAGATATTCTTAAATCTTCAGCCTCAGTACAACTGTGTCACAGGTGAGCTCATCGGAGCAGAATGCTTATGTCGTTGGATTCACAAGACACAAGGCTTTATATCTCCAGGCGAATTTATTCCGGCTCTTGAGGAGAGTGGCAAGATATATGACGTAGATTTCTTTGTATGGGAAGAAGCATGCAAGCTAATTAGAAAATGGCTTGACGAAGGCAACAAGATTTCTCTTTCGGTCAATGTTTCCAGAAAGGATTTGGAGCATGCAGATTTGCCAGAGGTATTTGATGGCTTGATTAAGAAGTACAATCTCACACCTGATATGCTCCGAATTGAGATAACCGAGACGGCATACATGGATGATGCAGGTAGGCTTACAGAGCTGATTAGGAGATTTGCACAGCTTGGCTTTACAGTTGAGATGGATGACTTTGGAAGTGGCTTTTCATCACTCAATCTTTTGCACAAGTCTGAGTTTGATATACTTAAGCTTGATATGGGCTTCCTCAGTGATGAGTCCACATCTGCCAAGAGTGGAAGTATTATTCAGGCACTTGTCAAGATGGCACATGCTCTGAATATGAAGGTATTAGCAGAGGGTGTTGAGACACTTGAGCAGGCTCAGTTCCTTAGAGACATAGGCTGTATTATGGTTCAGGGATATTTCTTCTCGAGACCTATTTCAGTTGAGGATTTTGAAAAGCTTATCAAGGAATCGAAGATAGAGGAGATAAAACAGAACTACGTCAAGTATCAGCTATTTAATGTTCAGGAATTGTTTGACCGCAATAGTAGTGGGTTCTTCATTTTCAACAACTGTATGGGCGCGGCTGCCATGTTTGAATATGATGGAGAGACGCTTGAACCTATTGCTGTCAATGATGATTTTGGAGAGATGTTAGACTGGGATGTTTCAGAGATTCGTACCCAGAGAGATTTATTTAAGGATTTGACACCTGAACAGGTTCCTATTGTCAAGGATTTAGTTGACAAGGCAGCGGAGAATGGTTACGCAGGCAGCGAGATGCCAAGTAGGAGATCTGGCAGAACAATATATGTTCGAGTTAGGTATGTCTGTTCAAGAGATGAGAATAAGATATATTTCACAGAGGTATCAGATATAACTGATAAGAAACGTCTAGAGCAGGATATCAAGGATATCGAGGACAAGCACAAGCTACAAGAGAGATGGTACGAAAAGAAGCTGCAGGCGCTTCTTGAGATGCCAGGAACTGTTCTCTATGAGTATGA
This sequence comes from Lachnospiraceae bacterium, assembly GCA_045600305.1. Taxonomy (GTDB): domain Bacteria; phylum Bacillota; class Clostridia; order Lachnospirales; family Lachnospiraceae; genus JAZRXQ01. The sequence continues at coordinate 5,738 of JAZRXQ010000061.1, forward strand.
CCCTCTCAAGGACCGTATGTCAATGACGGTTAGGAGAGACGATGGAGAGGTTGTAGAGCAGACGACTGATAAATATATGATTGCTGTAGAGGATCAGGGCTGGATTCATTCTGAAGATGTGGACAGATACAGAAATGCAATCAGAAAGTGTACACTTACTGGTGAATACCAGAATGTTGCTGTCAGGGCGATATTTAAGGGTGGAGAATATCATAATTGTAAATATTATTTCACACCTGTAATGGACAACGATGGCAAGATATATAGGGTAATTGGTCGAGCAGAGCGATTTGATGACTGTTTGACATAATAGAAAAAATATTTGGAGGATTTTATCAAATGAATTACGGACATTTTGACGCAGAGAAAAAAGAGTATGTTATTACTCGTCCTGACACTCCCTCAGCCTGGGCAAATTACTTAGGCTCTCCTGAGTACGGCGCAATCATTTCTAACAATGCTGGAGGATACAGCTTTGTAAAGAGTGGTGCTAATGGACGTGTTATTAGATATCGCTTTAATGGTGTTGCAAATGATACACCTGGTCGTTATGTATATATCAAGGATCAGGAGACTGGTGAGTACTGGTCAGCATCATGGGCACCTGTTTGTAAGCCTCTCGATTCATTCAAGAGTGAGTGCCGTCACGGTACAGCATATACTGTTATTACTTCTGAGTATCAGGCAATCAAGTCTGAGGTTACATATTATGTTCCCAAGGATCAGACATATGAGGTATGGGCAGCTAAGGTTACTAATACAGATTCAAAGCCTCGTAAGCTTGCAGTTACAGGTATGTGCGAGTTTGTTAATGATAATAACTATGAGCAGGATCAGGTAAACCTTCAGTATACACTCTTTATCACACGTACATATTTTGAGGGCAATTGCATTATTCAAAGACAAAACGAGCTTTTCAAGAATCCTGATAATGAGAGATTCTTAGGAGTTGCTAAGGCAAAGGTAGATGCTTATTGTGGAGACAGAGATTCATTTGTAGGTACATACAGAAGCTATGCTAACCCCAAGGGAATCGAAGAGGGACTTAAGGGAGATCTCAACTACAACACCAATTCAGTTGGAGCATTAGAGAGTGACCTTACACTTGCTCCTGGAGAGACTAAGGAGCTCATCTATGTACTTGGACAGAAGCCTGAGGCAGTTGCCAAGGAGATTATTGCCAAGTATGAGAAGGATGGAGTTGTTGAGGCAGAGCTTAAGGAGCTTACAGATTACTGGCATGCAAAGCTTAATAATCTCCAGGTTCATACTCCTGATGACAATTTCAACAACATGGTTAATACATGGAATGCATACAACTGCTTTATCACA